>WBXD01000054.1 GCA_008932935.1 Verrucomicrobiota bacterium
ACATCCCCAAATACAAACTCCCGGTTCACCGCCCGGCTGACGCAGTGGTAGATCACCGGCCTGAGACACCCAGCCGTCACCGGAACAATCCATCGTGCCCGTCTCATGCTTGCACACTACGCCAATCCCGCCCGCAGTCAACAGACTTCTGCCACTATGGGCCTGTCCCTTTTTACGTCCCCGAATACAAACTCCCGGTTCACCGCCCGGCTGACGCAGTGGTAGATCACCGGCCTGAGACACCCAGCCGTCACCGGAACAATCCATCGTGCCCGTCTCATGGTTGCACACTACGCCAATCCCGCCCGCAGTCAACAGACTTCTGCCACTATGGGCCTGTCCCTTTTTACGGAGGCAAAACGGTGTTACTGCCGAGATTGAATTGGACATTTCACGACAGGACATTTCTGGCCGAATCAGTGCGTTAGCGCCGAAGCGCGATAACGAATTAGCCTAGCTATCAGCCACCCTATCCGCCCCGGTTGGCTCACGCTGGCCGGGGCTTTTCGTGTCCGCTAATGAATTGCTTGAAGGGAACCACGGCCAGTGGTACTGCTACGGACATGCCGAAGATCATAGAAGTTCCAGGGATGGGCCAGGTGCCATTTCCAGACGGAATGACTGACGCGGACATCTCGCAAGCGATTCAGCGGAATTTACGGACCGTTCAATCAGCCCCCGCACCGACTGCCGAGGCAGACTATGCTGCCCGCAAGTGGGCGGCGGTACTCGACGGAACCTCCCAGCGGGCCAGCGTGGCCGAGCAGGCAGCGGCAGACAAGGCGGCGGCAGACCACCAGCAGGTGGAGACGGCTTATGGGATCGCGGGGTTGTTGGTGTTTTTAGTCGTGGTTGTCGTCCTTCTTCGGAAATGTTTCAAATCCCGTCCTTGGCGCTTGATTCCCCAGGCCGTTCGATCAGCGGCAATCATGAAGGACAAAATGCTGTTCGATCTCTCCGATCAAGATGCCGAATGGTTTGCCGGAGCTGAGGAGGAACTCGTTTCAGGCAACATCGACAAGGCGACGTGGGCAAGAGCTCTCGTCAAAGCCGGGGGGAATGAGGAAAAACGCAGAGGGGATTACATCCTCCTGCGCGTCAAAAAATTGAGACTCGGTGCCGGTGCCCCAGCAATCGCCACCTCTCAGGCGGTTGATGTGACTGGACAGAGCGTTGGCTGACCGCCGCGCAAAGGGCGTGTACCCCCCGTGCTGACCAGCATCAGCAGACAAGGCAGAGCCTGAGCGGTGAAGATTATCGCGGCGATGCGATAACGTGGCCCGCCCGCACGGATGAGAGGGTGGCGGCCGGGAGTGACCGCAGTGGTGGGGGAATGGCCAGAAACGCCTATCCGTTAGCCGTAATGCGGGGGCGAAAAGTGTCGCTTATTATCTCTTTTTATCGCGTTTCGGCCTCATTCCGGCGCTTTTGGGCGCATTCCGGCGCATTTTACTAACTGCTCCGGTTCGCCGCAAACCCTTTATCTACAAGGGAAGAAGTGGAGGCGGGGATGGGAATCGAACCCATTAATGGTGGTTTTGCAAACCACTGCCTTACCGGTTGGC
This sequence comes from Verrucomicrobiota bacterium, assembly GCA_008932935.1. Lineage (GTDB taxonomy): Bacteria > Verrucomicrobiota > Verrucomicrobiia > Verrucomicrobiales > Akkermansiaceae > Luteolibacter. The sequence continues at coordinate 1,566 of WBXD01000054.1, forward strand.
TACCCCGCCGTACGCGCTGGCGTGAGCGAAGGATTAAGGCTGTGGGACGCGGGTGTCAAGACCCGGATGAGGGGAAATGCAAGGGCCCGCAGGTCTAGGCCAGGCGCGGTGGATCCCGACTGGGAGCAAGGAGCGGCTATTTGGGTCCGCCAGGCACTGTGAGTTCAGGGCACTCTGAGGGAAAAACCGGCACGCTGCCTGTGGAGAAAACAACAACGCGTCCCGCATGTCCGTGCATGAAACGACAGGCTGGAAACCCGTCGTCCTGCCAAGCAGGCCGTATGGGGCGCGCCGCTCGCGCTGCGGGGCAGGCGGCGGGGGTTTTGCAGATTGGCAAGCCGGGGCTTGCCTGCAGCTGGCGGGCCGCTAGGCTTGGGCAGCGGAAGATGCACTTGGAGACATGACCACAACGACGCAGCAAGACATCGGCGAAACCATGAGGCGGCAAGGCGTGCGGGCGGCACGACTGGCCGATGGACGAGGGGCGGCGACATCATGAAGAAATGGCTCGGACTTTGCGGCATCGGCGCCTGCCTGGTTGCGGCGGCATGGGTCGGGTGGCAGTTTTCCCGTCGTCCACCGGTGGCTGTGGACCCGGGCTGGGGCCGCCGCATCGACAGTTACAACGACGTCGCGGTCTACTATAACGGCAGCGTGAGCACTACCAACGGCCGTCACTTGGCAGCGGACGGCTACAATCTGGGGTTGAAATACCAATGCGTGGAATTCGTGAAGCGCTATTACTATGAGCACTTGCACCACGCGATGCCCGACAGTTATGGCAACGCCAAGGATTTTTTCGATTCGGCGCTCGAGGATGGTGCGCGCAATGCACCGCGCGACCTGACGCAGTACACGAACCCATCAAGCAGCAAACCGCGGGTTGACGACTTGGTGGTAATGGCTGGCACCGCAAGCAACTGTTACGGCCATGTCGCCATCGTCTGTGAGGTTGGCGACGCGGAGCTGACCCTCATCCAACAGAATCCGGGGCCCGCGGCACCGTCGCGGGTGGTCGTCGGGCTCGAACGCACTGGTGACCAGTGGCAGCTGGCCAATCCACGGATCCTCGGCTGGTTGCGCAAGCAATGAGCCTCAGACGCAAAACTGCAAGACCCAAGACAAGAGAAGAGAGCGAAGCGCTTCTGCATCTGCTCTTCTCTCGCGTCTTGAATCTTGCTTTCTTGAGTCTTCTCAGCCGTCCTGGCTCGTTAGAAACGGATAGTCGGTGTAACCCGCCGGCCCGTCGCCGTAAAAGGTCGCCGTATCTGGTGGGTTGAGCGTTGCGCCGCTGCGTAGGCGTGCGACGAGGTCGGGATTGGCGATGGCGGCCTTGCCGAAGGCGACGGCATCGGCCGTGCCGCTGCGCAGCACCTCGCGGGCGCTCTCGGCGGTGAAATTTTCGTTGGCGATGAACACGCCGCCGAAAGCTTGTTTGAGCGAGGGCCCGAGTGGCGGCTGAGCGTGGGATTCGCGGGCGCAGAGGAACGCGAGTTGGCGCTTGCCGAGTTCGCGGGCGGCGTGATGGAACACGCCGGAAATGTTAGAATCTCCCATGTCATGGGCGTCGCCACGGGGTGCCAGGTGCACGCCCACCCGCTCCGCGCCCCACACTGAGACCACGGCGTCGGTGACTTCCAGCAGGAAGCGGGCGCGGTTTTCAAGGGTGCCGCCGTAGGCATCGCAGCGTTGGTTACTTGAGTCTTGGAGGAATTGGTCGATGAGGTAGCCGTTGGCCGCATGGATCTCGACGCCATCAAACCCGGCGGCCCGGGCGTTTTCGGCGGCGCGGCGGTAGTCCTCGACGATGCCGGCAATTTCCGCGGTTTCCAAGGCGCGCGGCGTGACAAACTCCTTGGCTGGCCGCAGCAGGCTCACCTGCCCGGCCGGGGCGATCGCGCTGGGAGCCACCGGCAGCGCGCCATCCAGATAGAACGGATCGGAGATGCGCCCGACGTGCCAGAGTTGCAGCAATATCTGCCCGCCCGCCTGATGCACCGCCGCGGTGACCAACTGCCAGCCGGCGACTTGCGCGGCCGACCAAATGCCGGGCGTGTTCGGGTAGCCGACACCCTGCGGCGAGATCGACGTGGCCTCCGATAAAATTAGGCCGAAGCTACTGCGCTGCGCATAGTACTCCGCCATCAGCGCATTGGGCACGCGTCCGGCGGAAGCCCGGCAGCGGGTCAGCGGCGCCATGACGAGGCGGTTGGGCAGCAGCAAGGCGCCCGCTTGGAGCGGAGTGAAGAGTGGGTCGGACATGTTAGGAAGAGCTTGGCAGTGGGCTGCAGCCTAATGCTAATTTGCCGTTGGTCAAAGCCAATCCACGGGTCGCTCTCCTGTCTTTTCTTGCCCGGGCAAGTCTTCAGGCTTGAGTCTTGGCGGGTGATGGGCTTGTGTTTTTGGCATGTCCCACTGGTTGATTAAATCCGAACCCGAGGTATTTGGCATTGCCGACCTCGCCCGGGTCCGCTGCGAACCATGGAGCGGCGTGCGCAACTATCAGGCCCGCAATTTCATGTGGAAGGATATGCAACCCGGCGAACTGGCCCTGTTCTATCATTCCAATGCCAAACCGCCAGGTATCGTCGGCGTCGCCCGCGTCGCCGGCCCGCCACGGCCTGATCCCACCCAGTTTGATCCGGCCGGTGAGTACTTCGACGCGAAAGCCAAGGCCAGCGCCCCGCGCTGGTGGCTGGTGGACTTCGAGTATGTGGCTACCTTGCCGCGCATGCTCACGCTCACCGAACTCAAAGCCGATCCGACGCTGGCCGCCATGGCGGTGTGCCAGCGTGGCAGTCGGCTCTCGATCAACCCGGTGAGCGCCAGTCATTTTGCCCGCGTCTGCCAGCTGGGTGGCTGGGATGGCGCCGGTTCACAAGCTGCCCCGCCGCCGCTCGTCCCCACCCCACACGGTCCGCTTTGACACAAAAATGGGACAGATGAACCGCAGATGAACGCAGTGCCCTGCGTCAAGTGGCGTGAACTCACAGCGGTCATAGCTACCGCCACTATGACCGCTATGCATCCGGTCCGCCAGAATCTTCATACCGTGCTATGAACCACGCTTACTCGGTATCAATTCGGCCTTTCACAGCCACCCCGCCACGCGCTCAGAAGTCAGCAACGCGATGTAGAGCGTGGCGTCTTTGCCATCGGCAAAGTCATCTGGGCAGACCGGGATTCGTTTCCGGCTCGGTGACCGCGTCAGCCGGGCGGTCGGGTGCCGAAACTAATCCGGCCGTCTCTTGGGCATTGGCAGGGGAGGCTGCTAGCAGCGCGATTGAAAAGAGGATGGGAATTGGTGTTTTTACGGCGGGGTGATGTTAGGAATGATCGGATGCCAGTCAAGAAATACAGAGTGACTTTATTGAGGTCGAACACTGAGTTCTGAAAGCCAATCCGCCGCCCGCGCGACCCCCGCCTTTTCTTGGTCCACCGAGTCTTCAGGCTTGAATCTCGTCGGGTGATGAGCTTGTGTTTTTGGCATGTCCCACTGCGAGCTCAAAGCCGATCCGCCGCTCGCTGCCATGGCCGTGTGCCAGCGCGGCAGCCGGCTGTCGGTCCATACGGTATTGCCACTTTTCCCCGCCACCCCGCCGTCTTATGCAGGACCCGCCTAACATTCCTCCCGCGCCCACCGCTGCCGGCGTCATCCCCACTTCGGCGGCTTGGCATGACTGGCTGGCGGCCCAAGGGCCCAAGCTGCTGCTCTTTGCGCGCCAGCAAACCCGCTCCCACGAGGATGCCCAGGACGTCCTGCAAGACGCCATCATCAAACTCGTCGAAAAACTCCACTCCGGCGAGTTCGTCGGCGGCAGCGAATTCTGGATGCCCTACCTTTACACCGCTATCCGCCGCCTCGCCATCGACCTGAGCCGCCGCGATGACCGCCGCAAGCGCCGCGAGGACAGCGTCACCGCCGACCAGCAAGCCGATCTGGCGGAGGCGTTCCACCCGTGGTTTGAAACGGATTCCTCGGGCGACGAAACCCGCAAGCAGCTTGAAGCCAGCCTCAAGGAATTGCCGCCGAAATTCGCCGAAGTGATCGTCATGAAAATCTGGGGTGAGCGGACGTTTGCGGAAATCGGCGAAATTCTGGACATTTCTCAAAACACAGCCGCTTCCCGGTATCGCTATGGTCTTGAAGCGCTCAAACGCCAACTCGGTGCTGCCCGCCGCCGCGGCGACCTCTCCATCTGATTTTCCCTGTATGTCCGACGATTTCCAAGCTCTCGAAGCCGCCCTCGCGGGTCTGCGTCCCGCAGTCCTCGACAGGGGGTTGTTGGCGCGGCTGGAGGCGGGTGCCACGGGGGGGCTGACCACCTCGAGCCCGGCCGAGGTAGCGTTGGAAACTTCCCTGCGCGGCAGCCGTGCCGCGGCCATTCCGCCCGCGCTGATGGCAGCCTTGGAGGCCGCCCTCACGGCCAGCGCCGCCGCCGAGGGCTCGCGCATTGTTGCCTTTCCGCAGAGCCCAGCGGCTGGCGGGCTCCATCACCGCAGCCATCGGCCGATGTGGGTCGCTGCCGCGGCCGTCGCCATGCTCGGGGCTGCCGCCGCCTTGTTCCTCCCAAACCAGGGCGCTCGCCCCACCGCCGCCGCACCCGCGTCCCATCCGCCGCCGACATCATTGGCCACTACGGCGCCCGCGGCTCCGGCCAGCCAGAATTTCGTGCCTGCCGCCTTCAATACCAGTCTAAGCCAAGCCAGCGACGTGGGCGTCCTCTGGCAAGAACAAAACCAAGCCCAGCGCGTCGTCAAAGTCATCTATTGGGACCGTGTCACCCTCGTCAATCCCGAGGGCAAACAAATCGAGTACGAAACCCCTCGCGTCGAATATATCCTCGTCCCGGAAAAAATCGACTGAGGTGGTTTTTCAGACCCTCTGTGGATCTACTATGTTTCTAGTATGAACGCCATGCAAATTAATCTGTACGGGCTTGTTCCCGTTGCCATCGCCACCCTGCTGGCACCTCCGGTCGTGGCCATCGAGCCTCCCGCCGACAACACCCCGCCGCCGCCCAACGCCGCCGCCACCCCCGCCGAGGTCGTCAAAGCCTCCCCCTATTTGGGCATTGGCAGCGGGGATGTGCCCGAAGTGCTTGCCGCCCATCTCGGCCTCAAAGCCGGTGCAGGTATTGTCATCCGCTCGCTTGATCCGGATGGCCCCGGGGCCAAGGCCGGCCTAGCCCAATACGATGTCATCACCCGCATCGCCGGCCAAGCGGTCGGCTCACATGCCGACCTCGTCAAACAGATTCAAAGTCGCCGCACGGGGGATGAAATCACGGTCGAACTCATTCACCAAGGCCAGGCCGCCAGCAAATCCATCACCCTGGCCGCTCGCCCCGATGGCGGCGGCGTGGCCGCCGTGCCGCAGGAATTGGATACGCTGATGCTCGACGGCATGCCGCAGGAGCAGGCCAAGCGCATCCGCGATGCCATCGGGCGCCAACTGCGTGCCATGCAGAACGGTGCCGTTATCCCCCAGGCCATCCCCGGCAACGACCTGCCGCAAATGGGCGACGCGATGAAAGAAATACAAAAACACCTGGCCGATGCCTTGAAAAATGGCTTGCAGGCACCCGGCGGCGTGCAGGTTCAAGGAGGCGCGATCATCCGCATGATCGATGGGCAGGGCAGCATCGAGCTGAAATCCGCCGATGGCGGCAAGGAAGCCACCCTCCGCAACAAGGCCAACCAAGTGACGTGGAACGGGCCTTGGGATACCGAGCAAGACAAGGCCGCCGCCCCACCCGCCGTGCGTGCGCGCCTCGAAAAACTCAACATCGATAACAATGGCGACGGCCTGCGCCTCCAACTCGGTGCCGGCGGTGCCGGCGACGCACTCATCCTCCCACTGCCCGCAGTCCCCGCCCCCGCCCCCGCCCCCGACTCCGACTCCGACTCCGAGGCAGCTGCCCCCGAGGAGTAATCCTAGAAAGGCAGTCAGTTAGGTTATCTCGCTTCGCTCAGTTGTGGTAAAAAAACGGCACTGTAACCATTTTCATTATCCTTTTTAGGGCAATACCCGTCGTTGCGCGCTGCGCATGCAATGGCGCTTGCCGAATACGAGGATTAATTGGCGCTTCAGGGCAGCGGCGGTCATAGACGCGCCGCTACCATGCGGGTTCATTGGCGGTTGGCCGGCACCTCACGACGCGTGCTCGCTGAGGTAGCGCTCGGCCTCCAGCGCCGCCGCACAGCCTTGGCCGGCGGCGGTGATCGCCTGCCGATAGAAATGATCTGCCACGTCGCCCGCGGCGAACAGGCCGGGGGTCTTGGTCGCGGTGCGGCCAGGCTGCTGTAGGATGTAGCCATTCTCATCCTTGTCTACCAGGTCGTCCAGAAAACCGCTGTTAGGCACATGGCCGATCGCCACGAACACGCAATTCACCGCCAGTTCGCTGGTTGTGCCGTCTTGTAGATTGGTGAGCGTCACCGCCCGTATCTCGCCCTGCTCGTCGGTTAGATAGGCGCTCACCGTGGAATTCCACACCGGCACGATTTTCGGGTTGGCTAGGGTGCGATCCACCATGATCTTGGAGGCCCGCAGCGTGTCGCGGCGGTGAATTAGATACACCGTGCTCGCAAAACGCGTGAGGAACCCGGCCTCTTCGCAGGCGCTGTCGCCGCCGCCGATCACGCAGACCGGCACATTGCGATAGAACGCACCGTCGCAAGTGGCGCAGGAGGTGAGGCCGTGGCCGATGAGCGACTTTTCGTCAGGCAGGCCGAGGTGGCGCGGCGCGGCGCCGGTGGCGACGATGACGGTTTTGGTCGCGTGGGATTCGCCGCCGGAACTCACCAGAAAACTGCCGTCGGCGCAACGACTCACCGCCTCGACATTGGCCCAGCTGATGCGGGCCCCGAATTTCTCCGCCTGCGCTTGCATTTTCATCATCAAGTCCGGTCCCATGATCCCCTCCGGGTGACCCGGAAAATTCTCCACCTCGGTGGTGGTGGTGAGTTGGCCGCCGGGCTGGGTGCCGGAGAGCATCAGCGGGCTGAGGTTAGCGCGGGCGGTATAAATGGCTGCGGTGTAACCCGCGCAACCGGTGCCGATGATGATGACGTCTTCCATGGGGGGGGTGGGGGATGGGGCCATAAGTTGCCGCAGGTATCGGGCGGTTTGCCCGCCGAGTCAACCACCGACCACATAAAAATCACCGGGGTTCGTCCATGAAAATTGCAGGAGTCGCCGTTTATCGCCCTCTTCTTTTATCTGTCACCATGTAATGATCTTCCTGTGGCTGCGCCAGCGCGAACTGCGTGTCGATCGAGGCTTGCACGGTAGGCGGCGGGGGCGCACATTGCGGGCATGACGATAGTGCTGGGCATCACCGGATCGATAGCGGCTTACAAAGCCGCGGACTTGGCATCGCAACTGGTCAAGCAGGGGCACGAGGTGCATGCCGTGCTGACGCGAGCTGGGGCCGATTTTATCACGCCGCTGACCCTGCAGACGCTCACGCGGCAAGCGGTGCTGGTAGCGACCGGCGACGAGCAGCAAACATGGAAACCGAGCCATATTGACTTGGCAGACCGCGCGGATTTGTTGGTGGTGGCCCCGGCGACGGCGAATGTGCTGGGAAACTTCGCCAACGGCCTGGCACCCGATCCGCTGGCGTCGATCTACCTCGCTATGTCACGGCACACGCCGGTGCTGCTGGCGCCGGCGATGAATGGGAAAATGTGGCTGCATCCGGCCACCCAGCGCAACCTAGCCCGCTTGGTGGCCGATGGCTGCCGCATTGTCGGTCCGGCGGAGGGGGATTTGGCCTGTGGATATGAGGGTTTAGGTCGCTTGGCGCCGGTGGAGGAGATTTTGGGGCGCATTGCGGAGTTGCTGCAAGACTCAAGATAAGATAAGACAGCGTGGCGCTTCCTCGCGGCTCTTTTCTTGCGTCTTTTTAGGCTGAATAGCGGGAAATTTTTGGAAAATCGGGTGGTTTGGCGGAAATTTTGCAGAAATTGCCATTTTGGGCTTGCATCGTCATGGGCATCAGTTATCTACCGCTTCCCAAATTATGGCTAAGAAAAGTTGGATCGCACGCAACGAGCGCAAAAAGAGAACGGTTGAAAAATTCAGTGAGCTTCGACAGAAGCTCAAGCTGGCGAAGGACTATATCGGTCTGTCCCAGTTGCCGCGTGATGCGAGCCCGACCCGTGTGGTGAACCGTTGTGCGGTCACCGGACGCCGTCGTGCATTCCTGCGCCGATTCCGTCTTTCCCGTATCAGTTTCCGCGAACTGGCCTCTGCCGGCATGATCCCCGGCGTGACCAAGTCCAGCTGGTAAACTGCCGCTGGTTTGGTTTTTGGCGCGGGATGGCATCCTCCCGGCTCCGCGTCCTTGCAATGCCCATCTACGAATACGTTGCCGCAACCCCGGATGATCGTGAGCATTCGTGCCGCATTTGTGCGCGCGGATTTGAGCTTCGACGGCCCGCGGACCGGGCACCCTTGGTGGTGTGCCCGATGTGCAAACATCCGGTGAAAAAGCTCGTGTCGCGGATCAACACGCCCAGCATCACCAAGCCGCTGTCGGTGAGCGACGCGAAGAAGGCGGGCTTCACGGTGCTGGAAAAGCGCGATCAAGGGGTGTACGAAAAACTCTGATGCTATGAACGGTCTTGGTATCATGTGGCTGGCGACGACGAGCGAGAGTACCTATCAATGGCCGACGGCCAGCGAGTGGCTGCTGTATGTGAGCGGGATCGTGTTCTTTCTGATCCTCAACGCTGTGTTTGTGGCGGCGGAATTTGCCTTTGTGAAGGTGCGCCCCAGCCAGATCGAGGCGGAGGACAAGGAGAAATCCAGCGGCGCTCGCGCTGCCCGCAAAATCGTCGATGACATCAACCCGTATCTGTCTGCCGCCCAACTCGGCATCACCGTCGCCTCGTTGGCCCTCGGCGCATTGGGTGAGCCGTTCATCGAAAAACTGGTGGGACCGCTCATGCAGCAGATTCCGAGGTTCCCGCCTGGCCTAGTTGCGGGCTTGTCGTGGGTGCTGGCGATCGGCTCGTTCACCATGCTGCATGTGGTCATCGGCGAGCAATTGCCCAAGATGATAGCCATCCGCCGCGCGTTGGCCACCACGCTGATGCTGGCGCGGCCGATGCGCTTGTTCTACAAGTTGTGTAGCGTGCCCATCCGTGCACTCAGCGGCACCTCCAACTGGTTGGCCCGGGTGATTTTCCGCATTGAACCGGCCACCGAACACGACCAAGCGCTCAGCGGCCAAGAGTTGGCGCTGTTGGTGGCCGAAAGCGAGCGATCGCAGGAAGTGACCGAGACCGAACGCGAGATTCTGGAAAACGCCCTCGAACTCAACGAAGTATGGGTGCGCGATGTGATGACCCATCGCAGCGAAGTGGTCGTCGTCGATGCCGGGGTCGCTTTCGACGCCACGCTCGACTTGGTGCGCAACACCAAGCATACGCGCTTCCCGCTAGTCCAGGGCCACCTCGACCACGCCATCGGCTTCATTCACGTGAAGGATTTGCTCAAACTGGTAGGCGAGCCCAAACCCGACATCATGGTCATCAAGCGCGACCTGAAAGTGGTGCCCGAAACCATGCCACTGGACGTGTTGCTGAAGTTTTTCCTCAAGGAAAAAACCTCGCTGGCATTGGTGGCTGATGAGTTCGGGCATGCCTCCGGGGTCGTCTTCCTCGACAATGTGATCGAGGAGTTGGTCGGCGATATCCAAGATGAGTTCGACAACGAACTCTCCGCCTTCACCCGCATCAACCCCGACGAATTCGTCACCGCCGGCACCACCACTCTCAACGAGTTGGCCGACTACGATGAGGACCTCTATCTGGAAAGCGGCGAGGTAACCACCGTCGGCGGCTACATCACCCAACAACTCGGCCGGTTCCCGGAAGTGGGTGAAGCGATCATCATCCGCGGCCACGAGGCCAAAGTCACCAGCACCGACGGCCACCGCGTCGGCCAAATCCATTTCCGCCGGCTGGCCGGCACCAACGGCGGCAATCACAACGCTTGAACGCAACCAGGCAACCCGGAACACGACTGGGCCTCGATGAGCGGGGTGGGGGCGCCCTGCCCCTGATTGCGCTGGTGCCGATGGTGATATTCCTCTGGCTCGCGGCGGGTTTGTCTCTTGCCGGAGATGTTGTTGTCGCATACCCCGCCCCGCTGGGCGAAATGGCGTCGGATGACTACAAGGTCGAGGCTGGTGGCAAGCCGGTTTTCGTCTACACTGCGCCCGTCTTGCGTGGGGGCCCCGCCTCATTCGCGTACTTTGACTTCTCCGGGGCGGTTACCGTCACGGTCACCAGCACGCAATTGCTCGGCACCGTCAAGATTCTCCCCACCTCTTATGCGATTCAACCGACGGTGACCGGGCATAGCATCTCCTTCACGCTCCGCAGGCCCGTGAATTTGACCATCGAACTGAATGGAAACATTCAACGCCCTCTGCATCTCTTCGCCAACCCACCCGAGACCGACCGGCCCGATCCAGCCAGCAAGGACGTAATCTACTTCGGGCCGGGCGTGCACGAGGTGACGACGCTCCGCCCGAAGAGCGGCCAGACGGTTTATCTCGCCGGCGGTGCGATCCTGCGGGCGAAGATTGCGCCCGACGAGAAGCCGACGCAGGAGAAGAACTGGAAGGGCAACAAGGTCTGGGCCACCTTGCTAGAGACAACCGGGGCGAAAAATGTGCAGTTCCGCGGCCGCGGCGTCCTCGACATGTCACTGCTGCCTTGGCACGCCCGGACGGCGATGTGGTTCGGCGGCTCTTCGGACATTCTCGTCGAGGGAATTGTCATCCTCGACGCTCCAGCGTGGTGCGTAGCGATGCACACATCTAAGAACGTCGTCGTCCGCAACGTGAAGCAGATCTGCGCCCGCGAGAACAGCGATGGAATCGACATCTGTAACAGCCAGGACGTCCTCGTCGAGGACTGCTTCCTCCGAAACAACGATGACGAGGTCTGCGTGAAAACGCTCTCGTCGCCACCAGCAATGGAGTCGAAGCATATCGTCGTGCGCCGTTGCGTCGTCTGGAACGACCGCGCTCGAGGTCTCGGTATCACCTCCGAGACGCGCAGCAATATATCTAACGTCATTTTCAAAAACTGCGACATCATCCACGATTTCTCGGGCGGCGGCGACTGCGCTGCGCTTGCGGTTCTGGTTTCCGACTCGGGGACGATGACCAACATTCGCTTTGAGGACATCCGGGTGGAGGACTGCCGCAACACTCTGGTTAACTGCTGGATCGGGGCGGATATGTGGGGGCACGACACGACGCGGGGGCACATCAAGGGCTTGACGTTCAAAGACATCATCGTCACAGGCACGACTGTCCCGATGCTGAAGCTGACCGGGTGCGACGCCACCCACCTGATCGAAGACGTGCGCATCGAGAACTTGCGGATTCAAGGCCGCCACATCACCCATGCGCAGACGCCAAACCTGAAAACCAACGCCTACGTGAGGGGCCTCTCCATCGTGGCCGCGGCCGGGCCCAGTTATTAGGGAGGTTATGGCGTTGGACGTGGCCGGGTGAGCAGGGTCATGGCCAATGCCAGCACGGCGAGGAGGATGACGCCGCCATCGCCGATGAGCGCGTAGAGGGTGGTGGCCGGTTCGAGCGGCACGTCCAGTTCGGTGAGAAGCGTGCCGCGAGTGAAGTGGCTGCCGGCCGTGTTGGTTAGGACCTGGGGGGCGCCGGTGTCGGGGTGGGCGGTGGAGCCGCAGGTGGAGAGGGCGGCGCTGATGCCGGTATTGGCGCAGCGCAGCATGGGGCGGCGCAATTCGATAGAGCGGAAGCGGGCATTGGCAAAATGTTGGGCAGCGGCGGCGGAGTGTTTGAACCAGCCGTCATTGGTGACGTTGAGGATCACTTGCGGGCCGGGCCGGGCGAACAGGCGGACGAGCCTCGGGACCGTGTCTTCAAAGCACACACTGGGGATGGCGCCGATGGGGTGGCCGCCGGCGTTGAGGGTCAGCGGTTCGAACGAATCGCCCGGGCTGAACGAGCCGTTGTACTCGGTGCCGGATTGCTGCGCGTAGATTTGTTTGAGAAACGGCAGGGATTCCACAAACGGGATGGTTTCGCCGAAAATCACCAGGTGGTGTTTGCGGAACGTCTGCAATTCATCGCTCGGTGAGATCACCACCAGCGAGTTATACATGTGACCACCGGGCTTCGGCATCAATTGCTCGCCTGTGCGCTGCGCCTCCAATTCGTTGCTCCCGCATACGAGCGTAAATGGCCCGGCCGTGCGGGCTTGGGCGATGGTGTCGAGGCTTTGCTGCCAAGCCCCCCAGCTACCGTCAGCCGTGCGCAGAAGCTGCCCACCCAGGGCGCTTTCCGGCCACAGCACCCAGTCGGGCCAGCGCCGGGCCTCCGGATCTTCAGTTAGATCATCGGCTTGTTTGATCGCCGCCAGCGCGGCCAAGGTGTCGTCCTCGTAGGCGCTGGCGATTTTGAGGTCATCCCACAGCACTGCGGCGGCATCCTGCGGGACGTCGAGTTGCACCAGCAACGCCCTAATCCTAACCGACTTTCGGTGGCCTTCGCTTTGTAGCCGCGCGGTTCCGTAGACTAAGACCAGCGCCACGACCAGGGCGGCGGTAGCCACGTCCCACCACTGGCGGCGTTGGGGCGCGGGGGGGGGTGTTAGCAAGCGGCCGGCGGCCTGCACCACCACCGCCTGACAAAACACCAGCAGCAGCGAAAGGCCAATCGAGCCTAATAAATCCGCCGCCTGTGCCAGCAGCAGACTGTCGTGGAATGCCACGCCCAGCGGGTTCCAGCCGAAGCCGCTCAACAGCCAACTGCGCAGCCACTCGAGCCCGGCCCAGATGGCACCGTGGCAAAAGGCGCTGCGCAAGCTCAAGCGTGGGGATCCGGGCACGGTGGGCAGAACCGCGGCGACCAGGCGATGGCGTCGCGTGTGATGGGGTCTGAGCAGCGCCGCAGCGCGATGTGTATGCCAGGGATTGCCCAGGGTGGCGGCAAAGGCCCCAAACAAGCCCCAGAAAACCCCCAGATACAGCGGCAACAATACCGCCGCCAGCCATGACACCTCACCTAGCCAGCCAAATTGCACGCCGCTGCTCACGCTGCCAGCCAGCCATGCCAGGCCAAACCCTCGCCAGCCCGCGCGTTTTCCCTCCAACGACCACAGCACCGGCAACAGCGGCAGCAGCGCCAGCCATGCCAGACCCGCAACATGCAACGGCGGAAACAGTCCGGCCACCAGCAAGCCGCTGCTGATGGCTCCAGCCAATCGAATCCATCCTTTGCGCGTCGGCATGCCCCCAGCATGGGCTCGAGTGCCGCCATTGGTCCATCGCAAATTGGCGGCGGCGCGCAGGATGCCCGCTCCACATGGGTGCCGCGTCTCGCGGCGCAAGCCTGTGGCTGCCATGCATGGAGAATGCGCAGGGCTTGGCATTACAGGGTGACCGTATTGCGCCAATGATAAATGACACCGGAGGGGTTAAGTCGTTGCGCCAGGATTCATGACACCCGGCGCTTGGGTTGGTTTTGCTTCTTTGGGGTGGTTTTGACAAGGTTTTCCGC
>WBXD01000055.1 GCA_008932935.1 Verrucomicrobiota bacterium
CAACGGCCGCATGTTCATCACCCTCAAACCCCTGGCCGAACGCAAAGTCAGCGCCGATCAGGTCATCGCCCGCTTGCGCGGCAAACTCGGCAAGGTCGTTGGCATCAACTTGTTTTTGCAAGCGTCCCAAGACATCCGTGTTGGCGGACGGATGAGCCGCGCGCAGTTCCAGTATGCTTTGCAAGCCGCCGATCTAACTGAACTTAACCGCTGGTCCACGCTGTTGGTGGAAAACCTCCGCCGCGTGCCCGAACTGCGCGACGTGAGCAGCGACCAACAAACGCGCGGCCTGCAAACCACCGTGGTCATCGACCGCGACGCGGCCTCGCGGCTGGGCCTATCGCCGCTTTCCATCGACAACACGCTCTATGATGCGTTTGGCCAGCGGCAGGTTTCCACCATGTATCAGCAATACAACCAGCACCACGTCATCCTCGAGTTGGAGCCCGCTTTCCTGCGCGATCCGTCATCGCTCGACCAGATATACGTGCGTTCGAGCAACGGCGTGCAGGTGCCGCTCTCGAGTGTGGCCCGCTTCAAAACTGAGAACACGTTTCTATCAGTCAATCACCAAGGACAGTTTCCGGCGGTGACCGTATCGTTCAACCTTGCGCCGGGAGTGGCGCTGGGCCAGGCGACCGAGCTTGTCGATAAGACCGTGCAGGATCTGCAAATGCCCTCGAGCGTGCAAGGCAGCTTCCAAGGCACCGCGCAAGTGTTCCGCGCCTCGATGACCAATATGCCGCTGCTCATCGCCGCCGCGCTCATCGCCGTCTATGTGGTCCTAGGCATTCTTTACGAAAGCCTGATCCATCCGCTCACCATCATCTCCACGCTGCCCTCCGCCGGCGTCGGCGCCCTGTTCGCACTGATGGCCACCGGCGTCGATCTATCGCTCATTTCCTTCATCGGCATCATTTTGTTGATGGGCATCGTCAAGAAAAATGCCATCATGATGATCGACTTCGCGCTGGACGCCGAGCGCCAGGATGGCCTCAGCCCGCGCGACGCCATCTACAAGGCCTGCGTGATCCGCTTCCGGCCGATCATGATGACCACCCTGGCCGCGCTGTTTGGTGCCATTCCGCTGGCCATCGGGATGGGCACCGGTTCGGAGTTGCGCCAACCGCTGGGTATTGCGGTGGTCGGCGGCTTGCTGCTCTCGCAAACCCTCACGCTTTACACCACCCCGGTGATCTATCTGGCCTTCGAAAGCCTCGGCCAACGCTACAAAGCCTGGCGCCGCCGTCCAGCCGGCAAGCACCTCCAACCCAGCACGAGTTGATGATCCTCCCGACTAACTTGAAGATTTACCGCAGATGAATGCAGATGAACGCAGATGGAAATTAATTTCACGAAGTTGGAGCGGAATCTTCTCCTATCCCTATAGTGAGACTATCAATCGACACAACTCTGTTATTATCTGCGTGAATCTGCGTTTATCTGCGGTTCATTTCTCTTCTATATGATGAGATGACAGCCATTTTTTTAACCATCAAGTCCTTCCCATGCTAATTCCCGCGCACAACAAACTAACAACCATTTCCAACATGGCGTGCGCCGCCCTGCTGGTCACCGGCTGCAACGTCGGGCCTGACTACCAGCGGCCCGCCGCCCTCGCCAGAGCCGCGATGCCGGCGGCCTATGATGGCAGCAGCGCCAGCAAGCCCGGCAAGTGGAAAACGGCGCAGCCCTCGGTGCACCTGCCGCGCGGCAATTGGTGGAACATCTATCACGACGCCGAGTTGGACCGCCTCGAAGGCCTGGCTGGCTCCAACAATCAACAACTCGCCGCCGCCTACGCCAATTTTCAACAGGCCCGCGCCTTGGTAAACGTGGCCCGCGCGGATGCCTTCCCACAACTCTCCACCGCAACGGCGATCACCCGCCAACACACAAATGGCAGCTTGAGCGGCGGCCATGGCAGCACCTTCAACTCGTTCAGCGTCCCACTGGATGCCAGTTGGGAACTCGATTTTTGGGGCCGCGTCCGCCGCGAAGTTGAAGCCACCCGTGCCAACCTGGGCGCCTCGGGCGACGACCTGCAATCCGCCAAACTCGCCGTACAGGCGGAAGTGGCCATTGACTATATCACGCTGCGGGCCCTCGAGGCACAGCGCAATCTGTTGGAAGAAACCAGCAGAACCTATCAGAAATCGCTCGATCTCACGCAGACCCGCCGCGCCGGCGGCATCGCCACCGACTACGACGTGTCGCTCGCCGAGACCCAACTCAAGTCGACCGAAGCCCAAGTGCCCGCAGTCATCTTGCAACGCGCTAAGTTGCTACATGCGCTGGCCACCCTCTGCGGCCAAGCGGCCACCAGCTGCAGCGTCAAACCCGCCACAGAATCCCCGCCAAGCGTGCCCGCCATCCCGGCCGGGGTGCCCAGCGAATTGTTGGAAAATCGGCCCGACGTGACCGCGGCCGAACGCCGCATGGCGGCCGCCAATGCGGCAGTGGGAGTGGCGAGCGCGGCGTTCTATCCACGCGTCACGCTCAACGGCAATGGTGGTTTCCAAGCCACCGATGCCAGCCGGCTCTTCAACGGGTCGAGCCGCCTGTGGTCGGTGGGTCCGGCGCTGAATTTGCCGCTGTTTACCGGTGGCCGCAACACCGCCAACCTCGCCGTCGCGCGGGCCAACTACGAGGCCACGGTGGCCAACTACCGCCAAACCGTGTTAGGCGCATTCCAGGACGTCGAGGACCAATTAGCCGCCCAGCGCCTGTTGACCCAACAACTCACCGCGGAAACCGCCGCGCTCCAAGCCGCGCGCCGCACCCTGGAAATCTCCAACACCCGCTACCAGGGTGGCGTCCTAACCTATCTGGAGGTGGCCATCGCCCAGAGCTCGGCGCTGTCCCATGAGGTGACCGTCGTCCAATTGAGCGCCAACCGCGTGGCTGCCAGCGTCGCGCTCATCAAGGCCCTCGGCGCGGGCTGGCGTGCCGACACCAAGACGCTCCCCCGCTGAGCGCTGGGCCAATTGCCGACTACTTTTGATTGACGAGCCGGCAAAAGCCCCGCAGCCTCCTCCGCATGACTTCGTTCGTACCTGCAAATTGCACGTGGTTGTTGGCCAATGCCGTCAATCTGGCGCCGGTGGATTACTCCATTCTGTTGATCTACGTAATATTTGTGTTAGGCATTGGTTTTGCGCTCAAACGTTACATGAAGACATCGGCGGACTTTCTGACATCGGGCCGCTCGATTCCGGCGTGGGTCACCGGGCTGGCCTTTCTCTCGGCCAACTTGGGTGCGCTGGAGTTGGTAGGCATGACTGCGAGCGGGGCCAAATACGGCATTGCCACCTGTCATTTCTACTGGGTGGGAGCGATCCCCGCGATGATCTTCCTGGCGGTGTTCATGATGCCGTTTTACTACGGCTCCAAAGCCCGCTCGGTGCCGGAGTACCTCAAGATGCGCTTCGATGAGCGCACCCGTTGCCTGAATTCAATTTCCTTTGCAGTGATGACCGTGTTTGCCTCGGGCATCTCGATGAATGCCCTGGCAAAACTCCTCCACCAATTGCTCGGTTGGAACTATGATATTAGCCTGTGGATCTGTTCGGCCATCGTGCTCGCCTACGTGCTTAAGGGTGGACTTACTTCCGCCATCTACACCGAAGTGCTGCAATTTTTTATGATCGTGTTGGGCTTCGCCCCGATTGTTTATTTGGGCTTGCAGGACGTCGGTGGCTGGGGGCACCTGAAGGAATTGTTAGGAACGGTTGCCCAACATCCCGCGGCGCTGGAACTCAATACCCATACCTTCCAACCGGATGCATGGACCAGCGCGTGGAAGCCGCTGCTAGGGGGGGCCTCGCAAAATCCGATGGGGGTGGACTTGTTTGCGATGCTCTTCGGGCTGGGGTTTGTGCTGTCCTTCGGCTACTGGTGCACCAACTTCCTGGTCGTGCAACGGGCGATGGCCGCCAAAAATATGAGCGCCGCTCGCCGCACGCCTCTCATCGCCGCCGTGCCAAAAATGATTTTTCCGATTCTGGTAATTTTGCCCGGCATGATCGCCGCCGGCCTCGCTCTGACGGCCAAAGACGGCTATCGTCTGCCGCCCAAGCCACTGGCTGCGGCGGAATATGCCAAAGCACTGCCGGCAGTGAAAGCCGCCGCGGAGCTGGATGCCGATGCGGCCTTTGCGAGTGTGAGTGCTGCCACCGGGATGAAGATGAGCCCGGAAAAGGTCGCCGATCTCGTTAAGGCCTCGCCCACCCTGACCGATGACACAATCAAGGACCAACTGCAGGAGGCCGTGGTCGAAAATGACTACGACGGCGTGATCCTGTCCCTGGTGAAAAAATACTGCCCGCCGGGCTTGCTCGGCCTGGCCCTCACCGGCTTGCTTGCGTCCTTCATGTCCGGCATGGCCGGCAACGTCACCGCCTTCAACACGGTATGGACCTACGACCTCTATCAGGCATACATCGCCAAGAACAAGAGCGACGAACACTACGCCTGGATGGGCCGCGCCATCACCGTGGTGGGCATTCTGCTCAGCATTGCCTGCGCCTATCTGGTGAGCCGCTGGTCGAATGCCATGGACATCATCCAACTGGTGTTCGGCTTCGTCAATGCGCCGCTGTTCGCCACTTTCCTGCTAGGCATGTTCTGGAAACGCACCACCAGCCACGGCGCCTTCTTCGGCCTGCTCGGCGGCATTGGCACCTCGGCAGTGTTCCATTCGCTCTCGTCGGCCACCGGCAACGCCCTCGGCATCAAGGGCGGCTATCTGTGGAGCCTGATGGGCAAGCCACTCGCCGACTTGCCTAGCTGCCTGAGCTTCCCGAGTGACATGGCGCAAAACTTCTGGCTGGCTAGCTTCGCCTTCATCGCCTGTTTCGTCATCACCCTCGGTATCTCGGTGGTCACTGCCCGCACCAAGACCGATGAGCAACTCGCCGGCCTGGTGTATTCGCTCACGCCCAAGATTGTCGATCGCGAGGACTCGTGGTTCCTGCGCCCATCCGTCATCGGCATTATCTTGCTGGTGGGTTGCGTGATCCTGAACGTCATCTTCTGGTAACCCCCCGCGTCATCCACCTCTAACTCATCACCACCATGGGACTCGATCTTCGCAAACCAATCGGCTACTTCTTCTTGCTCCTCGGCATCATCCTGGTCGGCCAAGGCGTGCTGACCCAAGGCAATACGGACATGTATGCCAAGTCTCTGGATTACAATATCAACTTGATTTGGGGCGTGGTGCTCGTCCTGTTTGGTCTGGCTATGCTCATCCCCGCCCTGCTGAGCAAGGGCGACGGCAAGTAAGCCGGCCTCGCGCCAACCCTCCCGGCCAACCTGGCCCTGATGTGCCAACGCGCTGCGGACAGCTAGGCTCCGTCCTTCCCCCATGACCACGTCCGAGACATTTGAACAACATGTTCTGCCGACCTACGGGCGCTTGCCGCTGGTGGCTCTGCGCGGCGAGGGTTGCCGCTTGTGGGATGAGGCGCAGCGCTGCTACCTGGATTTTTGCACTGGCATAGCGGTGTGTTCGCTGGGCCATTGCCATCCGCGCCTGGTGGCGGCACTGCGCGAGCAGGCCGGCACCCTCATCCATGTGTCTAATCTCTACCAGATTCCGCAGCAGGCCGCCCTCGCCCGCGAAATCAACGAGCAACACATCCGCCTTCCGGGCAAAGTCTTCTTTGGCAACTCCGGTGCCGAGGCCAACGACGGCCTGATCAAGGCCGCACGCCGCTTCGGCCATCACCGTCCGCAGCCCGACGGCTCACCGCGTTTCGAGGTGCTCACCTTCCAGCAATCGTTCCACGGCCGCACCCTCGGCGCGCTGGCCGCCACCGGTCAAACCAAGATTCAGGAAGGCTTTGCCCCCCTACTGCCGGGTTTCCGCTATCTTCCCTTCAATGATCCGGAAGCCCTGACCAACGCCGTGCGGCCCGAGACTGCCGCGGTTTTGCTAGAACCGGTCCAAGGCGAGGGTGGGGTTAACGTCGCGACGCCGGAGTTTCTGCGGGCCGTGGCCGCCTTCTGCCAAGCCCATGACCTCCTGCTGTTCTTCGATGAAGTGCAGGCCGGCTTCGGCCGCTGCGGCCAAGCCATGGCCTGGCGCGCTATCGCCCCGGAAATCCAACCCGACGGCTTGGCCTGGGCCAAAGGCATGGGCGGCGGCGTGCCTATCGGCGCGTTCTGGCTGAGCGAGCGCGCCATCGACGCCGCCGGCACGGCCGTGTCATCCTTGCTAGGCCCGGGCTCGCACGGCTCCACCTATGGCGGCAACCCGCTGGTGTGCGCCGCCTCGCTCGCCGTGTTAGAGGAGATCCGCGAGCAGGACCTCGCCGGCAACGCCCGTCGCCAGGAAGCGCGCATCCGCCAAACCATCAGCTCCTGGCAACTGCCCGTGGTCACCGCCGTGCGCGGCCTCGGCTTGTTGTTGGGAATCGGCCTCGATCCGGCTCGCATCCCCGCCCCCGCAGGCAGAACCCCGGCACTGTTTGTCGTCGACCAACTGATGGACAAAGGCCTGCTGGTGCCGCCCGCCGGACCTAACACCATCCGCCTGCTCCCTCCACTCAATGTGACCGACGCTGAGATCGACGAGGCGCTGGCCATCATACACACCGTGCTGGCCACATTCTAACATTCAATATGAACCATCTCCTGTCCATCGAAGCGCTTGCCGCCGGTGAAATCCTCGATTTGCTCGCCCTGGCCGCCGAGCTGAAACGCCACCGCGGCACGCCCGGCACGCAGCCACTGGCCGGCCAGACGTGGGCGCTCATTTTCACCAAATCCTCGACGCGCACCCGCGTTTCGTTTGAGGTGGGCATCCGCGAACTTGGCGGCTACCCGATGTTTTTATCGAAAAACGACCTCCAACTCGGGCGCGGCGAGCCGATCAAGGACACCGCCCGCGTACTGGGCCGGATGGTCCACGGCGCCATCATCCGCACCTTCGCCCAACAAGACGTCAGCGACTT
Source organism: Verrucomicrobiota bacterium (assembly GCA_008932935.1). Lineage (GTDB taxonomy): Bacteria > Verrucomicrobiota > Verrucomicrobiia > Verrucomicrobiales > Akkermansiaceae > Luteolibacter. Next base: position 6,960 of record WBXD01000055.1, read on the forward strand.
CGCCAGCTACTCTAACATCCCAACCGTCAACGCCCTCACCGACGACGAGCATCCGTGCCAGATCCTGGCGGATCTACTGACCGTCAGGGAGACGCTGGGTGGCTGGGACGGTCGCAAAATCGCCTTCATCGGCGATGGATTCTCTAACATGACCCGCTCGTGGATGTGGGCGGCCAAGCGCTTGGGCTTCGAGCTGGCGGTGGCGGCACCGGCCGCCTGTCTGCCGCCGGCGGAGTTCCTAACGGCGCTCGACGCGCCCAACGTCAGCGTGACGCTCGATCCGGCGCAAGCCGCGCAAGGCGCCCACGTCATCAACACCGACGTCTGGCTGTCAATGGGCCAGGAAGAGCAAACCGACAAGGAACGCGCATTCGACGGCTTCCAAATCAACGCGCCGCTGCTGCAGCATGCCGCCGCCGACCACATCGTGCTGCACTGCCTGCCCGCCTATCGCGGCAAGGAAATCACCGCCGAGGTGCTCGAACACCACGCCAGCACGATTTTCCAACAAGCCGAAAACCGCCTCCACGTCCAAAAAGCCGTCCTGTCACACTTGGCACAAGCGGCAGACCTCAGGGCGCGCCACTAGCCGCGGGCCCCGCAGCTAGCCGCCCCGCCGCCTGCTGCCTGAATTCGCGCAGCAAGCGGTCCTCGCGGCGGGTGATCCGATACGGCCCGGTGAACTCGATCTGGCGGGTTGACGCCGCCTTGGCACGGCAAGAATAGGCGCGCCTGGCATTCAGGTAGTAAAGAATGAGGAAATGCCGGTTGTGGGTGCTGGTCTCCGCGAGAAAATCCGGCATTCCCCGCGTCCGCAGAAACCCCGCAAGATCCGGATAGACTCCGGACTGGCTCAGCAGCCGTTGCTGCCCCAACGATGGCGGCACCGCCCGCACCAGCATGATTTGGTCGTGCGCCGCGGCCTCAGTCCAGCCCGCCGCCCAGGCGTCAGACACCGGCTGGCAAGCGCTAAGTAGCACCAGTGCCAGACCTAGCAATACCAGCAATATCCCACTACGCTTCATCATTGGACTTTTCATCGTACGCTTGTCTCCCCCGGCGCTGCCGAGGACCCGCCGAGCCGCTTGGCTCAATCGCCCGAAGCGTCCAGCGTATCACTCCGCAGGCGGATTGGCACTACTTTTGCGCGCCCGATCGCGTTTGATCAAATCCGCGATCATCCGTGTGTTAGGGCGGGTCCCTTCCGAGTCCACGAAAAACGCGGTATCCATCGGCACGAGGAATTCCACCGCCGAATTGATCCCGACCAAGTCACCATGGGCATCGACCACCGGTCCGCCGCTATCGCCGGGTTGCAGGGGAATATCGATTTCAAACTTGCGTGCCCCGGTGAAGCGATACTCCGGGGCCAGCGCGGTGGCGAGCTTGCCACTGCCCGGCTGCAAGCCAGTGGCAATGCCGCCGTGAATGACGCGGGTGCCGGCCGGCAAGTTGCGCTGGGGCGAGGTCCACTCGTAAAAATACGGCGTTTTGAGTGGCACGTGCAACAAGGCCATATCGGTGCTGGCCGAGCGCCAGACGACCCGTGCCATGGCGGTGAGCAGGGTTCCATCGCGGTGATAGATTACAAACGCGTGGCGGCCCGCTTGTACCCGCTCCAGCACGTGGTCGGCGGTCAGAAAATACCCGTCGGCGGTGATCGGTGCGGCCGACCCTCCATCCACATCCTCGTGTTGATACATTTTGGGGAAGTGACCGTTGCGCCAGTCCCCGATGCTGGTGCGCCGCGTCACCACCACCGCGCTGACCCGCTGGGCGACGAGGCGGCGCGTGGTCTGACCGGGTGAAGCCTGCGGCAGCGGTGCCACGCAGCCCGCTGCCAGCAATCCTGCCAGCAAAACCAAACCGTATGTTAGCGCACGCGTCATCGCCGGGTAATAAACCACACTCTAGCCGCCGCGTCACATCCGATCTGACGATTCTTCCAACAATCTTGTCAGCACCTTGCGAAAGGGCGAGGGCATCGGCAGTCGCGCCACGCAGTCCTGCCCCTGCCAAGCCTCGCCCGGCACCAAAGGAAAGCTGCCATTGCCGCCGGCATGCACCCGCAGGCGCACCCGGTAGCGGGTGATGGCATATCGCTGCTCCGCCACCACCGGCAGATGGGCAATTTCGGCCGCTGCACGGGTCGGCAACTTCCACAAGCCAGTGCGGCGCTGACCGTCCTCGCAATGCAGCAACAGGCGCCCGGTGGCGTCGCGCAGCCACAGGGCGTGCTCGTCGACCGCGCTGCTGGGGATTTTCCGCTGTTTCACGGGCAAGCGGGCGGGGGCTTGCGCCCGGCAGAACTTAGCCACCGGGCAAGCAGCGCAAGCCGGCTCGCCTGGGCGGCACAGCGTCTGTCCGAGTTCCATGAGCGCCGAATTGTAAGCGCGCGGCTGCTGCTTGTCCTCCAGTGCGTCTGCCCATTGCGCCATCTGGCGTTGACCGGCCGTAGTGTCCACCGGCCCGCTGAAATTCATCAGCCGTGCCAGCACCCGCGTCACGTTTCCGTCCACCACCGCCCCCGGCAAATCGAACGCAAACGCCCGCAGTGCTCCCGCGGTGTAGGGCCCGATGCCCGGCAAATCCAACAACTCGGCCGTCTCCCGGGGGAATTGGCCGGCGTGGTTGGCGATGACAGCCCGCGCGGTTGCCCGCAGCATTCTGGCGCGGCGGTAATATCCCAGGCCTTCCCAGGCCTTGAGCAAACTCTCGTCGGCCGCCGCCGCCAGCGCCGTCACGTCCGGAAAACTCGCTAGAAAGCGGGTATAGTAAGATTTTCCTAACACCGTGGCAATCTGCGTCTGTTGCAACATCACCTCCGATACCAGCACCGCGTACCCATCGCGCGTCCGCCGCCACGGGTAGTCCTTGCCGCTCTTGGCAAACCACTCCAGCAATGCGTCACGGAACGCCTCCCGATTCTCAATCACGGGCCGCACCGTCGCTGGGTGCTTGATAAATTCAAGCGCAATTAGAATCTTTTATCTGTTGGTGCTGTGGCTGCACCCCCAAACAGATCCTTCCTATCAATTCGCCGCGCGGCCCATGCGCTGTAGCACTGCTCTATGAGCGTCGTTGCCCATGGGCCGCGCATGCACATCGGCGGTCACTGACCGCCGCTACAAGGCTGGCTGGCGTCTGGACTCCGCATCCTGCTCGATCCACTGCCATAAGTTGTCCAAGCCGCTGCTGACCCGGGCCTTGGCGCTGGCCAAGTCCCCGCCCGGGGCGGCCTTGCCAAACAAATAGTATTTAATTTTCGGCTCGGTGCCCGACGGCCGCACCGCGAAGCTGCGACCATCGGCCAAATCGACAAACAACATTTTTTCCTTGGGTAGCGCATCGCCTTCCTGGTCGAACAAATCCTGTTTGGCAAAATCGCGCAAGCGCAGCACCGCCGTGCCATCGACCACGCTCGGCGGGTAGAGTGCGTACGAGTTGGCCAAGGCGAGGATTTGGTCAGCGCCATCGGCACCTTCCATCACCAGCGACTTGCCCATTTCGAGGTGATAGCCATATTCGGTGAAGATATCATCCAGGAGTTGGGGCAAGGTTTTACCGAGGGACATGGCATAAGCCGCCACTTCCGCAAACATCAGGGCCGCGCCATTCGCATCCTTGTCGCGCACCGCATCCGATCCCAGATACCCATAACTCTCCTCCCCGCCAAACACGAAAAACCGCGAGTACTCCAGCCGCAACGCCCGCGTCGCCTCCTGGCCCAGGGCTCGGTAATCGCCTTTCTTGTCCGCCGGAATCGCGTCCTCGTATTTGCGCAGCTTGCCGGCGATGTACTTGAATCCGGTTAGAGTGTCCACCAGCCCCACGCCGAAGCCGTCGGCGATGGCCCGCTGCAACTCGGTGGTCACGAACGTCTTCACCAACACCGCGCGGCTGCGGTTGGAATCCGTCAGCCAGCCCAGCTCGAAACACGTCTTGAGCCGGTACCATGCCATCAGCGAACCAATCTGATTGCCGGTTAGCAACACCATCCGGCCTGCCGCGTCGCGGGCTGCCACGCCCATGCGGTCGGCGTCCGGATCGGTGCCGATGACAATTTCCGCGCCGCTGGCCTCGGCTAGTTCGATGGCCATGCGCAAGGCCGGGGCGTTTTCCGGGTTGGGGGATGCCACCGTGGGAAAGCGCCCGTCCAACTCGTCCTGCGCGGCCACCGTGGCCACCTCGAAGCCGAATTCGCGCAACATCGGCACGATGATGTGGCCGCCGGTGCCGTGCAGATTGGTATAGACAATGCGGGCCCGCACACTATCTAACAACGCTGGCCGCAGCAGCAGTGTCTTGAGCAAGGCCACGTAGCGGGTATCCATTTCCTCACCTAACATCGTGATTGCACCCCGTTCCGCCGCCGCCAGCGGCTCATAACTCTCGCTGGTCAGCGCGTTGACTTCCGCGATGATCGCTGCGGCGTGTGGCTCCACTATCTGCGCGCCGTCGTCAAAATACGCCTTGAAGCCGTTGTCGTGCGGCGGATTGTGGCTGGCTGTTAGAACGACCCCGGCGTCCGCCCGCAATTCGCGCAGGGCGAAGGACAGTTGCGGGGTCGAGCGCGGGCCATCGAACAGATAGGCATCGCAGCCCAGCGCGGCGCAGGTGGCGGCGCAGAATTCGGCGAACTCGCGCGAAAAATGCCGCGTGTCGTGCGCAAATACCAGGCGCGGCTTGCGCGAGCCGCCGACGTGGCGCTTGGCGTAAGCGATCAAACCGCGCACCGCGCGGCTGACGTTGAAATAGTTCATGGTGGCGGTGCCCACGCAGGGCCACTCCGGCCGGCCGTTGGGACCACCGGCCCCTTGTTCGGCGGCAGTGACCACCCGGCCGATGGTGCGGCCGCGCAGACCGCCGGTGCCGAACGCCAGGGTTTTGAAAAACCGGTCGTTGAGTTCGTCCCAGGCACCGCTGGCGGCCAGTTCCTCAATGGCACGGGCAGTGACCGGGTGGGAGGACCCCGCCAACAGGGCCTCCAGATTGATTTTGGCCGCAGGCAGAAGGCGGCCGGCGGATTGGGCGGAGGCTAGCAGGTCGGAAAGTTGGCTCATGGCGGCCGGCAGTTTAAGTGAATTTTCGGCCATGGCAATCCCGCGCCACAAAAAGTGCCGGGCCGCGGCGTGTGTCGGTGGCTGCGGCGTCCCGCCGCAGGCCGTGCACACCGCGTCTCGCGGTGTGTGTCGGTGGCTGCCCATGTTTGGCGAATGCGCCGGCCTTGGTGCTGGTTCATTCATTGCACATGGGCGCTGCGGCCAGAGGCGCGCAGCCACGGCCTGCCGCGAGACGCGGCAGCCACGCCACTGGCTGCGCTCTCTTAACTTGTCTTGAGTCTTGTAGTCTAGCGTCTTCTGCGGACACATTCCCCCGAGCCCCGGTTGACGCGGCGGGGCGGATGCGCTAGCAAGGCGCGGTGAATGCATGGCAACCAGCGCTGGAAGTGGTCAAATCCTGTCTCAAGGCGGGGGTGCGCGAATTTGTCGTGTGTGGCGGGGCGCGCAACGCGCTGCTGTTGGAAGCGCTGGCGCGGGCAGAAGCGGCGGGAGTGGCGCGCGTGTGGCGGCACTTTGACGAGCGCAGTGCCGGGTTTTTCGCCCTCGGCCGCACGTTGGAGACCGCCGCGCCGTGCGCTGTGGTCACCACCAGTGGCACCGCCGCCGCCGAATTGCTGCCCTGCGTCGTTGAGGCGTTCTATCAAAACCGCCCCTTGCTCGCCATCACTGCCGACCGGCCCGCCGCCTACCGCGGCAGCGGCGCGCCCCAAGCCATCGAGCAAGCCGGGTTGTTCGGCCATTATGCCTGCAGCGGTGGCTTTGCCGGCTGGGATGGCCGCCAGCCTCTGCACCTCAACGTCGAACTCGACGAGGCGTTCGCGTGTGGCGATGACGCTTTCAGCGCCGCGGATTGCGGCGCGTTCTCGCCGTTGCGCGAGCGCGTCGATGTGGCGGCTCTCGCCCGCTGGCTGCGCGCCGATGCCTCTCTGGGCACCGTCGTGCTCGTCGGCGGCCTCGAACCCGACGAGCGCGAGGACGTCCTGCATTTTTGCCAAACCCTCGGTGCCCCGGTGTTGGCGGATGCCACCAGCGGCTTGCGCGAGGCACTGCCGCGGTTGGCTCTGGCGGATGGCGACCGCTTGTTGCTGGCGCATCCGCCCGGCCGTGTGTTGCGGCTCGGCGACGTGCCCAGCGGCCGGTTTTGGCGCGAACTGGAGGATCTAACGCATATCCCGGTGTGGTCCGTCTGCCGCAACGGCCTGCCCGGGCTGGCGCGGGGCTGCCAGGTGGTCCGCGGTCCGCTGGACCAAGTGTTGGCGGCGCTCGGCGAGGTGGATGAGATTGGCGACGCTCTCGACTACCTGCCGCGCTGTTCGCGGCGCGCGGCGCAGCGCGATGAATTGCTAGAAACCTATCCGGATAGCGAGCCGGCGCTGCTGCGCAGCCTCTCGCACTACGCGGCGCTGGGCGGCGGCCTATTCCTCGGCAACTCGCTGCCCATCCGCGAATGGAACCTTTTCGCCCAAACCCAGCACCCGCTCCCGTCCGTGCGTGCCAACCGCGGTGCCAACGGCATCGACGGCCAAATCAGCACCTGGCTCGGCTGCTCCGCTGATCTAACCGAAAGCTGGGCGTTGGTCGGCGACCTCACCGCCTTGTACGATCTCGCCGCGCCCTTTGTGCTGGGTCAAATCGAATGCCACGGCCGGGTTCTGGCCGTCATCAACAATGGTGGCGGCCAAATCTTCGGGCGCTTGCCGCGCCTGCAGGCCTTGAGCCCGCGTGTCAGCGAGTGGATGACCAACGCCCACGCCGCGGATCTGGCGGGCTTTGCGGCGTTGTGGGGCATGCGCCATCTGGCGATCCGCACGCCCGACGACTTCGACCCACTCGGCGAACCAAACGCCACCGCCACCTTGTTGGAGCTGATCCCCGACCCCAACCAGACGCGCCAATTCTGGGCAGCCTGGGATCGGCTGACGTGGAAGGGTTAAGTCCGAAAATCGAAGTCTGATAAAACTCGAGGTTCGATGAACCACAGATTACACAGATTACACGGATGAAGTAAGAGTGATGAATTTTATGGAATTCACCTTTAGGACAAGCCTGAGATCTGATAGACAATGACCGTCTTATCCGTGTAATCGTTCGACTGAGCTCACGCCGAAGTCCTCTTCAATTGGTGAAATTTGCCTGATTATTTAAAAAGCAGGCAGGCAGGCTATCTCGCTTCGCTCGGTTGTGGTTAATTACGCCGCTGCAATCCCTTCCATCGCCTATCCTTCGCTTGGTTAGCCACAGCGGCGCGGCGGGCTGTGCGATGGCACACGGAGTGCGGTGGCCCGCCACCGCCTGGCCAAGCCAGCTTGCTGGCGAGTGCCGCTTCACGGAGTGGGGGCAGTCCCTATTTTCGAGCAATTGATGATCTGTGATGTGAGCATGGAGGGCGTGCCCGCTCCAATCAAGCTCACTTCAGCAATCAAAAATCATCATTCATCAATCGTCAATCAAATCGGAGAGGGCGGCAGTTCAAGAACTTGACTCATTCGCCGCAAGTTTGGAATTTCGAGGACTCTAGGGCGATTCGGAGATCGCCCCTCCAATCAAATGCGCGAAAAGCCCCCGATAAAGCGCCAGAGAAATTGACCTGACCGATCCAAAGCCGTTTGATCCGCCAAGGGGCACAGACCACAAGAAGTGTGGAACCTCTTGTAACACCTCGAACCAATGTTACCATGCGAGGCTTGGCCCCCATAGACCCGATGCTGACCTCTCGGCATTGCCCAAGCCTTCGCCACACGATGCAATCCAACCCACCGCTCGAATCGCTCATTCTGACCCTGCGGCAGCAGAAGGTCATCATCGATGTCGACCTCGCCGGTCTCTATGGCGTGCCGACCAAAGCCCTCAATCAAGCGGTCAAACGCAACCTGGATCGCTTTCCGGAAGATTTTTGCTTTCCTCTCACCTCCACTGAATGGGAGGAAGTGAA
>WBXD01000056.1 GCA_008932935.1 Verrucomicrobiota bacterium
AAAAATTGCCGCGCTGCTGCGGCTCGAGCGCACGGTGGATGAGGATGGCAACGACGTGACGTTTCGCGAGGATGCGGGCTTCGTATTTTTCGCCACCCGCACCGGCAAGGTTAAGAAGACCGCCCTCAATGATTTCCGCAATTATCGTAAAGACGGCATCATCGCCATCATTCTCGAGGAATCTAACGAGCTCATCGGCGTTCGCCTAACCTCCGGGTCGGATAACATCGTTCTCGTCACTCATCAAGGCCTCAGCTTGCGCTTCCACGAGGATGATACTCGTTCGTTAGGCCGCGGCACGGCCGGGGTCATGGGCATTCGCCCGGTCGAGGGCGATTTCGTCGTCGGCCTCGCACTTGTCACCCAGGGCAGCACCTTGCTGGTCGCCTCGGAGAATGGCTTGGGCAAGCGCACCGACTTTGAGGAATACCGCAGCCAATCTCGCGGCGGCAAGGGCATCATCACCATGAAAGTGACTGACAAGACTGGCCCGGTGGTTGGCGCGGTGACGGTGACCAACGCCGATGAATTGATGTTGATGACCTCCACTGGGCAGAGCATTCGCATCCGGGTGGGTGAGATTCGCGAAACCGGCCGCAATGCCCAGGGGGTGAAATTGCTCACCCTCAAGGAAGGTGAGAAACTCCAGGATATCTCGATCTTCATCCCCGACGGCGAGGACGCCGAGGGCGCGGATGGAGCGCCAGCTTCAGTTGGCGAGCCCGAGAGCGGTGATGCAAGCGCAGAAGACACACACTCTAGCTGAAGCCAGGGCTCCAGGCCGCCCTGCCAACAGCCAGGGTAGCTGCGGCTATTTGACGGCGTATCTAGCGAGTAAATTATAGACGGTGCGTTCGGCGACGCCGAGTTCGCGCGCAGTGCGAGCCTTGTTGTTGCCGCAGCGCTGGTATGCGTCGGCAAATGCCTCGCGGGCCACTTCTCCGAGCGAGCGCACCGCGGTGGTGGGTGCTGTGGGCGTGCCACTGCGACTTTCGCACAAAGGGAGGATATCGCGTTCGTCGAGTTCTGCGGTATCGGTGAAGGCGGTGGCACGCTCGAGCACATTTTCGAGTTGGCGGATGTTGCCGGGCCAGGGTTGGCATTTCAACAGCTGGACGGCGGCGGCAGTGATGGTCCACGATTCCTTGCCGCGTTTGCGGGCGATGCGATCGAGGATGGAGCGGATGAGATCGGGCAGATCCTCGAGGCGTTCGCGCAGTGGCGGCAAGCGCAGTTGGAGTACGTCTAGGCGATAATAGAGGTCCTCGCGGAAACGACCCTCGCTCACCCGCGCCCGCAGGTCGATGTTGGTGGCGGCTATGATGCGCGCATTGGTGCGCAGCATCCGGTTGCCTCCCACCCGGAAAAACTCCTGATCTTGGAGCACCGTGAGCAGCTTGGGCTGGAGCGCATTGGGCAGGTCGCCGATTTCATCGAGAAAAATCGTCCCCATGCTGGCCTGTTCGAAACGGCCTTCTCTGAGGGCTGTGGCACCGGTGAAGGCACCGCGCTCGTGGCCAAACAATTCGGATTCGAGCAACTCGCGCGGCAAGGCCGGACAACTCACCGGGATGAACGGTGCGGCGGCGCGTTGGCTGAGGCGGTGAATTTCGCGTGCGATGAAGGTTTTGCCAGTACCGCTTTCGCCGGTGAGCAGCAGGGTGACGTCAAGCTGCGCCGCCTTTTTCATCTGCTTGTACAATCCGTGCATGCTCGGGCTGCGGGCATTTTCGAACACTTCGTCGCTGCGTAGGGCGATGCCGCCGTCGCGGATGACTTCGGCACTGGAACTCTGGCGCCGCGAACGGCAGGCTTCCTGAATCACGCCGAAGAGCCGCTCCAACTCAAAGGGCTTAGTCAGATAATCATCAGCTCCCGCCCGCAGCGCCCGCACCGCCGTCTCCGCATCGTTCAAGCCGGTGAGCATGATCACCGGCACATCGGGGCAGATTCTGCGCAAGAGCTCCAGCATTTGAATGCCGTCACCATCTGGCAGCAAGTGGTCGAGGACCACTGCCATGATGTCGGAGTTGATCAGGCGGCAGGCTTCGTCACCCGAACTGGCCGTCACCGGTCGCCAACCGCGGCTTTGTGAGGCGGAGACCAGCAGATCGCGCAGGGATTCTTCATCATCCACAATCAAAAGGTTAGGCAAGGAGGCGGAGGCAGGCATTGAAAAATTACCGTTAGCTGGCGGCGAGCAGATCGCTATACTAACATGCCAGCCGTTACAAGCTTGAACCGGTAAATTTGTTATAAAATTCCGGCAGCCTAATCAGGCCGAGAATTGCGACGGTTCTTTCCGTTAGAGCAAGCCGCTGCTGCTATCACGTCGGCAAGGTTAGGTGAGCGCCCCCACGGGCCCGGCCAACCTGGTAGTTCTGCCATTTGATCATAGTGGTCCACCATCCTGCACGCAGCACCGCCACCTGCACTAGCGCCACCAGCAAACCAAACACGGCTACCGGCAGCCAGTTGGATGGCAACCAATCAAGTGCAAGCAACCAGATGAGCGACACCCCCACCACGCCGTGCAGCAAGGAGGTGACGTACCACACCGTCTTTCCGCCCTTGAAAGGCACCAGGACGACGAAGTAAGCCAAACCCATCCCGCCCACCAACACGCCGATGCCGCAGAGCGCCGCCGGTGCCTCAGAATGAGCCCCAGCCATGCCTAACATTGAGGCAAGCGCCACTGGGAGTACCACTAGCAGCAGGCCCGCGAGCAAATTAACCACGCCCATAAAAACGCTCCAGATTTTGATTATTTTGATTTTGTTGTGGATAGTTCGCTCATTGCGCTCGTGGAAACTCATGGATGGAAATATGGGTTGGTTATGAGTTAATCAAATACCGTGCCAATCCCGTGTAATTCGTATTATACCTTGTTATCAAAGGAACGCGGCTGCTCCCGGTCATGCCGCAACCGTTTGATTGGCCCGCAATCCATGCAGGCTAACCCTGCTGCTCTTGCGGGACTTCCCGCCCCGGCGGTTTCTTTGCCATGCGTTAAGTGACGGAAAAACTCCTCATGACAAAGTGGCAAGCGGGGCCATGGATCTAAAAGTCGAAGGTCTGAAAGTCTAAAGTCGAAGAGCCGCGGTTTCTGAGCCGACCATCGGCCTTTGACTTTGAGAGTCTGCCTTCACCAGTGCGCAATATGACACCTTGGTCTTGATTCTCAGAGAGTGGATCAGGCGCGCGGCGCGATGCCTCGGCGGACGGCTACACGTATTCTTCGACCGGAAAAACCCAAAAGACGGCTTGGCTGAGGCGCAGTAGTTTGCGCAGGGTGCGCGGACTCACTGGCTGGTGGCGGGTCAGGCGATCGAGGCAGGAGTCGGCGAGTGCTTGCTGGTCGGGGGGGAAATAGCCGCGCTTGAGATAATAGATGGCCCGCTTGAGACTACGGCTGCTGCGCGTTGCGCTGATTTGCGAGCGAGCATCGACGAGGAAGCGGCGCGGCCGGTGGCGATAGAGGATGCGCCGGGATATGTTGTAGATGCTGTGGTTGGTGAAGGGCACCTTACTGTAGCGCTGCTCACGGTAGGGCGGAAAGATGTCGAAGGCCATGCGCACCGCCTCGGCCCGCCCAAAGTCCGCCGCACCGCGCTCCAACGACCAGATGGTGTAGCCAATGACCCGCCCGGGGTCGGCCTCGTCCGCAGGATCAAACACGCTGAAGAGGTGGAAACCCATCACCTGATTGGGCAGGGTGGGAATGGACAGGATTTCGAGGATGCCGCCGCCCGGCAGGGTCGCGAAGCCATGCTCGGCTTGGTGTTGATGCTCGCGCATGTTGGCTATGTGGCTGTGATCGAAGTAGCCATCCATGTTGGGCATTTGCCATAGCTCGTGCGCAAAGCGGCTCAGCTCGGTAGCGGCCTCGCTGGCCGGGAGCGGATAGAGGTGGATTTCCCTCTGGCCCAGAATGTCGTGGCGCAACACCCGTTGGCGCTCTTGCATTGCCCGCCGTGCGGTTTGGATTGCCCGTTGTGGGTTGCCAGCCATACTCACAAGTTCGGCGGAGACCGGTGACAAGGCAAGTGGATTCGCTCACCGCGCCTCGTGGCGAGCACGCCATTCTGGGCGCATCCCAAGTGGCCCCGGTGCCCGGCGGGATGTCAGCAACGGTCCATGGTTGTTTTCCCGTCGCATCAGACTAAACCCTGGCATAATCTGCGGAGTCTGCTTTAGTCGCGCTCGACATGACACGCAATAGCATTGAATTGGCAGTGAAGGGGTTTCTGGTTTGCCTGATTGGCGTTTTCGCCTTGGCTTTCGCCGCACTGCTGCGCGAAATCGGCTGGATCTAGCCGCCGCCGCTCCCTCTACTTCCAATCTACCGCGATTTCTACCACCCGCCCGTTGCGGTCGTCGTACTTGAGTAACCCGTGCTGCAGCGCGTACTCGTGGACGCATTTGGTCACTTTCACGTCAAAGGCGCAGTATTCGGCGATCTTGCGCAACGGCGCAAACTCGCCGTTTTTCTTGTGCTGCTGCCACCAGCGCAGGGCATCGAGGCCATCGGCGGTCTTGCCGGTGCCGAGGGTAGCGGAGGCTACGGAATCGAGCTTGAGGCGGAACCCGAGCAGTTTTTCCAGCTCGAGCATCATATCGAGGTTGAGCGTTTGCTCGGCGAGGGTGTGGAATATATACGGCTGGAGGACCGGATAGTCGAACTGCAGGTGATTCCATCCGACCACCAGATCGGCACGTACCAATTCCTCGCCGAGGCGCTCCATTTCGTTTTCCGGATAAATCTCGTAGCCGCCGCGGGCCGTGCTATACGAAACGCCCACCGAAACGCCCATCTTGGATTTGTTTGAAAAGCCTCCGACGTCGCCGAAGCTGCGCTGGGTTTCCAAATCGAAATAGACAATGTTTGGGGCGGCCACGCCGCAGCTTAGGGGCCGGCGCAGGCCGCCGGCAAGCCTGCGCTTTGCCCCGGTAAACGCAAAGTTCCGCGCCCGGAGCCACGGGCGCGGAACTCATCAGATCCGGTAAGTACTTAAGGCTTAGTTCGCAGGGGCTGCTGGGGGCGGTGGGGGGCCGCCATTGCCTGGGCCGTGACCCTTGCCTTTGCCGGCGTGGGCGCCGCCCTTATGCTCCCTGTGGGCCGCCTTGAATTCTTCCAGCGAGACATCACCGCTGGAATCGGTGTCCATCTTCTTGAAGATCTCTTCGGCCTTGGCTCCTGCGTGCTTGCCCCGCGGTGACGCTTGGAACTCCTCCAGGCTCAACTTGCCATCACCATTGGTGTCGAGCTTCTTGAACACTTCTTCGGGGGGGGGGCGCTTGCCTTCTGGTCCTCCTTTTGGGGGGCCGGCGGGTTTGTCTTGTGCGAACGAGAGCGTGGTGGCGATGGCCAAGGCGCTGAGTGTGGCGAGGGTTGCTTTCATGACGGTGTTTGTTGTGTTAGTTTGGCTGCGGTGGCAACGAGCCGGACCGCAACATGAAGGCAAACTCCGCAAAACCGCCGAAGTTGCTGCCTATTTCCTCACAAGCAGGTCGGCCGTGGAATTTTTTTTGGCACCATGACCTAAGCACCACGCACCGGCGGGCATCAACGCCCAGCTCAGACATCTTGGCCCGCCAGGTTTTCTGATGGATGAGTTGGCATGCACGCCACCGTCACGCTCGGTGCTGGTGCAGTCCTAGTGCACGCCGACAAGAATATCGAGACTGCCTACTAGCGTCTGAGTTAAGCATTGCGCTGTGGGCGCGCCTCACGCATTGTTCCGCGCATGGAACTCGACCTTATCGACGTTCAATTCGACCTCCGCAACCTCAAGCCCCGCGAGCTGGAGGAAGCGCTGGAGGATCCCTTTGGCGTGCGCTTTTTGCCTGATAATGAACGTGCTGACGGAGCAGCACGCTATTATGCGCTGGGCCGTAGCGTAGCCGGCCGCCACCTGTTCGTCGCCTTCTGGACCGATGGCAAAGTCATCCGGGTGGTGGCCGCCCGTGACATGACGGAGAGTGAACAACGTTTTTACGAACGCAAATATGCAGAATTCCGCTGATTTCCCCCCCATGCAAGCCATTGCCCGCTGGTCAGACATCCCCGATTTCGCCGATGAAGCCGACGAAACACGGTTTTGGCAAACCCACGAGATGGACAGTCGCTTGATGGCCACCTCGGTGCACGAGGCCAACGCCCGCGAAAGCACTACCATCACCCTGCGCTTTGATCCGCGGATGCTTGCGCGCATCAAGCGCATTGCCCGCTCGCGCTTTCTCAACTACCAGTCGATGCTCAAGCAATGGCTGGCGGAACGACTGGAAGACGAGATGCGCAAACTCTGAAATGTTTAGCACGACTCCCATTTCCCACCGATGGCGCAGGGATATGCCATGCATTCAACTCGCTACAGGCCGCTGTCAGACCCCGCCCCGCCCAATTCCAAGGTGAATTGCCCGACCCATAATCCTTACGATGGAGGCTAATGCCAAGCCATCCTCGAGCGATGCGAACGCGCTCGACGTCGAGCTGATGGCCCGCGTCGGCGCGGGCGATCACGCGGCGTTTCGGAGTTTGGTGGAGCGTCACCAAAACGCCGTGGTGGGCGCGGTGGCCAAAATGCTCGGCAACCCGTCGGAGGCGGAGGATATCTCACAGCAGGTGTTTTTGCGCCTTTGGCATCACGCTAAAGACTACCGTCCAGACGCCAAATTTACCACCTACCTGTTCACCATCGCCCGCAATTTGGTGTTCAATGAAAGCCGCCGCCGCAGCCGCCGTAAGGAGGTCTCGTCCGATGCTCTGGGGGAATTCTCCAACCTCCAGATCGAGGCAAATCCGGACCGTCAACCCGACTCTGAATTGCTGCAAGACGAACTCCGGAAGGCTGTGGATGCGGCCATCGCCGCGCTGCCGGAGGTCCAGCGCATGGCCGTGGTGCTGCGGCGCTACGAGCAAATGCCCTACGAGGAAATCGCCCGTGTACTCGCCCTCTCGGTATCCGCGGTTAAGAGTCTGTTGTTCCGGGCCCGCGGCACCCTGCGCGAAGCCCTCAGCAGCTACCTCGCCGACTGAACCGTCCGCCCCAAATGGCTTAGCCTTCTGAATAACTTGAAGAACGTCGCTGCAACCCCTTGCATGGTTCTTTTTGGGCTTAACGACGGGGGGGCGGGGTGGGTGCCACCGGCATGAAATCCTGGAAGGTGGCGATGCGGGGGCGGCCGGAGGCGGGGTCGAGGTAGGAGTAAATCAGATAGCGCATGCCCGGGACGAAGCGCAGCAGGGTTTCGCTGGTGGTGCGCCAGGCGTCATTTTGTTGGAATTGGAAAATCACCGGTGCCATGTTGAAGGCATCGCGTTTTTCGGGTCGGGCAAAGCCGTGATCGGTACCGGATTTAAGGATGAGCGTGCTGGTACCGAGAACACAGCGGACATCCTGTTTGTAGAAGTTGGCGATAAAGGCCCCGCCATCCGGGAAATTCTTGGTGGTGTCTTCGATGACGTGGACGCGCCACGTCACGAGGTCGGTCGGCGTCGGCACCGGCACAAATACCAGAATGGCGGCTTTCACATGCTCGGGGATGGAGGCGCTGGCCAGCGGCTTGCGATCGTCGGCAGAGACAAAGGTGATGACGTTGGCTTTGGCTAGGCATACGACGGGTTCGGAAAACGTGTTGACCGGGATGGTGCAACTGACCTCAAGGCCTTTTTCAAAAGTGTTGATAAGCGGCGACGGGGGCCGCGTGCCAGCGCAACCCACGAAGCGACAACTCACCTTGCGTGCCTCCTCGGCATGACCGACAAGGGGGCAGACAAGCACAAGACAGAAGCAAAACAGGCGCATTGGAGGAATCGGGGTAAAGGATGGACTTGGCAATGGGATTCCGCCGGAATTGAGCCAACACAGGGCTCAGGGCAAATTACCGTTCGCCCCCACCAATACAACCCTTTTCTTTGGTCGAGCCGCGCAAGCCTTGGCTGTTTTGCAGGGTATTGCAGCTAAGCAACCACTGAAACACTGCGTACGGGGAAATTGTGTTTCCATTTGGCGGGCCGCCACTCCACCTTGAGCCGGCCATCCCGCCGCTCTAGCCAGCCACGCCCATGTCCAGGAGTATTTGCCAATCAGTTGCCGCCTATGCCTTAGGTTCCGCTCTCGCTGCCGCCGCACCCGCCCCGCCCCTCGTCGCGGCTGTCGGTTTCCCCGCCATCGCCATCCCCGCCACCACCACCCTCAAGCTGGCAGCTCCCAGCATCCCACCAGAGGGCCTGGCACTCACCGCTCTGGCCTTTGATGAAAAGGGCCGCGTTTACATCGCCGAAAGCCCTTGCAGTAGTGGCGCGGCGGCGCTTGGGCACCAGCCACCGGCCTGGTATCTGGACGACCTCGCGGTGCACACCCCCGCCGACCGTCTCGCGCTGGTGGAAAAATGGCGGGACCAGCTGCCACAGGCAGATCCGGCGGGAAAATTGCGGCGGGTGCGGCGTCTGACGGATGCGGATGGCGACGGGGTGTTTGAAAAGTCCACCACCCTTGCCGGGGGCTTCGATGCGCCCCTCGGTGGCGTCTTCGCCTATGAGGGCGGCGTCTATCTCGCCGCCCTCCCCAAACTCTCGCTGCTGCCCGAGACCAACGGCAATGCCGGGGCTGCCACCCTCCAACCCCTGCTCGATGGCTTTGGCTTGCGCTTTGCCCCTGCCGATCACGCTTTGCACGGCTTCACCCTCGGCCCGGACGGCCGCCTCTATGGCACCATGGGCGACCGCGGCTTGTGCATCACCACCAAGGATGGCAAAACCGCGGCCTATCCCAACCAAGGCTGCGCTTTCCGCGTCGAGACCGACGGCACCGGCTTCGAGGTTTTTCACACCGGCTTGCGCAACCCCAGGGGCATCGCCTTCGACGCCCTCGGCAATGCCTTCACCGTGGAAGCGGCCTCGGGCCTCGGCGAAGCGGCCCGCCTCATCTATCTGGTAGAGGGCGGCGATTCCGGCTGGCGCATGGAATACCAGACGCTACACGACTTCCACCAGCAAATCGGCTTGCCCGAAGCGCCGCCCAACCCCTGGAGCGACGGCCACATGGGCGAACTTCAACACGAGCTCCAACCCGCCTATATCCTCCCGCCCGCCGCCCTGCTCACCGACCAACCCCTCGGCTTAACCGTCCACCCCGGCACCGGCCTGCTCGAAGCCGAAGCCGGCCGCTTGCTCATCTGCCAACAAGCCGCCGATGCCGTTCATTCCGGGATCGACTCCTATCACATTGAGACCGCTGGCGCAGGCATGCAACTGCGCGAGTCCCGACCCCTGCTGCGGGGGCTGGTCGCTAGCGCCGCTCAATTCGCGTGGGACGGGCGGCTCTACTTTACCGCCGCTGGCGACCCGTCGCTCTACGCCCTCGACGCGGGGTCCCACACTTGGCGTAACACTGAAGCCGCGACGGCCTCCACACTCAACCCCAATGGCTTCGACCTGCGCGAGGCCGCGGAACTCGCCGTGTTGCTCCGCCACCCGGATGCACGCATCCGCCTGCACGCCCAAATCGCCCTCACCCGCCTGCCCGACGCCTTGTTGTGCTTTGTCGCCGCCACCGAATCCACCGAGCTGCTAGAACGAGTCCACGGGATTTGGGGTTTGGGCATTCTCGCCCGGCGCGGCGCCGGTTCGCCGGTGGCCAGCCATGGCGGCTTCGGCGCCATTCCAGATAATAAACTCAGCCTCGCCGCCGGCCAACACCTCGCCGGTTTGCTCAAACACCCCGATCCGGAAACCCGCGCTCAAGCCGCCCGCGCCATCGGCGACGCTCAAAACCAGTTTACCCGCCCCCGGGATGCTAGGGGACGCAACGCGCCGCACCCGCCTAGCGCATTCATCACCGCCGCGGGGCTCCCGCTGGCCAGCCTGCTCATCGACGAATCCCCGCGTGTGCGCTACTTCGCCGCCATCTCCATCGGCAAACTCAAGGGGCTGGCATTCTACGGCCCGATCTGCGATTTCCTCAAGGCCAACAATAATAGCGACGCCTACCTGCGCCACGCCGGCACCTACGCCCTCCAGCACCTCGCTACCCATAATCCGGCCTTGCTCACCAGCCTCGAACAGCACCCAGCACCGGCCGTGCGCCTCGCCGCCACCGTGGCCTTGCGCCGCATGCACGAGCCGGCGACCGCCACTTTCATCCATGATGCCGATGTGCTGGTGGCCGACGAAGCAATCCGCGCCATCACGGATCTGTCACTCGACGAAGTGCGCGGGCCGCTGGCCGACCTGCTCGATAAGCTCGCCGCCCGCCCCTGGCAACCGTTCATGCTGCGCCGTCTCATCCACAACGCTTTCCGCCTAGGCACGGCTGCCAACGCCGCCCGCCTTCTCAAACTCGTCGGTGATCCCGCCATCCCCGTGCCAATCCAACACGAATCCCTGCGCCTGCTCGCCCTCTGGCGCGAGCCCCCGCCCGTCGATCAACTCACCGGCTGCTGGCGCCCGCTGGCCAAACGTGAGGCCGCCGAGATGACTCCCGTCCTGAGCGCCGCGCTGCCGCGCCTCCTCAAGCTCGACGGCTTTATCCGTTCCGCCGCACTCGACCTCGCCAAACAATATCAGATCCCCATTCCATCTGATTTTGAAGCGCATTCACCTTGACGCGGCTGCCAGCTGTCCTGATCCTTGACGCAGGGGCGTATGAGTTCATTCACCACATTCTATTTAAGTCGCATCATCGATACCAAGGCGTTTGACGCCCATGGTAACTGCCTTGGTGTGGTCAAGGATTTGTTGGTCGACTCCGACTCCTCGAACTACACCTCCGGCCATCCTGCGGTCAACGGCATCAAGCTCAAACACAAAAAGCGCACTCTCTTCCTCGCCTTCCAACATTTCCGCATCGAAAAAACCGCCGGCAAATTGAAGGTAGTCTGCGATAAGCTCACCGAATTGTCCGCCGGACATATCGATAGCGACCTCTATCTGGTGGAGAGCGTCCTGGACAAGCAAATCGTCGATCTCAATGGCCGAAAGTTGGTTAGAGTTAATGATGTGCGCCTGGTTTCCATCGTCAATGGCACCTATGCGGTGGCGGTGGACATTGGCACCGAGGGTTTACTGCGCCGGGTGGGCATCGTCAAGCCGATCAAATCCCTCGCCTCGCTGTTCGGGGCCAGCCTGCCCTCTAAGTTCATTTTGTGGGAGGACGTGGCCGCCATCGATTTTTCCAACCTCAACATCAAGCTCTCAAAAAGCCACGCTCGCCTGCAGACGCTTCACCCCTCGGATTTGGCCGATATCATCGAGGACCTCGGGCGCAAGGCCAGCGCCGAGGTGTTCTCCTCGCTTGATGAAGAAAAGGCCGCCGACGTGCTCGAGGAGTTAGAGATTGATGCGCAGGTGCGCATTCTTGAGAGCCTGTCGATTGAAAAGGCCGCCGATGTGCTCGACAAGATGCCAGCCGACGAGGTGGCTGATATCTTTGATGCGCTAGAAGACGACAAGGTGGAGCTGCTGCTCAATGAAATGGGCGAGGATACCTCCCAGGAAGTCCGCGAGCTGCTCTACTATCCGGACCATTCGGTCGGCAGCATCATGTCCACCGAGGTCTTGTCATTCAACCAAAACGCCACCATCGGCGAGGTGCTCGCCGACTTGCGTGAGAAACGCCCGGAGGCGGCGGCCTTGTACAGCCTCTTCGTGACCGATGAGGCCGAGGTGCTTATTGCCACCTTTTCACTGCGTGACCTGGTGATTCATTCCGCCGAGATGACCATCGGCCAGATCATGCGACCGGCACCGGTGCATCTAAGTGACTATCAAGGCATCACCGAGATTGCCGAAATCATCTCCAAATATAATCTGCTGGCCATCCCGGTCGTCGACCGCCACAACGTCCTCCAGGGCATGGTCGTCATTGATGACGTTATTGATGACCTGATGGGCAAGCGCCGGACCAACAAATAGGATTTTTTTTGCGGCATGTTCAGGAATAAGAAAACCTTGTATCAGAGAATTGGCTTGTTTCTAGCCATTCTGGGGCCCGGGATCATCACCGGCAGCGTGGACAACGATGCCGGGGGCATCACCACCTATGCCGTGGCCGGCGCGGAGTATGGCTACAATCTGTTATGGACGCTCATTCCCTCGTTCGTGGT
This sequence comes from Verrucomicrobiota bacterium, assembly GCA_008932935.1. Classification (GTDB taxonomy): domain Bacteria; phylum Verrucomicrobiota; class Verrucomicrobiia; order Verrucomicrobiales; family Akkermansiaceae; genus Luteolibacter. The sequence goes on from WBXD01000056.1 coordinate 12,109, forward strand.
GCTGGTGGCCATTCAGGAAATGAATGCGCGGATGGGCATTGTCACAGGCAAGGGCTTGGCCGACTTGATCCGGGAGAACGCGGGGGTGAAGATCACTTTCTTCATCTTCATCGGGTTGTTGATCGCCGACATCGGCAACACCACCACCGAGTTCGCCGGGGTCGCCGGCAGCATGGAGGTGTTCGGGGTGAGCAAATACATCTCGGTGCCCATCGTGGGCTTTCTGGTCTGGTTCCTGGTGGTAAAGGGTACCTACAAATTCGCCGAGCGCATTTTCCTGCTCTTCAGTGTGTCGCTGCTGATGTATGTGGTTTCCGCCCTGATGGGTAAGCCAAATTGGGGTGAGATCGGCCATGCGGTGATCCATCCGCAGTTCGAGATGAACACCAAGAGCATGGCCATGATTATTGGCATCATCGGCACCACCATCGCCCCGTGGATGCAATTCTACATGCAATCCTCCGTCATTGAAAAGGGCCTCAAAATGAAGAATTATGGCTACTCGCTCATCGATATTGTCGTGGGCTGCATCGCCACCGTGGTCGTCGCCTTTTTCATCATCGTCGCCTGTGCCTCCACCTTGCATGTCAATGGCATCCAGATCAACGAGGCAAAAGACGCGGCGTTGGCGCTCAAGCCACTGGCCGGGGCATTTGCCTCGCAGCTGTTTGCATTCGGGCTGTTCATCGCCTCGATTTTTTCTGCGACGATTCTGCCGCTGGCGACGGCCTTTTACGTCTGTGAGGCGTTTGGCTTTGAGGCCGGCATTGACAAAAAGTGGGACGAGGCCAAGGAGTTTTATGTGCTCTACACGGGCATTTTGGTGCTTTCTGCAGTCATCATCCTGATGCCCAACGCGCCGCTCATTGCCATTTCGCTGTGGTCGCAGGTGCTCAACGGTCTGCTGCTGCCGATGGTTCTGGTGTGCATGATCCTGTTGGTCAACAACAAGAAGATCATGGGCCAATACGTCAACAATCGCTTCAACAACCTCATTGGCTGGAGCGCCGTCATTGTGCTCATCGCCTTGTCGCTGCTGCTCATCCTCCAGCCCTTGTTCGGCTGAACCCGCCGCTCATGCTTCCTCGAAGCGGGTGACGATCCATTCGTTATGCATCGAGTTGAGCGGCACGCCGCAATACTGGCAGTTGAGGTCGAGAGTGTCGCCGACCGCGCCGGCGCAGTTGGGGCACTGGTGTTGGTAGAGTGCGCCCATGTTAGGCACGGCGGCGGCGTCCCGCTCGAGCACCAGTATATAGTCGGAGCGCACTTCCGCGGGGTCCACCGGCGCCAACCCGCGGCCGGGCACCAGTCGCACCCGCTGCCGCGTGGCGCTCAGGCCGACACTCAGCACATGGCGGTCGGCGGCACAGGCGGCGTCCACCACCACCACCTCGTTCAGATAGAGGCGGTTGAAAACCGTGTCATCCGGGGGAATAAGTGCGGTGATGGTGGCGAGCGCCGCATCGGATACAAAGCGGCGCACCACCGCCGGATTGCGGGTGACCAGCGCGGTCATGATCTGCATGAAGGCATTGCTAGCCTTATCCTCGATGAGCTGCACCGCAAGGTCTGGCGCCTCCACGCTCAACTCGGCAAGCGCCTGCAGCAGTTGCGGCGAGACGCTGCCGGCCCAGCTACTATCGCGGCCGTAGTCGGTTTGCTGGGTAATTTCGGCGAGTACCCAGTCGAATTCCCCGCTGTTGACCATCACCTGGCAATACGCGCAACGGCAGAGTTCGCCCATGTCCGGCGGTAATGCCGCGCCGCAGGACGGACAGCCCTGGTTTTGATAGATATTGCCACCCTCCGGCGCGGCATGGCGCTTGCGGATGAACGACCAATATTCGGTGAACGCGGCGTCGCCCGCGCTGTCGAGTGAGTGGTCTAACTCGCAGATGAACGCGTCGCGCATGGCGGCGGCGATGCGGACCTGCAGCACGTCGTACTGGCCGTCGCGGCTGGCGGCGACGGGTGCCACCTCGAGGACGCGGACGTGGTCGAGCGAGTTGCGCTGCTTGAGCAAGGCCATCATCTGGAACTGGGTGGCAAAGCGCTGATAGATGCCGTCGGAGATGAATGGCCGTACTGCCGCGAGGCTTTGCGCCGACCAGGCTGACTGGATTTTCACGAAAGCATCGGCGACTTTTCGGCGGAAGGCGTCGGCTTGGAAATCGGGATTGGCGGCCGCGAAAGCGGCCATCCCATCGCGTGGCTCATCGGGTAGCGGCAGCGGTGGCGGGCCGCCGGGCTGGCGTGACGACCAGGAATTGATGTTGCGCCGACTTTTGATAATAATGAAAACGACTACGATCAGGAAGACACAGAAAATCCACATGCCAGAGCCCGAGTCGCCTGAACTGTCGGCATTCGACGCGCCGTAGGTCGAGTACCCGCCCCCAGCGTAGTTGCCCGAGGAGCCACTCGAATGACCGCCGCCGCCGCCACCGCCGCTGTGTCCGCCGGCCCCGCCAGCTCGCGCCGCCAGCCGGGTCAGCGCCCCGAGGGTCAGCCAAATGCCGGTGGCTAGCACGGCGGTAGGACGCGATCGAGCGCTCGGTGGTTGCATGACGCGGCGATCCAATGGCAGCCGCCCGGCCCCGGCAAGCTCAAAGGACGGCAATATCCATATCTCCCAGGGTGATTGGCTGAATCAGCCTCTATTCAAGGAACTGCAAAGATTTTTGAGTTTGGGCGAATCATAGGTACTGATTTTGTCATGTTACCCGGGTCATGACCCCGCTGCACCTTTGCTCGACGCTGGGGGCTCTCTGATTGACGAGTGACGAGT
>WBXD01000057.1 GCA_008932935.1 Verrucomicrobiota bacterium
GAAAGATCTGGGATTCGCCAAGATGTTGCATTGCCGGGTGAGATACTTCACAGACGGGGCGGTGATCGGCAGCAAGGAGTTTGTGAACGAGGCGTTTGCACGGGCACGGGAGCGCTTCAGCAGCAAGCGCAAGGAGGGAGCGCGGGCGATGCGGGGTAGCGGCAGCGGCGCGAAGGGCCTGCTGTGGAGTGCCAGGGATTTGCGCGTGGATGTCTGAAAATCTCCCATGGATGGAGTGAGCTACATCTATCATACCAACGACTTTATCAACACAGCGCTCAGACGTGCCACGCAGCGGACCCAACGTTTCATCCGCTGGGTCAGAATCCGTCTCTACCAAGACATTCCCTAGAGCGATTCTGTGGCCCGCCTGCGCGAGATCTGGTTCCTGCCCGCTTGAGAGCTTTCCACACCGATCGATGGTAGCAGAGCAGGCCAGCTGGCAGCGGGCCGGATCACTTTTTACTGGCAGCGCGGGCGCGGGCTATCTGGGTGATTGCGGCGGGGGATTTGGCGTTGTTGGCGAGCAAATCCCAGAGTTTGAGGTTGCTTGCCGGGGTGCGCGTCCGCTGCGGGTTGTCAAGGAAGCGGACGCAGGCATCCAACACCAACGCTCGCGATGGGGCGTCGCTGATCGATTGGGTCCTCGCATGGTAACATTATTACACAGTCATCCCTCGGTGGGTCGCGTCCCCGCGTTGCCCGCTTGTGTTTTGCCGGAAAGTCTTCAATCTGATAGACCGTAAGCGTTGATAGTCTGTGAACCGCCAATGCGGCCCTGTCGCTGCCGGCACTCAGGACTCGCGCAGGCCGGCGGCGATGGGCTGGCGGGCGGCGCGCAGCGCTGGGAACAGGCCGCCAAGCAGGCCGATGAGCGTGGCGCCGGCGATGGCCTTGGCTAACAATAGCGGCGGGACCTGGAAGGCGAAGGTGACCTGGCTGAAGGATTGCCAGTTGATGGTAGAGGCGCGGTAGCCGTCGAAAAGCAGATAGGCGGCGGCCGCGCCGAGACCACCGCCTAGGATCGAGAGCAGCACCGATTCGACCAGCACGGAAAATACCACTGGCCCCGCACCAAAGCCCAGCGCCCGCAGGGTGGCGATCTCGCGGCTGCGTCCGGCCACCGCGCTGTACATCGTGTTGAGCGCGCCGAACAAGGCACCCAGGCCCATCAAGCTGGCGATGAACACGCCGATGGTGGTGATGAATTTGGTGACCGCGTTGGATTGCTCCTCATAGAAATCTGATAAGCGCATGACCTTGACGTTGAGCTTGGGATCGGTCGTCAGGGTGTCCTTGAATTGCGGGAAGGCCGAGGCGGATGTTAATCTAACGTAAACCGACTGGAAGCTGTTGTTGCGGTGATAGGCCGGTTGCAGCACGGCGGTATCGGTCCAGATTTCCGATTCGGCGAGGCCGCCGTCAGCAGTGAAAATGCCGACGACCTGCCAGTCGTTTTGGCCGACCTTGATGGATTTTCCGATTTCCAGTCCGGCGAATGAGCGGGCGGCGCCGGCACCGACGATCACCTCGTTACGGCCGGTGGCAAAGCGCCGGCCCGCCTCCATCTTGATGTTGCCGCGCACATCGAACGCGCCTTGTTCCACGCCGCGCAACGGCACGTTGGCGTCGGTGCCGGTGCTGCGTTTCGGCAGGTTGATGATGACAAACAATTCCGCCGAACTCAGTGGGCCGGCGCCATTGCGGGCCACTCCCGGCGCGTCGCCAATCGTGCGGGTGGCGTCGCGTTCGAGGCCGCTGGTCATCTCTCCGTCCGAGCCACTGCGCAACACCACCGCCACCTCCGGCGAGCCGGACACCGTCATTGTTCGCCGGAACCCCTCGGCAATCGCCAGTACGCCCACCAGCACGCCGACCACTCCGGCGATGCCCACCGCCGCAGTGAGCGCGGCGGCTTTGCGCTCCGGCAAGGAGCGGAGGTTGTACCAAGCCACGGAAAAAAGTTGGATTAAGGATAACATGTTGGAAAAATTGCCAGGTTAGTTAGCAAGGAGGATGGAAACCACGGATTTCACGGAATGCACGGATGAAGCAAGAGTTACGGATTTTTTTCTATAACCCATTCCACTTTGTGCCCCTGTGCGTCCTTTGCGACTCTGCGGTAAATCTTCAAGTGAGTCGGGAGGGTTATGCGCCGCGGCGGAGGGCTTCGGCAATGCGCAGGCGCATCGCCTGCCAGGCGGGCAGCGCGCCGGCGACGAGCCCCAGCGCCACGGCGAGCACGGCGCCGCTCACCAGGGTCTGGGTCGGCAGGATGAACACCGGCAACAGGCTGGGGATCGGGTTGCCCGAGGCAATGATCAGCCAAGCCACGCCGAGGCCGCTGCAGCCGCCGAGGGTGGCAATGCAGCACGACTCTATCAACACGAGCAGCAACACCAACATATTGGAAAAGCCGATGGCCTTGAGCACGCCGAGTTCTTCCGTGCGTTCGCGCACCGACTGGATCATGGTATTGCCGGCCACCAGCAGGATGGTGAAAAACACAGCACCCACCACCGCCATGACAATTGAGCCGATATCGCCGATTTGTTGGGCAAAGCCTTGGGCAAACGCCCCCTCCGGTTCGGTTTTCGTTTCATAGGGTGAGTTGGCAAATTCTTGGTCAATGGCCGCGGCGATTTTCGCGGCCGCGTCCGGATTGGCGATGCGCACGGTGAACCAACCGACCTGGCCCTTGTCGCGCTGGCGGGCCTCCTCGAAGTAATCATAGCGGAAAAACAACTGGCTGGTATCGGTGGCTTTTTTGGCACCGTCGAAGATGCCGACGATTTCAAATTCCCACTGGCTCTGTCCGATAGGTTCCCCCCAGATAGGCGCGTGCAGCGGGATGCGCTCGCCAAGTTTCCACTGGAAGCGCTTGGCCGTGGCGCGGCCAACCACCGCACCGGTGCGGGTGTTGAGCCAGGCGGTTTTCGCTGCGTCGTTGAGCACGAATTCCGGGAACATCGCGCAAAACTCAACGGGCTCGACCGGCATGTTGGGGAAAAAGTTTTTCGGGTCCTGATAGATGCCGCCGAACCACGTTTGGTGGCACACCGCGGCGACCCCGGCGATGCCTTGGATGCGTGCCTTGTAACTTTGTGGCAGGGTCTGGATGAGCGAAACCTTATGGCGCACGATAAGCCGGTCCAAGCCCGCCATGCTGACCCCGCTGCTCAGCGCCGCCTTGAGCGCACCCAGGAAAGCGAACAACATGAACGCGATAAAAATGGATAGAAACGTCAGGACCGTGCGCAGTTTTTTGCGTTTCAAGCCGGCCCACACCAGAGGAAGAAATTTCATCATGGCGCCGGGGCTTCAGGTCGTCGGGGTGGTGGAGAGTTGGCCCTTATCCAGATAGACCGTGCGGCTGGCACGGGCTGAGGCGTGCGGGTCGTGGGTGACCATGATGATCGTCTTGCCGTGCTCGCGGTTGAGTGATTGCAGCAAGGACAAAATTTCATCGCCCGACTTGCGGTCGAGGTCGCCGGTGGGTTCGTCGCACAGCAGCAACGTCGGATCGGTGACGATGGCGCGGGCGATGCCCACCCGTTGCTGCTCGCCGCCGGAGAGCGTGCGGGGAAAATGCTTAGCGCGATGGGTCAGCCCCACCGCCTCAAACGCCGCGGCCACATGCCGGCGGCGCGCCGCCTTGTTCAGGCCGGTTAGAAGCAGCGGCAGCTCGACGTTGCGCTCGGCGTTGAGCGCCGGCAGCAAGTTGTAGAATTGGAACACAAAGCCGATGTGGCGGGCACGCCAGGCTGCCAGTTGCCTGTCGGATAGCTTATCCACCCGCTCTTCGCCGATGGCAACGCTGCCGGCAGTGGGGCGGTCGAGGCCGCCGATAAGGTTGAGCAAGGTGGACTTGCCGGAGCCCGACGGACCCATCAGGGCAAGAAATTCGCCGTCGTTTACTAACAATTCAATACCGGTTAGGACGTGGACGTTTTCGCTGCCGCGGGTGAACGTACGGGTGACATCGCGGATGCTAACAAGTGGTTGGGCGGGGGCGCTCATCGGGTGGTTTGGATCGTGACGGCGCTGCCATCGCTGAGGGTGGCAGGCGGATTGAGCACCACCGTTTCGCCTTGGGCAAGGCCAGCACTGAGGGTCACTTGCGAGGCGTTGGCACCGGCCACCGTCACCGCGCGGCGTTGGGCTTTGCCGTTGCTAACGACCCAGGCGATGTCGCGGCCGTTGACGGATTGCAGCGCCTCTTTGGGTACGGCGACGGCATTGTGGGTGGCGGTCGGTGCCGCGGGAGCACTGCCTTGGAAGGCCACTTTCACGCCCATCTGCGGCAAAATACGTGCGTCGAGCTTGGCGAAACCCACGCGCACCTTGACGGTGGCTTTCTGACGGTCGGCGGTGGGGATGATAGCGGTGACCTGGCAGGGGATTTTCCATTCTGGATAGGCATCGAGGGTGGCCTCGACCGCTTGTCCGGCCTGCACTCGGTTGATATAACTTTCGCCCACGTCCACTTCGATTTCTAACGAAGCCATGTCTACCAGCGTGCAAATCCCGGTGCGGGTGAACCCGCCGGCGGACATCGGTGAGATCATCTCGCCGGGCTGCGAGTCCTTGGTGGTGACCACTCCGGCGAAAGGTGCACGGATGATCGTGTCATCGAGTTGTTGTTGCCATTGCTCCACCTGGCGTTGCGCCACCGTCACCTCTGCGCGCTGGCGTTCACGTTTGGCCTGCTGCATGTGGGCCTCGGCTTCAGCCTTGCCCAAATCGGATAGGCTCACCGAGCGCGGGGATTCGAGGGTGGTGAGGCGTTGGAATTCGGCGGCGGCAAATTTCGCCAGCGGCGCGCTTTCCTCAAGGGCGAGTGCGGCGGCGGCGAGTTGCGCTTGCGCCAGGCGCAAGCCGCTTTGCACATTCGACGCATCGAGGGTGGCGAGGATCTGGTCCTTAGCCACTTGCATGCCTTCTTCCACGCGAATCTCGGCCACCTTGCCGGTGATTTTTGACGACACCGTCGCTTTAAGCCGCGTCGTCACGTAGCCGGAGGCATTCAGCAGGGTGCGCCCGCCGGGATCGCTAGCCGCACTTGGCACTTGCACCAGCGCGGTTTGTACCGCGATTGCGCCGGCCCGGCTGTACCACCACGCGCCGGCCACCAAGCCTAGCAACAATACTGCCACCAGCCAGCGCCAAGCGCCGCTCCGGGAAGCGGGCGGTGTCTGTGAGCGGTCGATGCGCAAGGCATCAAGGTTGGCGGGCTTGGCGGGCATGAGGCGAAACTTTATTGTTAGGTTTTTTTGGCCGGATGCGGCACATAGGTAACACCGGGCAGACCCTCGAGATCCGCATCCTGTGTGAAGAGTTTAGCCGATGCCTCAAGTGCAGTTGCATAAATGATTGCATCTCCAAGCGACAAGCGATGGCGATGACTCACCTCAGCCGCAATCACCGCAAGCCGCTCATCAAGTGGAACAATCTTTCCCTGCTTCATCAGCGCGGCGACAGTCAGAGCATGACTCTGACTCGATTCACGCAACACCCAGCGATAGACTTCGATAATTGAAATCGCTGGCACGACAAGATCCGCAGTATCTTCGATCGCCTTCTCAAAGCGGTTGGCATTGGCGCCACCGACGAAAAACTCAATCCATCCGGAAGAATCCACTACGGTAGGCATCGGTCTTCCTCTCGTTGGAAAGTGTTCTTGCGCCCCTTTAAAAAGCCTTTAAGGGAACTTGCCGAGCGGACAGGTATGAGTTCGATCCGGCCCTCAAGCTGAATGACCTCGATTTTGTCGCCTGGTGCCATTACCAGCCTATCGCGCACATCTTTAGGGATGACAATTTGGAATTTGGGTGAAACGGTTACGGTTGCCATATCGATGTGGACAGCGTAGTATGACTACTGGATCGATGCAAGGAATATTTTCGGCATTAAGCAGCCCCCCGACGGCAGAATGATTGCGAGCGCTCCTCGCCATCGATGACCGGCGGTTGAGGTGTTGTGGGAGTTGCTTTTGAGTGGGGTGGCGCGCCCAATACGGTGCGGTTAAGCACGCAGCGAAGAAGTTGCACCCGCTGATGGACACAGATACAGCCAGATGAAAGGGATTTTTGATCTTATCCATGTTTATCCGCGTCCATCTGCGCTTCGAATTTTAAACGAACGGGATGAGGCGGGCCGCCAGTGTGGCGTTTCTGAGTTTGGCAATGGCGTTCGCGATTTTCACAGTGGTCTTGTGAAACGGGCATTGTGCTAGGGGCGGGGATCATGTCTGATGGCGCGGATGATATATGCAGTCGTATGCCGGTGTGGATTACTTGGTGTGGTGTGGGCTTTGGGTGCAATCCCAGGAGCTCGCGCCGAGGTGACTATGCCTGCCGTCTTTGGCGAGCACATGGTTCTCCAGCGCGGCAAGCCGGTGCCGGTGTACGGCAACGCCGCGCCGGGCGAAACCATTGCCGTGAAGTTTCACGGCCAGTTGCTAACGACCAAGGCCGACCTTCATGGCGCATGGCAGATCAAGCTCGCCGCGATGAGCGCCGAACCCAGCGGCCAAACCCTGACTGTCACCGGCTCGAACACCATCTCCTTTAGCGATGTACTTGTTGGAGACGTGTGGCTGTGCAGTGGCCAATCTAACATGGATATGCGGCTTGGCGGCTGCGAGCGGCCGGCGGATGTGGCGGCGGCGGATTTTCCGGGCATCCGGCAGTTGACGTCTCCTGCCGGCGCCTGGAAGGTATGCACTCCGGCCAGCGCCGCGGAATTCTCGGGGGTCGCCTTCTATTTCGCCCGCAAAATCTGGCAAGATCAGCACGCGCGGATTCCTATCGGGCTCATGCTAGCTGCGGTGGGTGGCACCAGGATCGACCGCTGGCTGGCCCCCGACGGGCTCATCGATATCCCCGTGCTGCATCCGCTCTATCACCAGAGCGGACGGTTTTCGTTGTTTGAAAAGTTGATCAAACCGTTAGCCCCCTATGGCATCAAGGGCGCGATCTGGTATCAGGGCGAAAACAGTGAGATCTCCGTCCAGTCGCCGGACAGCTACTATCTAAAAATGAAGGCGCTGGCGGTGGGTTGGCAACGGGTGTGGGGGCTCGACGACTTCGCCTTCTACCCGGTCATCATCGCCAACTGGGGCGCGTTGCCCAAAGGCCCGGCGCCGGAAATGCTCAAGGGCGGCTGGGATGCCGATACCCGCTTGCAGCAGGCCAACACGATGGCCCTGGCGCATGCCGGCTGCGCGTCGGCGCTGGACATTGGGGATTCATCGATGGGGGACAAAACCTGGCAAGGCTGGCACCCCAAGGACAAGCTGGATGTAGGTGAGCGCTTGGCGTTGTGGGCGTTGAAAAACGACTATGGGCAGCCGGAACTGGAGACCAGCGGGCCGACCCTCAGGGAGCTCAGCGCGGTAGGCAACACCGTGGTGTGCACGTTCGATCACCTCGGCAAAGGCCTGATGGTCGGTTTGAAAAAATGGTATGAACCGACGCGCGAATTGCCCGGCGGCAAGCTCGAGCGCTTTGTCATTGCCGGGGCGGATGGGGTGTGGCACGCCGCGGACGCCGTGATCAAGGACGACACGGTGGTGATGTCTTCAGCGCAAGTGGCCGCGCCGCGCCGAGTGTCCTATGCCTGCTGGCAAAACCCCGAAGGCTGCAACCTCTATAACAAGGACGGCCTGCCCGCCGCCCCATTCTACGTCGAGGATGTGACACTTCACTTCAGCATCGCCGCCTCCGCGGGCGATGGCGGCGCAATTTCCCCCTCCGGCAGCCGGAACTATCCGAAAAGACAGGCCGTCATTTACCACATGACGCCCAAGCCGGGCTATTACATCCAGGATGTGAAAGTGGATGGGGTTTCCGTTGGCTCGGTTAGAAGTTATACTTTTGATCCGCTTGATGCCAATCATGCCATTGCCGTAAGCTTCGCCAAAACCGCGCCCAAGTACACCATCACCGCCAGCGCCAGCGGCGGTGGCACGCTCACTCCCGCCGGTGCGCTAAGCGTCGCACAGGGCGCCGCCGCGACCTTCGCCATTGATGCCAATGGCGACAACCAAGTGGCGGTGACGGTGGACGGCGTCGGTCTGGGCGTGCGTTCCAGCGTCACCTTCAGTGATGTGCGCCACAATCACACGCTCAGCGTCGCCTTCTCTCCGAGCATCAAGGCCTCCGCCGGCTATGGCGGCACCATCACCCCGGATGGTAGCGTGCCGGTGGCATACGCCGCCGACCAATCATTCAACATCGCGCCTCTCGCCGGCTATGCCATCTCCGACGTCACAGTGGATGGCGTCAAGGTGGCCCCCGCCAATAGTTATAAGTTCTCCAAAGTGACGGCATCCCACACCCTTGCCGCCCGCTTTGACAATACCGCCAAAGCCCAACTCGCCGGCAAACTGCCTCGACCTGCCAGCCTGCTCTTCGCCTGCCGCGGCGATGCCCTGCCAGCCAAAGCTCCCCTAACATCCTGGGCCGCCGCCCTGCCCGACGGCAAGCCGTTAAAGCCGATCGGCAGCCCCGGGTTGGATACCATCGACGGCCACAGATACGCCAAACTCAGTTATGAGACGGGTGACGGATTTTCCGCCGGGTCCTACAACTCACCCATTGCCTGCGAAGGAGCCAGCATCGTGGTGGTGGCCAAGCCGATGCGCAACGGGGCGGTCTCCGGTTGGACGTCCATCGTCGATGTGTGCTACGACCGGCTGGTGCTGGGCATCCGCAACAACACGGGATTGGTCTGCGTCCGGCGCAACGGCGGCATGGATACCGGCAGCCAGGCCATTCCCGACGGCCAACTCACCATCCTCAGTCTCATTGTGCAGGCGGACGGTACCTATAAGGTGTTTGCCAACGGCACCGAGGTGATGTCCAACACTACCAAAAACCCCATGACCTCCCTAGTGCCCGGCGCGGGAGGCCATGCCACGAGCATCACCCTCGGCCGCAACGCCTCAGATGGCTGGTCCGCTTTCAACGGTGCCATCGGCGATGCGTTTGTGTACACCACGGCCTTGAGCGAGGCGGAACGCCAGCAACTTGAGGCGTGGATCGCCGCTGCGTTGACTCAGGGCATGCCCAAACCCTGAGCTCGCCCATTTTGCGTAATGCATTGGCCATTTTGCGCAGGAATACAATCGCGGCTTGCGGCACGTATGGGGATTGACTAACTGGCATCACTTCACCGCAACATGTCCTGCTTGCACCGCATATTTCCGCTGATTTCTGCCTATCTGATAGTTGCGCTCTGCGTGCCGCTGTCCCCGGCGCAGACGCCAGTTCGCGACCTGACATTTTTCGTGGTCTCCGACACGCATTACGGATTGAGCCCGGAAGGGGACCGGACTGTGCCGCTGTTGGTGGATTGGATGAACCAGTTGCCGGGCACGGCCTATCCAGCGGTGCTGGGCGGCACGGTGGCCGCGCCGCGCGGAGTGCTGCACATTGGCGATATTACCAACGATGGCAAGACGGCGCAATGGGAGATGTTTGTGAGGGACTACGGGCTCACTGGCAAGGACGGGCGGCTGCACTGGCCGGTGTACGAAGCCTATGGCAATCACGATGGGGGCCCCAAAACGCCGGTGCGCGACGGGATTCGCTCCCGCAATGCGCAGCGCGCTGGCCTAACAGCCATCTCCGACAACGGCTTGCATTATTGCTGGGTCTGGGATGGCATCCTGTTCATCAATCTGGGCATTGCACCGGGCTCCTCGACCCATCCGTATGACCCGGAATACAGCATGGAATTTCTGGAGCAGGTGCTGGCCAAGCATGCCGCGCCGGGCCAAGCTCTGGTCCTGATGCACCATTTTGGCTTCGACAAGGGCCACAGTCTCGGCTGGTGGCCAGAGGAACGGCGTACCCGCTATTACAATCTCCTCAAGGATCGCAATGTCATCGCTATCCTCCACGGCCATGCCCACGAGCCGTTCATCTATCAATGGGAAGGGATCGATATCTATCATCCGCCGCATTTCAAACAGAAGGATCCGAAGAAAAACCAGGGTCTTGTCAGCCATGGTTTCTTTGTGTTCCACCTCACCGGCGATGAACTCAGCGTGGCGGAACGCAAGTCCGACGCCACCTGGGGCATGACCGCTCGCAAGAAGCTTGTCTCAACTCTTCCATCTGCCAAAGCCTCCGCAATCCAACCCGCAATCTCCCGCCCATGAAACCCCTCGCCTCCATCCTCCAGTTCGGTCTGGTCATTCTCGGCCTACCTTGCGCCGGCGTGACCGCCGCCCCGGCCCGCAACGTGACGTTCCTGTCGTCTTCCGATTCCCATTACCGGGAAGCTGACCACCGTGGAGGATGCCACAATGACCTCAACCGCGCATCGGTCGAGGAAATGAACCGGATTGGCGACCTCGCGTGGCCGAAGCAGCTCGGTCCGGAGAAAATTGACAAGCCGCGCGGAGTGGTGATGTTGGGGGACTTGATCGATGACGGGGACCGCGCCGAGAACGGCCGCCAGATCAGTGCCGAGCAATACCAATTGTTCCAAGCGGATCTGGGCCTAGACGGCAGCGACGGCCTGTTGAAGTATCCGATGTTCGAGGGTTGGGGCAACCACGATGGGCCGCCCATCGGCATGCAGAAGCATGGCTTTAGCTCGCAGGGCGAACTCAAGCGCCGCAACCTCATCCGCATCGAGAAAAAACTAATTTCTAACGTTTCCTCCAACGGCCTGCATTACTCGTGGGATTGGGACGACGTGCATTTTGTGCAACTCAATATCTATCCGGCCGATCAGCAGCGTGCCAGCGTGCATTATTCTTCGGTCTGGCATAATCCGCAGGGGTCGCTGGCATTCCTCAAGGCCGACCTTGCGAAAAACGTCGGCACCAGCGGCCGCCCCGTGGTGCTGATGGCCCACTGCGGATTTGATACCGACTGGTGGGTGGCGCAGGATTGGGCTGAGTTCTATCAAGCCGCCAAACCCTACAATGTTGTGCTCTATCTGTATGGTCATAGCGGCACCGGCGTCAGCACCTGGGCACCGCAAGGCGAGGAGCACAAATGGAACTGCATCAACGACGGCCAGTTGACCACCGGGTTTTTTGTGATTAATCTAACTGGAAATCGGTTGCGTGCCGCCTACCGGCTCAAAAGCCACGTCGTGTTCACCAAGGGGCCCGATGGCAAGATGCAGCACACGTGGGACGGCGGTTGGGGCTGGAAGTGGTTATTGGACACGCGAATCGATCCGGTTACCACTCCCGCCACCAAGTAGGCGGCGGCGGCAGTGATCTGAGTGACGAGATGGGTTTTTTGCTTGTGTTGTTGGCACGGGCGGGTATTTTGCGTGCCGGTCAAGGCTCCCCTTTAATCTTTATCCGTCACCCCCGATCACAGATCCGCTCATGTATCGTGGGCATGGCCCACTAGCAATAAATTACCCCCATGAAAATCATTCCCTCCCTGATCCTCGCCGCAGTGGCGGCCACCACTCTATCGGCAGCTCCCAAAAAGCTGCTGGTTGTCACCACCACCACTGGCTTTCGCCATAGCTCGATTCCGACACTGGAAAAAGTCATTGCCCAACTCGGCAAGTCCAGCGGCGAGTTCAGTGTGGACTTTGTGCATCAACCGGACCCGATGAGCGAGCAGGCACTCAAGGATGCGCTGCAAAAACTCTCGCCGGAATCATTGAAAAATTACGATGGCGTGATGTTTGCTAGCACCACCGGAGATTTGCCCATTCCCGACCGGGAGGGTCTGCTGAATTGGATCAAGGCCGGCCACGCGTTTATCGGGATTCACGCGGCGAGTGACACGTTCCATAATTGGCCGGAATTTATCCAGATGCTCGGCGGCGAGTTTCAGGGGCACGGTGCTCAGGTTAGTGTGGAATGTTTGAATCAAGACCCGAAGAATCCAGCTAACGCCCACCTTGGCAAGAGTTGGACGATTGAGCAGGAGGAGGTTTACGAATTCAAAAGCTACGATGCCACCAAAGTGCATGATCTGCTCATTCTCGACAAACATCCGCAGAACAAGGCTGCCGGTCACTTCCCGGTTAGCTGGAACAAGGCAGTGGGTGCCGGTAAAATCTTCTACACCTCGCTGGGCCACCGCGAAGACCTCATCGATACCGACCCGGATCTGAAGGACCGTAAAAATTCCATCGAGTCGAGCAAGCTGTATCAGCAGCACGTGCTCGGTGGCATCGAGTGGGCGCTTGGATTGAAACACTCCGCGCCCTGAAACTACGCGCTTGGTTATTTTTTCTCTAACGGCGGCCAAGTAATTGGCCGCCACATTTTTTGCACTGCTGTGGCTCGCCACTGTAGTTCCGGGCATCTTGCTTGAGGGGCGTTACTTCACGCCTGGTGGGCGTGGTGACGGATGAGCCAGCGGTAGAGCGCTAACCTCGTACTGGCAGGTTAGGCGTATGTCTTCGGATGAGGCCCCGATGAGAACGGTGTAAGCGCCGGGTTCGACCAGGAAGGCATGAGTTGGCTCGTCGAAGAATCCCAGCTTGGAGCCTGGCACGGTGAAGGTGAAGGTGCGTTTCTCGCTCGGTTTGAGGCCGGTTCTTTGAAAGCCGCGGAGTTCCTTGCTAGGTCGGCTCATGCTGGATTGGCTCTTGCGGATGTAGAGTTGCACCACTTCATCGCCGGCTCGCGCGCCGGTGTTCTCGACTTCCACACTCACCGTCAGGTTGCCATCGGCAGGCATTGGGGTGGGTGAGACGCGCAGGTTGGAATACTTGAACGTGGTGTAACTGAGGCCGTGCCCGAATGCAAACAGCGGGGCACCCTTCAGATACATGTAGGTGAAGCCTTTGGAGATATCATAATCGTCGAGCGCCGGAACCTGCGCCTCGGACGCGTAGACCGTGTGCGGCAGTCGCCCAGCCGGATTGATCTCACCAAACAGCACGTCGGCGATGGCGTGGCCGCCTTCCTCGCCGGGCCACCAAGCTTGCAGCAAGGCCGGCAGGTTTGCCTTGATCCAAGGTACACACAGCGGGCCGGCGCTCATTTCCACTACGACGGTGCGCGGATTGGCGGCGGCGACGGCCTCCACTAACTGTTCCTGGTTGCCGGACAGGGCCAGCGAGCTGCGGTCGCGCCCTTCCTGTTCGACCGCCGCGTTGCTGCCCACAAACACCAGCGCCACGTCTGCTTGGCGCGCCATATCGGCAGCCAGATCCAGTTCCACGGCGGCGGCCTCGGCCGTGGTAGCGCTGGCCGATGCTTTGGTGACGACGAAGCCGCCGCGGGTGTAGAGAATCTCGGTGCCGGGTGCCGCGCAGTCCCTGATGCCTTGCAAGGGCGAGACGGTCCCCTCGCTCGTGCCGTTGTAGTTGTTGGTTATAACCTGGTCGGCCAACGGCCCGATCACCGCAATGCGTTTGAGCTTGGTGCGGTCGAGCGGCAGCAAGTTGCCACGATTTTCTAGCAATACAATCGACTGCCGTGCCGTTTCGAGGGCTACTGCGCGGTGCTGTGGGCTGCAAATAACCTCCGGCGGAATCCGGCTATAAGGGACCCGCGAGGGCGGATCGAACTCGCCGAGACGCATGCGCACCCGCAGCACGCGGCTCACGGCATCGTTGAGGCGCGCCTCGGTGAGTTTGCCGGCCCGCAGCGCGGCGGGAATATAGGTCTCAAATTCCTTGTCGGAGAAATCGCAGCCGGCCATGAGGGATTGGGCCACCGCATCCACATAACTCATCTTGCCGCCGGCATGGCCTTGCACCATCGTCGCTACGCCGCCGAGGTCCGAGACCACAAAGCCGGGGTGCTGCCACTCGCCCTTGAGCACGGTGCTGAGGAGCCACTGGTTGATGTTGCTAGGGGTGCCGTTGATGGCGTTGTAGGAGGCCATCACCGACTGGGCGTGGCCTTCGACGATGGCGTCGCGAAAGTGCGGCAGCCAATATTCGCGCAGCCAGCGCTCCGGAACCTTGGCGTCGAGCGATAGTCGGCCGGTTTCCACGTTGTTCACGGCGTAGTGCTTGAGTGTGGCCGCCAGTTTGAGATAGCGCGCATCGTCACCCTGGAGCCCATTGACATAGGCCACCGCCATCCGACCAGTTAGAAAAGGATCCTCGCCCCAGCTCTCATGATTGCGTCCCCAGTAGGGATTGCGGCCGATGTTAATAACCGGCGCGCGATAGATGAGGCCCTTATGCTCGCCGGGAGCTGTGGGGTCGCGTTTCCAGCCGTTGTAGATGGCCCGCGCCTCGTCAGAGAGCACGTTGGCAACGTCATGGACGAGGGGGGTGTTCCAAGTGGCAGCCATGGCCAGACAGGCCGGAAATAGCGTGGTGGGGCGATCCCATTTGACGCCGTTGAGGCACTGATTCCATTGGTCCGCGCGGATATTAAAGCGCTCGATATCCGGTCCGCGGTGATTCAAGAGAATGGCCTTTTCCTCCAGCGTCAGGCGTCCGAGTAAATCGGCCACCCGTGCGTCTAGCGGTTGGGCGGCATCAAGATAGGGGAGGGCCTCGGCGGCCAGGATGGTGTGGCGTGACAAGGCGCAGACGAGCAGCAAGATGAGTGTTAGGAATGGATGTTTCATGGCGGGGGATAGTCGGTGGTGATTTCCTAACTGAGGATTCGCTGCTGCTGCTTTGCGGCCCGCACGGCGGTGGCGGCATAGATGGCGATGGCGAGCCAGATGATGGCGAAGGAGAGCAACCGGGCACGGGTCATCTCCTCATGATAGAACCGCCAGCCGATGAGAAACTGCAGGCTCGGAGCGAGGAACTGCAGGATGCCAATGGTCGATAGCCGCAGGCTGCGCGTGGCATGGCCAAAGCATAGCAGCGGCACGGCCGTGACCAGACCCGTGCCCATCACGAGCAATATCTGCGTGGC
>WBXD01000058.1 GCA_008932935.1 Verrucomicrobiota bacterium
CTCAATCCCGGCGACGAGGTCATTTTCCACGAACCCTGCTACGTCTCCTATAGCCCCAGCATCCTTCTCGCCCATGGCTGCGCCGTCGCCGTGGAAACCTCCAAGGCCGACGCCTTCTCGCTCAAACCGGAAAACCTCGCTGCCGCCATCACTCCGCGGACCCGCGTGCTGATGCTCAATTTTCCGACCAATCCCACCGGCGCCGTCGCCAGCCGCGAGGACCTCGAAGGCATCGCCAAGCTGGCCATCGAGCACGATTTGATCGTTCTCACCGATGAAATCTACAGCGAACTGCGCTACGATGGCCTCACCCACCTGTCCATCGCCTCGCTGCCCGGCATGCGCGAGCGCACAGTCCTGCTGCACGGGTTTTCCAAGGCTTTCGCAATGACCGGCTTCCGCCTCGGTTACGCTTGCGCCCCCCAGCCAATCATCGAGGCGATGATGAAAATCCATCAATACTCGATGCTCTGCGCGCCCATCATGAGCCAATGCGCCGCCTTGGAAGCCCTTGAAAACGGCACCCCGGCCATGCTCGCCATGCGCGATAGCTACCACCAGCGCCGCGATTTCATCGTCAGCCGGCTCAACCAGATCGGTCTCGACTGCCACACGCCCGGCGGCGCGTTTTACGTCTTTCCGGACATCCGTTCCACCGGCCTCACCAGCCAGCAATTCGCTATGGGCTTGTTGGAGGCGGAGAACGTCGCCGCAGTGCCCGGCAGTGCTTTCGGCCCCTCCGGTGAGGGTTTCCTGCGTTGCTGCTACGCCACCGCCTTCGCCGACTTGCGCAGCGCCATGGACAAAATCGAGCGCTTCGTCCAAGCCCTCTGATATTTTCCCCCATGCCTGCTACCCAGCCGCAGCAGCCCGTTGCCGACCCGGCCCTGCTCACCCGGGCTCACGTGCTGCCCCTCGCCGTCTTCATGGCGTTCATGGTGTTGCTGCAATTGCTCGGCAGTCTCATCGAGTGGAAACACCCCGACGCCCCATGGTGGCGACAGGATCCAGCTCAATTCATTTACCCGCTTCAAACGCTTGTTTCAATCGTCCTTTTGGCCAAATACTGGCGTAGTTACAGGTTTTCGTGGTCCTGGCGCTGGGGTTTGCTGGGGGTGGTGTTCGGTGCAGTGGGCATCGGCTGCTGGCTCTTGCCCACGACCCTCTACGACGCCTGGGGGTGCAGCGGCAAGACCACCGGTTGGATGCACGCGCTGGGGGTAGTGGCTCGCAGCGACGGTTTCAACCCGGGCTTGTTTAGCAATCCACTGGCGTATTGGGCAGCCTTGGGCATGCGTTTTCTGCGGGCGGCGGTGGTCGTCGCCTTGGTGGAGGAAATCTTCTGGCGCGGGTTTTTGATGCGCTTCGTCTGTGATTGGGAGGGCGACTATTGGCACCAGCCGTTCGGCCGGGCCACTTGGCGGTCCTACCTCCTCGTCACCGGACTGTTCATTTTTTCCCATGGCGCGCCGGATTGGCCGGCGGCCTGGGTGTACGGCAGCCTCACCTACCTGCTCTGCGTGTGGAGCAAAAACCTCGGCGCATGCGTCATCATGCACGCCACCGCCAATTTCCTCATGGGCCTTTACATCATGGCCTACGGGAAATTCGGCCTGTGGTGAGAAACCTGAAAAAAATGGAAACGGTTGCAGTGGCGTTTCTATTTTCCTTTCCGGGAGAAAAGCCGCCGCCGTCGTCGATAAAAACCGCGGGATTTCCCCTGACCCGCCACCCCTGGCACACAAATATCGCTCGCCGCCGCGATTTTTTGCTTGTCAATACCGCGGCTAGTCCTCATACCGTCGGCCGCACGGTAACGTGCGCAATGATTATGGGTAGATGCCCGAGTGGCTAAAGGGGGCAGACTGTAAATCTGCTAGCGAAAGCTTACGTTGGTTCGAATCCATCTCTGCCCACCATCATCATTATCAACGACTTAGGGTGCCGCAAGGCGCCCTTTTTTGTCGCTGGAAAAAAGCTCACACTATCGATCTACTGTCGATTCATGAGGGCGGGAGTGCCCACCTACATCGAAACCGAGTTGCCAGACTATTGGACCGACGGCTGGTAGCGGGCGTTTATTAGCAAGGCGCGGGCCTCGCCTACAAGGAACAAGGAGCCGGCGACGAGGATCGGTGAGCGGGTAGCGATGGCGGCGGCGAAGGCTGCGGCCAAATCTCCAAACTCCTGGTGCGGCGGCGCGCCCGGCGGCAAGGCGGCGGCAAGCTCCGCAGCTGAGACCGCCCGCGGGTTGGCGACGGGACAGAAGAAGATTTTGGCAGCAAGCGGGGCGAGCCAGCGCAAGATGCCGACAATGTCTTTGGAGGCCACCGCACTGAAGACTAGGACCGGTCGCTGGTCGGGAAAGGCCGCCTGCCAGGTGGCGGCCAACACTTCCGCGGCGTGCGTATTGTGCGCCCCGTCCAATACCACCGGCTCATCCGCCCCGGCGGCAGCCGGGAAAATCTCGAAGCGCCCGGGCCAGCTCAGGTGGGTCAGGCCGTGTTGGATGCTGTCGAAGTTCAACGCCACCCCGGCGCGATGCAGGGCAGCGACGGCCAGAGCGGCATTCCACGGTTGGTGAGCGCCGAGCAGGGCAATGCCATAACCTAACAAAGGTTCGGTGACGAATTCGAGCGGAGCGCGGACCTCGTTGGCGGCCTGTTCGAGGACGTGTCTAACATCCTCGGGCTGGGGTGCTGAAACCGCGGGCTTGCCGGGCACTAGGATGGCAGCCTTTTCGGCGGCGATTTGCGCGAGCGAGTTGCCGAGCCATTCGGTGTGGTCGAGGTCAATGGGTGCGAACACGCACACGTCGGCGGGCACCGCGGTGGTGGCGTCGAGGCGGCCGCCCATGCCGGTTTCCAGGAAGATGAGCTCGCAAGCGCTTTGAGCGAACCAGCGCATGGCCAGGGCCAGCGAGATTTCAAAAAACGTAGGATGGGGGTCGAGCCTTGCGCAGAGGGCGCGCAGTTCGGTGAGGGCTGCGGCGCAATCTGCCTCGGGAATTTTCCGACCGCCGACCTGGATGCGCTCGCGGAAGTCGATGAGGTGCGGCGAGGTGAACAGGCCGCAGCGCTTGCCGCAAGCGCGGGCGATGGCGTCCATCATGGCGCAGGTGCTGCCCTTGCCGTTGGTGCCGGCGACATGGATAACGGTGACCCCGTGTTGTGGATAGGCACGGAATTCCTTGAGTAGGCGCCGCGGCCCATCCAGCCCGAGCTTGATGCCAAACATCTGGGTGGAGAACAGCCAGGCGATGGCTTCAGCGTAGGTCATGGCGGTGGGACTGAGCGTGCAGGTTCAGGCCGCTCACCTGCCCGAATTCCAGCTCGTCGAGTCTGCGAAGGGCTTTTGCGTCTTCAACCCAATAGCTGGCCTCCTCCAGACTGCTCAAGAGGAAGGCCGCGAGTTCAGCACGATCCGGTGTGGACATGCGGGTGATGGCCTGTTTGATTTCGGCGAGTTCGGGCACGAGGGGAGGATAACACACCAAGCGGAGGCTGGCCATTCCAATGTCCGGCCAATGTCCGGCCAAAGTTCGGGCGCTGAGCCCAAGCCTGCGCCAATCTGCGAGACTATTTCTCCGCCCCCTAATTTTGCCATTAGGAGACACCGCTTATTTAGGGAAAATCCGGGTTGGGATTTTTCGCAGCAGGGTGTAGGGTCGGCGGCGATGGTTGTGACCGCGAAAGACGAACGGGTGAAACAGGTGCTCATTGCCGCAGCTGTGCTGGGGGCGATTACCTGCGGGATCGTGTCCTTGCTACTGAGCTGGCGCCTGGTGCCCGGCCTGCTGGGCGAGTGGCTGGGGACGCTGGTGGGCATCATATCCACACCGTTTTTCCTAGAGGCTTCATTTGTGATTATGGGGGTGTTGGTGGTCATGGTGCTCAATGCCGTGCGAAGTCACCGTGAGGGGGATGAATTTGTCGCCCTCGACGAGTTGCCGGAGCGCCACGCACCACCGGGGGGCAGCGCCGAGTCGCCCCCAAGCCACAACTAAGCGCCATGCCACGCCCGCTGCACTCTCCAGAAAAGGAATTGCGCTTCACCCGCTCTGGGCAGGCCCCCGGGTTTTGGCTGGCCGCGGCCGTGCTGGCCAGCGTGACGGTGACCCTGTTGGCCTGCGCGCTGTATCGGGACGTCAACCCGCAGCTGCCGCATCCGGCCTGGGCCATCCTCCCGCTGGCCTTGGCGCTGCTGGCCGGGCGCACCGCAGTGCGCCTGACCCGCCACGCCTACCTGATTCTAACGCCCCTTGGGATCGAGGTTTTCCCATTTTTCCGACCCGCTAAATTCATGCGGCTGGTCCCTTGGGCGGAAATTTCCGCCGCCGAGATGGATGCTAACCTCACCCTGTTGACCCTCCACCACGACGCCCAGCGCAGCTGCGGCCTGCACCTTTCGCTAGCACCCATCCGCGCGGACCGGCGCGAATTGCTTGCCAAGGCCGTCGCTGTAAGGGTATTCATGCCCTCCACTCGTCCCTCATAATCATGCGCCCGCACTCCCGCCAAATTCTCTCCGTCGAAGAAGCCTTTGGCCGCAATGGCTGGCACTGCGAACTCGTCGAGGGCCGCGAGGTACTCCGCGCCGGCTTCGATGCCCACCACACGCGCGTCGATCTGGTGGCCCAGGCTTATCCCCAGCTCAACGGCTTGGGCGTGGTGACCGAAACCCCGTTGCGCCTGGACGAAGCACACTTGCGGCCGCTGCTCGAATTGCTGGCCCGCGCCAACAAGGCACTCACGCTCGGCGGCTTTGAGTACGACCTGGACCGCTCGCTGCTGGTGTTCCGCATCACCAATCTGTTCGAACGGGAAAAATATGACGGCGACATCATTTCCTCGATGGTCCATTGCGCCATCGCCGAATTGGACCGCATCACTCCCTACGTCGCCATCGTGCGCGTCACCCCGGAGGAGGACTTGGACGAGCTCGACCTCGCCGAGTTGCTGCAACGCGAAGACTTGATCCCGCCCGTGCCGGGTGAAGGCGAGGAAGAGGAGTATTGAGGGGGACCCCGTGCGGTGCGGCACTGCCAAACTGCCCGTATTGCGCCAATGATTAAGACTATTTCTCTGTCCCCTTATCCGATTTGAACGCTGTTGGCTAACAATTTTGCGGGTTTAGCACTGGCTCGCCGCCAGAGGCGGGCTCAGCGCCGCACGCGGATAGTCGTGTCGCAGCTGCGGCCGTGGTCGTCGAGCACGCGCAGGTGGTGGTCGCCGGGCGGGGCGGGCCAGGAGAGGCAGTCTGCCGGGGCGCAGGAGCCGAGGAATGCCTCGCCGTCGAACCAGTACAAGCGGTGCACGCCGGAAGTGGCGCGGGCTTGCAGTGGGATAGCGGACCCGGCCGGGGCGTCGTCTAATTGATATGTCCGGCCCTGCAAGGGGGCGGTGATGACGGGGGCTTGGCCGGGGTCGAGGCCGAGCAAGGTGTCGGTGCCGGTTTCGGGTTCGGGTGGGGAGCGGCGGGGGAGGCCGGCCTTGCGGAACAATTCCAACTGGTCGGGCGGCCAGAATTCGTGGACCTCGTGCCGCAAGCCGGGGCGGCCGTCGTCGCGAGCCACCCGCTTACCGGTGTGGCCATCCACCAGGATGCTGCGGTGCAATTGGCACAAGCCGATCGGTGAAACGCCGGGGATGAACCAGCCGACGGTGGCTTGCGTGCACCATGGGCCGGGCAACTCGCCGGAGATGGCGCAGAGGTCGATTTGGCGCAGGGTCGGCGGCGGCGTGCTGGGCCGATCAGGCAGCTGCAAGCGGGTGAACAAGTCAAACAACAAGGGAGCGGCACAGCGCCTGGCGACCAAGGCGTTGTTGCCCCGGCCACTGAAATTTCCGAGCCATACCAGCAGCACATAATCGCCCCGCACGCCGACCGCCCAAGCGTCGCGGAAACCGTGGGAGGTGCCGGTTTTCCATGCGACGCGTGGATCGGTGCGGGCAAAACCGTATTCCGGTCCGAGGTCGGCACCGCCGCGCAGCATGTCCATCACGAGAAAGCGCGCGGCAGCGGATAACAGGGGAGGGGGGGCGAGTGGCGCGGCAGCCGCCTGAGGCCCGCTGCGGGCGAAAACCAGGGGCCGAGGCAGACCGTCGTCGGCCAGCCCGCAGTACAGCGCCGCCAGCTGGACTGGCGCGATGCCGCAGCCACCGAGGGCGAGGGCGAGCCCGTAGTAGCCGGCCGGTTGTGGCAGATGGACGCCGCCGCTTTGCAAAAACCGATAGAAAGCCCCCTCGCCAAGCCGGTTGGCCAAGGCCACGGCCGGAATGTTGCGGCTGCGTACCAAGGCGTCGTTGGCATGAATCGGACCCAGAAATTCTCCCTCAAAATTTTCCGGGTTGTAGTCGTTGAAGCCCATCGGCGCGTCGTTGAGCAAGCTGCGCGGATGAATCAACCCCTGATCGAGCGCCAGGCCATAGACGAACGGTTTGAGCGCCGAGCCGGGCGAGCGCCGTGCCCGCAGCCCATCCACCATGCCGCAGATGCTGCGGTCGGCATAATCCGCGGAGCCCACATAGGCGAGCACCTCGCGCGACGGCGCGTGGACAAGCATGGCACAGGCATTGACGATGCCTTCGTCGCGGGTGAGCTGAATATGCGCGCTGATGCCACGCTCGATTTGCTGTTGCATCGCCAGATCCAGGGTGCTGGTAATGTCCTGTGCGGCGCTTGCTTGCAGCAGGCGCCGGCATAGCTGGGGCGCCTCGTGCGGTGGCGGGCCCGGCGGGGTCAGGGTGAATTGCGCCGCCAACGGATCCCCACGCAGGTCTGCCCACGCTTCTAACATGGCGGCGAGGCGGCCCTGGGCGGCGGCGAGGCGCGGGGCGTCGGGCGGGTGGCCGGGCTGGCGGGTGGCCGGGCTTTGCGGGATGACGCTCAGGGCGATGGCCTCGCGCTGGCTGATTTGCATGGCGTCGCAGCCGCACCACAACCAGGCAGCGGCCCCGGCGCCTTCGACGTTGCCGCCGAAGGGTGCGAGGTTAAAGTAGGCCTCCAGAATTTCGTCTTTCGAGTAATGGCGCTCGAGCTGCAGAGCGCGGGCTATTTGCACCAACTTGCCGGCCACACTGCGGGTTTCGAGATGCCAGCGCAGGCGGGCCACTTGCATCGTGAGGGTGGAGGCCCCGCCGGCGGAGTTGCCCCTAAGGGCCCCGCCGGTGGCACGCAGGAGGGCGAACGGATTGACGCCCGGATGCCGACGGAACCAGCGGTCCTCCTTGTGCAGGGTGGCTTGCACCCAATGCGGACTCACCCCGGCCAGCGGCGTCCAAACCCGGTATCGGCCATCCGCCGCTGCCGCGATGTGCAACAAAATCCCTTGGCGATCACGCACGACCCGCGACCACCCGCCATCCGGCGGGTACATCGGTGGCCGCGGCAAGCCACTCCAAGCTAACAAAAATATCACCACCGCCGCGCCCGCCAGCTTGAGCCCACGGCTCCACCGTGGCCCCGGGCGCTTGAGATTGATGGATGGCTCGCGGTGCATGGTCTAACTAAAAAATAGGAATGCGGACGCAGACGGGTCTCGTAGGCAGTCCGCCGGGCCTGCGCGTCAAGCTAAGGGATTTGAGGGATGGTGTGCGACGAATTTTTACCACTGAGGGACTGATTAAGCCAGCTTGCTGGCGAGTGTCTGCTAGTGCCCACGCCTCTGTGGCACCGGCAGCTCATGGACTTGCTCCGCGCCTAGGCGGGCAAGCCCGCCCTATCCCGGCGGTGGCAAGCCCCCGCACTCCTCGGCGCTCACAGAACGCCGCAACAACCCATCTCCAGCAGTCTGAAATGGATGCGCTGAGATGACTCGACTGCCTGCTGGGTTGTATCGTGATCCCGCCGATCGCTTGATCGTGGCTACGGTGCGGGCGCTCGCGCTCCTACTTGCCACGCACGAGCGGAAACTCCGCACTTCGAGATTAGTTCCCCTGTGGCCGGCTTGAGCGCAGCCCGGTAAGGCAGCCGAGTAAGGCTTGCAGAGCCGACTCATCTGCGGCAAACTCTAGGCGTGTCCCATACCAATGACAGCGCGAGACGGTGGAGCGGGTACGTGTGCCCGGACTGCCGATTAGTGTTCCGCGTGCCGCGGGATCATGATGGCCGGGGCTTGGTGTGCCAAAGCTGCCGGCGCTTGTTGCGCATTCCCGCCGCAGGTGAACCCACGCCTCCACTGCTGGCCGCAACCGTTAAATCCACCGCTATTGCGCCGCAGCTCATGCCCGCCACCTCCAACCCTGCGCCAGACGCCGCCGCCGCGGGCTCGCTGCTGCGCGGCATCAAGCGCCGGGTGCGCACACGGCGTAGTGGAGCCAGTGAGAACGTGGTCGCTGGTCGCCAGTCTTGGGAACGCGAAACCTCGGCACACAGCAGGTCTGGGGGCCGGGAACGCCGGTCGATGCGCTGGATGTTAGTTGGCGGCTTGGCGCTCTTTGGCCTAGTTGCCGGGGCGGGCTGGATCGCGTCGCGGGGTGATGGTCGGAGTGGTAAAGCGGCCATTGAGATGCCGCCACCCTCCCAAGCCAAGCCGGCGGCAGAGGCCAGAGTGGCGGAGTTGCTGCCGATCATGCAGCGCAGTGTGCCGTCGATTCTCGCCGAGACCGAGCCGCTGGCCCGCAAGTTTCTCGACGCCACAACCGTGGATGAGCTGCTGCCCTTGATCCGCAACCCCCAGCGGGCCAAGCCGCGCCTGCAGCGCGAGTACCCGCAAGGGCGCATCGTGCCACCCGGCCTGGCGCAATTCAATACCAGCGGCGATCTAGCAATCGGCGACTCGTCAACGATGGTGGACGTGCGCACCCGCAAGTTTGAAAATCGCCAGCTCACTTTTGTCGAGACGCCGGAGGGGCTCAAGATTGACTGGGAAAGCTGGGCGGGTTGGTCGGAGCTGTCATGGCCAGAGTTGCTCGCCGCCAAGCCTAGCCAAGCCACTGAGTTTCGCGTCGTCGTCAAACGCGTGGATTACTATAACTTCGGCTTTTCCGATGACGGCCAATGGCAGTCCTATCGCTTGGAATCGTTGGATGGCGAACACATGATCTTCGGCTATGTCCAACGCGCGTCCGCCGCCGCCGCCAAAATCCACATGGGCTCGGAGGTGGATCACGCAGCGATGATCGTGAAAATCCACTTTCCAGCGCAAGCCGCCGCGTCTAACAATCAAGTGGTGATTGACGAGGTGGTCGCCAGCGGCTGGCTGGTGAAAGAGCCATGAGCAACGCCATGAAGACGACGACATATGAGAAGGCCTTAGAACTTAATCTCGACCCGGAGGTGTACGGGACTTTCGCCGAGATCGGTGCCGGCCAGGAAACCGCCAACTGGTTTTTCCGCGCCTCGGGTACCGCCGGATTGGTGGCCAAATCCATCTCGGCCTACGACATGACCATGAGCGACGCCATCTACGGGCGGGCCTCGCGCTACGTCTCGGCCGAACGCCTCGCCGCCATGCTCGAGCACGAGTATACCATTCAACTCGAGCGCCTGGCCCCAAGCCGCGGGTCTAACACCACGTTTTTTTCGTTTTGCAACACGGTGCGGGCACGCGGCTGGCAGGACTCCGGCGAGTGCCACGGTTGGCTAGGCATGCGGTTCCAGATCCACCCCTGTACCGCGCCAACGGATATCATCCTGCACGTCCGCATGTTAGACCAGGAGACCACCGATCAGATGGACGCGCTGGGCATCATCGGGGTGAACCTCATTTATGCGGCGTTCCGTCATCGCGGCAGCTTGCAGCGCTTCGTCGAGGCGCTGGTGGAGAACGTCGCGCCGGGCCGGGTGGAAATCGATCTGCTCAAGCTGGTGGGCCACAGCTATGAGGGTTTCGACAACCGTTTGTGCGCCTTGCAACTGGTGGCCAGCGGGCTAACTGATGCGACGATGTTTCTGCCAAGTGGCGAGGTGGTGCAACCGGCTGAAGCGCTGCACCAGCGGCCGGTGCTGTTGTTGCGCGGCAGCTTCGACCCAGTGCTGAACTTGCACCTAGCGATGCTGGGGCAGGCGAGTGGCGGGTTTGCGGCGGGCTTGGAGGCACAGCACGGTGGGCAGGCGATGCGGCTCTGCGAGATTTCGCTAGATAATCTACTGCGTGGACAGGTGATGGATTTGCAAGGTTTTTTGGATCGGGCGGATGCCTTGCAAGCGCTGGGCGAGACCGTGCTGCTATCGCGCTGTGCCGAGTTTCACCGCATCGCAGGGTTTCTCAACCGCTGCACGAACCAGCCGGTGGGCATCATCCTGAGTATTGGCTTGCTCAACGAGTTGTTCAAAGCGAAGTGGTCGGAGACGCTGCCGGGGGGATTGTTAGAATCTTTTGCCCGCTTATTCCTCAAGCGGGTGACTTTGCATGTGTTTCCGTGGAAAAACCGCCGCAGCGGTGAGTTGGTGACGGTGGAGAATTTTTGTGCGCCGGCGGACTGCACTCATCTCTACCAACACTTCCGGGACAACCAGCGCATCCTTGGCTTGGCTTGCGAGGATGATGAGATGCTGCGGCACACCAGCCGCGATGTCTGCCGGATGATTGTCGAAGGCGATACGCGCTGGCAGCGCCTGGTGCCGGAAGTCGCGTGGGCCATGGCCCGGCGCCACGCCCGCCAGCTCCCGGCCCCGCCGTGCAAGAGTTCTTGAAGGCCGCGGTCGGGCACGTTAGTCGGGAGGATAAGCGCTGCGCTCTCTTGGTACCCGCGCAATAATAACTGTCGCAAGGCATCTGAGATGGATTGTAGCGGCGGTCTGTGACCGCCGATGTGCATGAGATGGCGCTTGCTGATGACGCGGGTTCATGGTCGGTTCAAGGGCAGCGGCGGTCATAGACGCGCCGCTACAATGCAACCGATATTCTTGCGCGGCACCTTATCTTGTCTTGTGTCTTCAAGTTTTGGGTCTGAGGCGCCGCCTCGCTAGTCAGCTTGGGTCTTGTCTAAGGCGTTGCGGGTGATGAGGGCATCGAGCACCGGTGTGGGGACGTAGCGGCGGACGTTGTCCTCCCAACCGAGTGGGCCGGTGAGGCCGATGACCATGTTGGAAGAGAGTTCGGAGATATCGCGCGGGGGCATCAGGAATACCGTGTTGATCTGCGGTGCCATGTCGGAGTTGATGTGGCGCATCACCCGCTCGTACTCATAGTCGTGGGGCGAGCGGATGCCGCGCAGGATGTAGTCAGCGTTCATCAGTTTCGCGTAATCCACCAGATAGCGGTTGTCAAAATGGGCGATGGTGAGCCGTGCACAGGGCTGGGTGGAAGTGCGCAATAACTCGAGGCGTTGCGCCACGCTGAAGGTGTAGTGCTTTGCCGGGTTGTCGCCGATGGCCACGATGAGCGAGTCAAACAATTCCAACCCACGCTCAATCATCCACAGGTGGCCGTTGGTGGGCGGATCAAAGGAACCAGCATAGACGGCGGTGCGCATGGCCGGAGTCTAGCACCAATTTGGACCGTGCAAACGCTAAAGTGGCCGCTCCATATGGGACGCGTAGGGTGATTGGCTGAATCAGCCTCTATTCGAGGAACTGCAAAGATTTTTAAGTTTGGGCTAAACATGGGTGCTGATTTTGTCATGTTACCCGGGTCATGACCCCGCAGCACCTTTGCTCGACGCTGGGGGCTCTCTGATTGACGAGTGACGACTGTTGATTTTTGAATGACGAAGTGCCTTGGCAGGCTTTGCATGGGCGCGGCCAGCCGCCATTGTTAGCCCCTGCAGGTTCATCGACCCCATCGACAATCAACAATCCGCATTCGTCAATCGAAAGCGATGGCAGCGGCTGGACGAAGCGTTGCCGGTTCAGCCAATCGCCCTGATGGGACGCGCATCAAAGCCGCACCTCAGGCCTGAGGTGCGAGGCCGGCGCGGCAGGCCGCCTGCTGCAAGCGAGCGGCGACCTCGGCGATGGAGTCGTTGCAAGGGATGACGCGGGCGAAAGGCTCGTCCTTGAGGGAGAGGAAGATTTGGCGGCAGCGTTCGAGGGATTCGCGCTGCTCGAACTCGTTGGCGGTATCGCCGCGCGAGCCGATGCGCTGGTGCGCGCTGCTCACCGCCAGATCGAGGATGAGCAACAAATCAGGCAGCGGTGCAAACACCTCGTTGAGGCGACGGATTTCCGCCGGGTCGAAACCGCGCGCCCCCTGATAGGCCATGGTCGAGAAGTAATAGCGGTCGAGGATGACGACCTTGCCGGCCGCCAGCGCAGGGGCGATGACTTCGTCCACATGTTGCCGCCGGTCCTTGAGGAAACATTCCAACTCCTCCGCCGGTGCCAGGCGCCCGCTGGCGGCCGAGTCGCGCAGTTTTTTCCCCCACGGGCCGTCGGTCGGCTCGCGGCTGGTCAGCACCTCGCGGCCTTGCGCGGCGAACCACGCGGCGAGGAGCTGCACCTGGGTGGACTTGCCGGTGCCGTCGATGCCTTCAATGACGATGAATGTTCCGTGGGACATGGGGAGAAAGACAAGACCACAAGACGACAAGACGCAAGACAATCGAGCCCGGCACGGCTGCA
The DNA here is from genome assembly GCA_008932935.1 of Verrucomicrobiota bacterium. Lineage (GTDB taxonomy): Bacteria > Verrucomicrobiota > Verrucomicrobiia > Verrucomicrobiales > Akkermansiaceae > Luteolibacter. Next base: position 12,508 of record WBXD01000058.1, read on the forward strand.
TCTGCGCTTCTCTTGCGGCTCGCGCCGAGCGTGCAGTCCCTCATGTTCCAGCTGCTCGGCTGCGATCGCGGCGTGCTTCGATGGCTGTAGACTCGCCACAATAGGGGCACCGAAACCAGCCTCTGAACACCGCCGAGAGGGCAACCCGCAACGGATAACTGCCAAAGAGGGGGCGGACGCTGCGATGAGTGGAGCAAGCCCCGCCCACCAAGGGTAGGCCGATGCACAGTGGGCATCTGACACGATGAGAGAACAGCCTTATGATCAATCCAACGCATACGGCTAGCCAAATCAAGCTGATGGAAAGCTTGATGAGCTCAGGGTTGGCGACGCACAGCGAGTAAGCCAGCATGATAGCCGAGACGATGACCAGAGCCCATTTGCACATCAGTAATAAAGCGGCACAGCGAAAGCGCGTCACTGCGTACGGATTGGGAAGACGGTGCATGGGGAAGGCGGGTGATTGGTTCTATATTCTACGATCAGATCTAGCCGACTTTCCGTCGCCCCGCAAACCGTGTCCCACAGAAAAATACAATCAGCCCCTAATTGCAATTTTTACTTAAGTATATTATTCTTTTAAGTTTCAGGCCTCGGCGATGCCAGCAGGAATTTGCCAGCCACATGGCGTACCCCCCCCACCCGGCGGTCCTCCTACCGATGGACAGGCGTCATCCCCAATGGGCCGGTCACTTGCTTTGGATCGCCAGCACGATCTCGCAGGTTAGCCCGCAGGGTTCGGTCATTTGGTGCATTGCCTTAACCTATTGCCGTAAACGCTTATTGCTACAGCGCGCTTGTCAAGCAGTGATGGCCGCGCGTGTGAAATTTCACGCTATGGTGCCTTGACAATCAGGGTTTGGCTGCTACCCTCCGGCCCCTGTCGCTTCGGGAGGAGATAAATTGCTCCACCGCCCGGCACTGACTTACTCATCCACAGATCCTAACAAAAAGATGGCCACCAAAAAACAGGCAGTCAAATCCGCTGCCAAGAAATCCGCTCCGCAAGCTGCCAAAAAATCAGCCGCCCAAAAAGCTCCGGCCAAAAAAGCTCCGGCAGCCAAGAAGTCCGCTGCCAAGCCGGCGGCCAAGAATTCTGCCGCCAAGCCGGTAGCCAAGAAGTCCGCCGCCCCTAAAGCCACCAAATACGTTTACACTTGGGGTGCAGGCAAAGCCGACGGCAATGGCAGTATGAAACCGCTGCTGGGTGGTAAGGGTGCCAATCTCGCCGAAATGACCCGCATCGGCCTGCCGGTGCCTCCGGGGTTCACCATGACCACCGAAGTGTGCAGCTATTTCTATGACCACAAGCGCAGCTACCCGTCCGTGCTTGAAGCGCAGGTCAAGGCCGGCATCACCAATATGGAGAAGCTCATGGGCTACAAGTTTGGGGATGCCAAGGGGTTCCCGCTGCTGGTGGCGGTGCGCTCCGGCGCCCGCGATTCGATGCCCGGCATGATGGACACCATCCTCAACCTCGGCCTCAACGACGACACCGTCAAATCCCTGGCCACCGCCACTAACAACGAGCGCTTCGCTTGGGATTGCTACCGCCGCTTCATCCAGATGTATGGCGACGTGGTCATGGGCGTGCAAAAGCTTGAAGGCGAAGAGCACGAGCCGTTTGAAACCGTCATCGAGCATTACAAACACGAACAGCACGGCGAAAACATCATCGACAGCGATCTATCCGCCGCCGACAACAAGGAACTCGTCAAACGCTTCAAGGCGCTGGTCAAGGCCCGTTGCGGCAAATCCTTCCCCACCGACCCTTGGCAACAGCTCATGGGTGCCGCCGGTGCCGTCTTCGGCTCGTGGATGAACGACCGCGCCAGCGTCTATCGCCGCAAATACAACATCCCGGCTGCCTGGGGCACCGCCGTGAACGTCCAGGCCATGGTCTATGGCAACACCGGCCCAACCTCCGGCTCCGGCGTCGCTTTCACCCGCAACCCGGCCAACGGCACCGACGAATTTTACGGTGAATTCCTCATCAACGCCCAGGGCGAGGACGTGGTCGCCGGCGTGCGCACCCCCGAGCCGGTGCTCAACCTGAAAAAGGAGATGCCCAAGTCGTATGCGGAATTGCTCAAGGTGCGCCAGATCCTTGAGAAACATTTCAAGGACGTGCAGGACGTCGAGTTCACCATTCAGGAAGGCAAGCTGTTCATGCTGCAAACCCGCAATGGCAAACGCACCGCCGCGGCCGCCCTCAAAATCTCCATGGACATGGTGAAGGAAAAACTCATCGACTGGGAAACCGCCGTGTTGCGCAACCCAGCCGATCAG
>WBXD01000059.1 GCA_008932935.1 Verrucomicrobiota bacterium
GCGCTTGGCGCTGAAGCGATCCCGTGCCCGTGCAAACGCCTCGTTCACAAACTCCTTGCTGCCGATCACCGCCCCGTCTGTGAAGTATCTCACCCGGCAATGCAACATCTTGGCGAATCCCAGATCTTTCAAGACCGTGCCGTTGTCCTTGCTTTCCAACATCTCGGCCGTGTTCAGCATGCTCTGACCCACACGTTTTCTGGCTCCAGCCACCTCGGCCCGCCCCGGCTTGCGTCCCAGGGCCAATCCCATCAACCGTCGGTATCGGCGCGAGACCTCCTGCCATTTTTCCGCCTCGAAGCCCCCTCCCTGATCGCAAAAATACGCCCGCACTAACCCCTCGCGGGCTTTTTTCCCATTCCCTTTCCTCCCGCCGCCCACCGCTTCTCCATAACTGCTCCAGCGGTAATCCTTGGGGTCTTTCACCATCCCCGCCCTAACCGGATTCAGGTCGATGTAGGCTGCCATCGTCCGCGCCGCCACCCCGCTTTCCACGATCACGCTCTTGAACCGTTCTTCCCACAACGTCCCTTGGCGCGAATGCACCCGGTTGAACCACCGCGTGAAGCGAATCAACAAGCCCTTCATAAACTCACTCAGGTCATACATCCGGTAAGTGAACCGGCCATGAATGGCCGCTACCCGCGCCTCACCCGCGCCATCTCCCTCGCCGATAGAACTCTTCCTCGCCTCCATCAATTCCGCCGCCACTCCCGCCACCACCACCTCGGAATATAGCCCGCCAAGACGTTTCAGTAGCTCCTCGTCACTCAACCCGCCATCCGCCATCCGCGGCACCTCCAGCAGCAAATGAAAATGGTTAGACATCACGCAATACGCCAATACCCTGCAGCCTGAAAACTTCTCATACATCCGAAAAAACTTCCGGAACGCCTCGCACTCCCTTTCCTCAAACACAAACCGCTTATCCACCACGCGGCTAATGCAATGGTAAATCACCGGCTTCGTCGCCGAATCTTTCCAACCCGCCAGCCATCGTGACCTGCGCATATGACCACCATCCCACCGAAAATCACAAAATCCACAAGATTCTCTACTATTCTATTTATCTGTCACCCTGTGATGATTAATTTCCCGCAAGCCGCGAAGGTCGCAAAGGGAAAATGGCAATGGGAAGGCTGGCTCAACGGATGGCGATCTCGAGTGTATCGCCGGCGGACATGTTAGCGGCGGTGCCTAGAGTGATCAGCAGGCGAGAGTCGTCCGCGGCAAACTTCGCCGCGAGAGCCTTGCCATGGAGGGTGACGTGCACCGCGGTGGCACCGGTGGCGGCGAGGGCGAGCGTATTGACGCGCAGTTTTCCCCAGAGCAAAGCGATGGCGGCAGTGGTTTGGCCCTGAGCGATTTTCTGGCTGAAGCTACCCCAGCCTGCGGCGCTGGTGAAGGCGCATTTGAAGTTGTCCGGGGTGAGGCGCGGGGCGAACCCGATGTGGCCGTGTGGGCCATGGTATTCAAAGCCGCTGGCGGCGATGAACACGCCGTAGCCGGCCATGGAGCGGGCGTAATGATCGCCGCACTCGATTTCGTTCCACGGGTTGCGCCGCGACGCGTCGTAACGATCATGAATGGCGCGGGTGATCGCCAGGCCCTCCATCGGCAGACCTTCCCACAGCATGTGGCCAGCAGCCTGATATTCGTAGCCGTTCATGCACTCGTTGAAGTAATAATCGAAGCCGGTTTGGACGCGCAGCGCATCGCCCTTAGGCCAGGTGCACATGATCAAGCCGCCTTCGCCGGCCATCGCATACCAGCGCCCGGGCTTGTTGGCGTTGCGCCATGGTCCCACATCCGGCGTGAAGTTATAGCGCCACAGCGATTGCAGGGCGGTCTTGACGTGGGCTTGCGGCAGGATGCGGCCGAGTCCGACCTGCCAGGCCCAGCTTTGGCCGAGGACCTGGTCAATGTGGCAGCCATCGAAGGAGCCTACGGTTTGGGGGTGGTTCTTATCGGCTAGGTGCTGGTAATACTCGCCGTTGAAGAGTTGAGCATCGATGTTTTGGGCGCCGCGCTCGGCGAGGCCACGGCAGCGCCCGGCAAACTCCGTCTCGCCTACTTCCAACCCCATCGCCTCGCCCGCACGTAGCGCCGCCAGATAGAGCGAACTCAGCCACGCGATCTTGCCAAACCATGCCTGGTCAAGCGTGTTCATCTGCGCGCCCTCCAACAAACCGTCGGCATTGCCGTCCAGTTTGAACAACGGCTCAAACATTTTTTTGATGTTCGGCCAGTTGTGTTGCAGGAAACCATCGTCTGCGGTCATCTGGTGCTCCCGATAGATCCGTAGCAGCGTGCCGCACTGGCCGTCCACCGCCAGCCCGCGGTCAAATTCGCCGCGGAAGCCGCTCACCCCGCTGGCGGTGTCCAGCGCCAGGCCCAGATCCACCCGTTCGCGGGTGTCGCGCTCGAGTTGCGGGAACAAGCGTGCCGGGCCCTGGGCGTAATGCCAGACGTGGGTACATGTGCCTTGGCAGCAGCCGACGCCCTCCCAGCCGTAGAACCGGCCGTTGCTGAAACGGTAGCAGGTGGAAGTGGCCAGGGTGGATAGAGTGAGGAACGTGCGGTCGAGGAACCAGTAGGGCAAAGTCGAGTCATACCACGTGTCGCGCCAGAGTTTGGTTTCCTGATAGAGCCGGGGAAAATTGGCGGCCAGCCCCTCGGCCACCGCCAGCGCCGAGGCAAACTGGGTGGCGTAGTGGCGGCCACCGGGCAAGTTGTCCATTTGCAAATTCGGGAAATGCCACGTCAGCACGAACGTCCACACTGCCGACTTGCCGGGTGTTAGGGCCACACTGCGGCCGAGGTGCCCGACGATCTTGTCGGCGAGGGGCGCGGCGGCATCGCCGCTGGTGTGGCCGGCGGCCTCGCCTAACAAAGCTAACCCCAGCGTGCCGAAGTCTGCGAGCTTGTCCAGCACGCCACCGACGGCCGGCTTATCGGTGAAGGTGATTTTACCGACGCCGATATTGCCCCACGCGCCCCGCTGGGCATCGACGATTTCGATGAGAGCCTGCTGGCCGGCGAGGGCTTGCACGTCGAATTGTCGCACGCTCATAAGGTTGTTAGCCTGACCGGTGGCACTATGGACGACCTGGCCGTCCACCAGCAGATTGAGGCACGTGCTGCCTGCATGATTGCCGCCGCCGATCCAGAATTGGATGAAATTGCGCTCAATGGTGAACGGCCGACTGGTCAGTTTGCCGGTGGCGTCGTCGCGGGTGGCGATGTCGCCCGGGGCGGAGGCGTGGGAGTTGACGACGCGTTGGGTGTCGCCGCCGACGTCGCCCTGATAGGCGGGAATGGTCGTCTTGAGGACGGGCCCGCTGCCGAAGGCGCTGCCCTCGACCGTCCACTCGTGATAGGTCGGCTGGCTCCAATTCTCAAACACCACCTCGGCCCTGGCGGCGGTAGCGGGCGCAGTGGTGGTGGCCGCCGAGCACTCTAGGAAAGTGAAACCCGCGCCGCGCACGACTCGGTTGCGGCGGGTGCCGGCAAGGTTGCGATGATAGAGACAGACGGCGTTTTCCAAGCGCCCGGTCAGTTCCACTTCCAGCGTCTGCGAATCGGTGTTTTTGACGGTAAACTGCATCACCGTCGCCGGGTGGCTAGAGTCGTCCAAGCTGAGCGGGATGAAGGGCGAAAACGCCTCCAGCCGTACTTCCAGCGGCAACTCGGGTTCCCGGTATTCGACGATGCCCAGCGGATACTCGCCGCGGAAGCTCACGTCCTTGAAGCCGCTCTGGTCGAGGGCTTTGGTTACCTCGCCGACCCGCAGCGTGAACCCCTGCTCCAACGGCGCAGTCGGCGTCATCGGTTTGGCGTAGTGATCGCCACTGGTCGAGGTGCCAATCTGCTGGTTGAAAATATCCCAGTGCCACAGCCGCCCGTCGCCACCCAAATAAAGTTGGCCCGAGCAGAGCCCGCCCACGGGCATGCCGATGAACTCCAGATCCTTGCCGCGATACACCAGCGGCGTGCCGCGCTCAAACAGGCTCTTGAGCCATGCCGGGCTGAGCTTCTTCTCGGCGGGCACCAATTTCTCAAAATCGCCGGGCGCGAACGGACCGGCCATCACCGGCATTCTGGATGTTAGAAAGGCCAGCGATCCGCTGCCGGCGAGTTTCAAAAAGTCGCGGCGGGCCACTCCGTTGTGGCGTGCGCTTGGCAGTGGCAGCAAAATTTCCGGTTGCGATTGGTTCATGGAATGAGTTGGGCTGGCGGGCCGCTAGGTACGCCCTTTGACTCTTTAGTACAAGGTGACAGATAAAAAGGGGACTAGCACATCGAAAGACGCTTGAGCGAAAGCCAGGCCGGCCCCCGCCATGCGCGAGGCGGTACGTGCCGCTGAAAGCCACATGATCCACCGGCGGCACAAGAAGGTCATCGATAAGCTCGCCCTCGTAGGCGCCATGAGTTCCCGCCTGGCGGAACGTGAGGGACGGTGCTACATCCGCTTGAAGAATGTTCGGCAGGATGTCGAACCCAGCCGGCAGAATGTCGGCGCTCCCCGAGTAGTCAAGGCGGAAGCCGCTGGGTTTCCGCGGATTAAGTTCCGCCGCCGCGCCAGATGAGGCGCAGGGCGTCGAGGCGCAGACGGGGGCTAGCGAGGGATGTGAGTGATTCATCGCGGCAGGCTCGTAGGGCGGTGAGTTCAGCGGAGGATACCTGGGAGTTGCGGGTGGCGAGGTCGGCGAGGCGCTCGAGTTCAGCGCCAAGCGCGTCGCCGGCGAGTTGGCGGGCGGCATCCGTGGGGGCTTGGCTGGCCGCGCTGGCGAGTTCGCGGGCCGCGGCGAGCATTTTGGGGAAAATTTCGCTGCGAAAAGCCGGTTGGTTCACCAAGCGGCTGGAATCACCTGGCACCAGCAGGGCGCTGGGCGGAGCTGCATCCACCGCCTTGCCGTGGTGATCGACGAGGATGCGGATCGGGGTGGGCGGCAGGAAGCGGTCGAGGTGCAGGCGGGTGGGTGCGAGCACTTCCAGCACGAAGGCGCATTCGAGCAAGATCGCCTTACCCTGGCCGGCTTGCCAATGGGCGAAGGATGCGTTGCCCGCCTCGCTGTCGAGAAGATGGTCCAAGGCACCGAGAAAGACCGGGTGGTCGGCGGTGAGAAATGTGAGATCCTCGCGGGCCAAGGCAGTGGCGCGGTCGAAGGTAGCGGCCAGGCCGTTGGGCGGCAAATCAGCGAAAGTTTCGCTGAGGCGTTGGCCACGCTCAAAGTGATAGGTGCGGGGGCTCAGATCCGCCACGTCGAGTCCGAGGTGGTCGAAAAGCCAGATGGCAAAGCGCTCGAAACGTAGGTCGCGATCAGCGGCATGCAGCGATTCTAACAATCCAGCAGCTTTGGCCGGGGCGGGCGCGCCGAGTTCTAGCAAGCGATCATGGCCGGTGGCGAGGTCGCGGGTGACCTGGGCCTTGAGTTCGCGGCTGCGCTGGAGGAATGCTTCGAATGGTTGGGATGTGGCGGCGGTGGCGCTGAGGGCGTCGAGTTCTGGCAGCAACACGCTGGCGAGGGCGGTGGCGCCTTTGAGCGGACGGCTGAAAGCATCGAGGCCCTCGTGGAGCCAGCGGGCCTGGAGTTCGGAGCGGCTGTCTACGCCGTAGGGCACGTGGATGTAGATGGTGCCGCGCTGGCCGATGCGGTCGAGGCGGCCGATGCGCTGCTCCAACAACTCTGGGTCGCGCGGCAGGCCGAACAGCACGAGTTGGCGGGCAAACTGGAAATTGCGACCCTCGCTGCCGATTTCGGAACACACTAACAGGCGCGCGCCATCGGGTTCGGCGAACCAAGCGGCATTGCGGTCGCGTTGGAGAAGACTCAGATCCTCATGAAAAAGTGCGATGGCGACCTGGATTTCGGCGAGAAGTTTCTGCTGCACCGCGATGGCGGCTTCGGGCGAACCGGTGATGAGCAAGACCTTTTCGGTTTCCGGCAGCGAGCGCAACAACGTGGCGAGCCAACGGTAGGGCGAGGTGCCGCGTGCCAGCGGGTGCAATTGCGGCCGGCGCTGCGGAAAACCGCTGAGCTGGTCGCGGGTGTTACGAAACAAAACTCGGCCAGTGCCAAAGGAATCTATCAACTCGGCCATCAGCAGCGCGCGGGCGGCTGAGTCGCCGCCGCGCAGGGCGGCCAGATGGGCGACGGCTCGCGGTGAGCTGGCGCTCAAGGCGTCGAGGTCGCCAGGCAATTCGCCGTGGTGGAGGGCGTCCACCGCGGTGGCGAGCGGACCGTAGCCGCGTGTTTCTGCCAAAAACGCCTCGAGATCGGCGTAGCGGTCCGGATCCAACAAGCGCAGGCGGGCGAAATGACCGGCGGGTCCGAGTTGTTGGGGCGTGGCGGTCAGCAGCAACAGCGAAGGAATACGGCGGGCGAGCGACTCGACCATCGCGTAGGCAGCGGATGGCTCGTTAGGTGACCATTCAAGGTGGTGCGCCTCATCGACAATGAGCAACTCAAAGCCGGCTGTGCAGGCTTGCTCGGCACGCTTGGGAATGTCTGTTAGAAAAGCGCTGGCGGCGAGAATGAGTTGAGCGTCGTGAAAGGGATTGGCATCGGTGGCGTGGGCTTCCAGCGAGATGCAGCGGGCTTCGTCGTAGATAGCGAAACGCAGATTGAAGCGGCGCAGCAACTCGATGAACCACTGATGAATGAGCGGCTCGGGTACTAAAATAAGAATGCGCCCGGCCCGACCAGTGAGGTAAAGGCGATGCAAAATCAGGCAGGCCTCGATGGTTTTTCCGAGGCCCACCTCGTCGGCTAACAATACTCGCGGATGCAGCCGGGCGGCGGTTTCGGCGACGATGGCCAATTGATGGGGTAGCAGGTCGATGCGGGCACCGGCAAACCCGCGGGCGGAAGCGTGGCGGATGCGGCTATTCCAAGCGAGCGCCTGCATCCGGCCATCGAAGGCACGCGGATGCTCGCACAACCCGGCGAGCAAGCGCTTGTCCGGCCGCACGTAACTCAGCGAGTCGAGTAATTCGCCTTCGGTGAGTTGGCGGCCGCCGCCGTGATAAGTTAGAATCCCCTCGTCATCGACCACCGACTCGACGGTTAGATGGCGGCCGCCGCGGTCGGCTAGCACATCGCCCGGGCCAAAGCGGGCTCTAACCAGCGGCGCGCTGCCAAACGCATAAATGCGGCTGGCCTCGGCGGCAGGAAAGTGCAGAGTGACGGTGTCGCCATCCACCGCGCGCACCACGCCGAGGCCCAAGCTGGGTTCGGAGGTGGAGAGCCAGCGTTGGCCGGGGGCGGGGTGGGGCATGCGTGAGGAGGTGGCAGGCAAGAGCTGATATTAAATCCACAAACCCCAGTTTGACAAGACTCGAGGTGGGATCAACCACGGATTACCGGGATCTACTTCGTTAGGACATTCTGATGTCCGATCGGACATCAGAATGTCCTAACGAAGGTGCCGGATTTCTCGCGATATTTCCATCGGATTCAAGGCACAGCATAGTGATTTTGCCTTGTTTCAAAAAAATCTCCGCAATTGGCTTCTATCCGTTAGGACATTCTAATGTCCGATCGGACGCCAGAATGTCCAGATGATGCAGTCGGTTTATTACTGAGCTAGTTAGCGCCGCTGGCCTAGACAGGAATGGCACGTGACAAATTTTACCACTGAAATGCCGACAAATTTATTATCTGTGATTTTAGTGGTCATCCGTGTCTCAGAGGTTATTTTTGCCACGATTTACCCTCCAATCTAGCCTCTCAAATTCTGCATCCGTGCAAACTGTGGAATCCGGCTAATTCGTGGTTAAAAAACCGCGCTGCTAGCTCTTCCAGAGGGCTTTTTAGCATGAGTTATTGCGTTTCGGCGCTTACGCATCAGCGCCCCGCAGATCGTGCTGGACGATCGCGCCGGGGCGGGTGCTGGTGTTGGGCCAGAGTTTGCGGCCCGGATAGATCGAGGTGTGGATGCCGGTGTGGACGTGGTCGCCGATGATGGCGCCGAATTTCCGCCGACCGGTATCCAACAATTGTCCATCGACCATTGAGCGGTGGTTTTTTCCGTCGTGGCGGAAATTGGAAATGATGGTACCGGCACCGAAGTTGACTGCCTCGCCGATCACCGAATCGCCGACGTACGACAGGTGGCCGATGCTGGTGCGGGATAAAATCAGCGAGTTCTTGATTTCCACCGACTGGCCGATGTGACAGGCGTCGCCGATGCTGGTGTGGCCGCGGATATAACAATTCGGGCCGATTCGGCACTTGGCCCCCACCACCACGTTGCCCTCAATGAACACCCCAGGCAAAATCCGCGAGCCCGCGCCCAAGTGGACGATGCCCTCGAGCACCGCCGAGGGATGCACTTCGCCGAGCAGCACGGAGTTTTCCAAGCCGTCCACGTAGCCCTCGTTGGCCCGCAATAAGTCCCACGGATAGCGGATCACAAACGAGGCCGCTACCGTCACGGTTCGCGCTAGGTCGGGAGTGGCACCGCGCCATGCCAGGGGTGTTAGAAAATTGTCCAACAAGGTATTGGTCGCCGCTAGAAATGTTAGATCAGCCGCCGCCAGCCAAGCGTGCGGGTGGATAGAAATCGCCTCGCTGGCCAGGCCGGCGCGGGTCAGCGCCGCCTGCTGGTGCTGATGCAGCGGGATATTGCCGATGGGAAACTCGCCTATGCTGCGGGTCAGTGACAGCGGCTCGCAGTTAGATGGCGCTTGGGTATCCATCGCCGGGGCCGGTTAGCGGATTTCCTCCTGGATGGCGGCGGCGAATTTGCTCACCCAGGAGCGAACCTGTTCGACGTCTTTGTGTTCCACGAGGACACGGATTTTATTTTCGGTGCCAGAATAGCGGATCAAGTGGCGGCCGTCGTCGCCGAATTCCTGGGTCGCTTGAGTCATGAGTAGCTGCAATTTGGGCAGGCTTTCCAGCGGCGGCTTGGAGGACAGTGGGATGTTGGCGAGCTGGGTCGGGTACTCGTGCATGACTGCGGCGAGCTGGGCGATGGTGGCATTGCGGGAGTGCATCATGCGCAGCACTTGCAGGGCGCTGAGGATGCCGTCGCCGGTGGTGGCATGGTCCGCGAAGATGAGGTGGCCGGAATTCTCGCCGCCGAATGAATAGCCGTGTTTGCGAATGCATTCAATCACGCTGCGGTCACCCACCGCGGTGGTTTCCAGCTTGATGCCGTGCTGGGTCATCGCTTGCCGCAGCCCGAGATTGCTCATCACGGTGGCCACTAGCGTGTCATGGCGCAATTTTCCTTGCTCCTTGAGACTGATGGCACACAGCGCCAGAATTCGGTCGCCACTGACCACCTGGCCGCTGGCATCGGTGAAAATGACTCGGTCGGCATCGCCGTCGAACGAGATGCCGAGGTCGGCGTTGTGGCGGCGCACCAGTTCGCCGGCGGTTTCCGGATAGAGCGCGCCGCAGCCGTCGTTGATGTTGATTCCGTCGGGCTGGCAGCCGGTAACGATGACTTCTGCGCCGAGTTCCTTAAAAATGAGCGGAGCGATGAAGTACGCCGCGCCATGCCCGCAATCGACCACCACCTTGAGTCCGTGGAGTGGCACGTTGTCAGCCGTCTGCTTGGAAAACTCAATGTAGCGGCCACGTGCATCCTCGATGCGGTGGGCCTTGCCGATCTGGCGTGCTGGCAAGGGATCAGACTCCGGCTCCAAGCGCCGCACGTGGCGCTCGATGGTTGCTTCCAATTCATCCGACAATTTGTAGCCATCCGGGCCGAAAATTTTCATACCGTTGTCCTCGTAGGGATTATGGGAAGCGGTGATCATGATGCCAGCCGCTGCTCCCATGGACTTGGTCAAATGCGCCACCGCCGGCGTCGGCATCGGCCCCACCATGAACACGTCCATGCCCATCGAGACCAGTCCGCTGGTGAGCGCCGTTTCGAGCATGTAGCCCGAAATCCGCGTGTCCTTGCCTACCAGCACCCGGTTGCGGTTCACGCCGGAGGAACGCAGCACCCGTGCCACCGCCTTGCCGAGAAGCAGAGCAACTTCGGCGGTGATCGGAAATTCATTGGCACGGCCGCGAATGCCGTCGGTTCCAAACAGTTTTTGTTTCATGGAGGGGGGATTGTTCAGGTTTTTTTTGAACAGTGGAAGGCAAAAATCAGCGGTCTGAAAGGGGGGTGGGGCCGCCGCAAGCCAGCATGCCGGCGGTTTGGACGGTGGCCAAAATACGGCCGGGGACTGAAAATCAACACGTTGCCTAAAGACGCTGCTGATCGTGGCAGGCCCCCGAGGGTGACACAAGAGCAAATGCCAGATGTTATGGCGGCCTGTTATGGAGCGACGACCTTACTGTCGTCGTGCGCAAGGATTGGGGATGAAGCGAGCCATCGACTGCCCTTGCGCTACCACCACAAAATGGGATGGCTCCTTAGCCCAAGCCACTCCGGGTGTTGGAAAGGATCGGGTCATACTATTCTGGTGCCAGCTGGATTTTTTGCAAACTGCTCAGCGAGGGTCATTTTAATGAGCGATTGATAAGGCACGTCGCGCTTGTTGGCCTCGATCCTGATGGTGTCGAGCAGGGGTGCGGGCATGCGCAGGGAGATCGTTTCGGTGGAAAGCTTCAGGCTGGGCAAAGCGACACGCCGCGCCTTCGTCAGGTCGAGATGGGCGGTGCTGTGAGCCGGTTCGCGCGGGACTTGGAGTGGGTTAGTTTTGCGAGTAGCCATAGGATTTCCTTTCGCGGGAGTTGATGGGGCGGGCGGAGATGATGCGGATGAGCGGGAAGCGGACGGTGAAGGTGATGCTGAGCGGGCGGGCGGCGGCAGAGGTGCCGAAGGCGTGCCAGCGGGGTTCATCGGGAGTGGAGTGTTGCGGGTCTTCGAGGATGCGGAGGTCGGATGCGAGGAACACCGATTCGGCCTCCGGGCACCCGATTCCGTGCTTGTCGTGGCTTTTGGCGGCGTTCGCCCAGGCCCACTGGAATCCGGTGATGGTGGCCCAATCAATCATCGGGTGGAAGTATATGCTGGAAATATACGGGCGTCAATCCGGGAATGTTCATCCCATCACCCCCAAGGATGGCCACAAGAAACTCTCGTGGGAGGCCACCTATAAGGAAATGGCGGCGGCGGGTGAGGACTGGTCCGAGTGGGATACGTCGATTGCCGACGGACTTGATGAAATCCCGTGGGATCGCCCGCTTGCCGCCATTGCGGACCAAGGGCGGACCAAGGGCCGGAACTCAGTGTTCGACCTCAATAGAGCCCAACTTGCTCGACAGCGTGGCGGTTTTGAGGTCGAACGCTGGGTTCTGAGGGCAGACCAAACCCGCCACAAATCACCCGCCTAACACCGCGCGGCGGATTCGGCCGGGGGATTTTTCGAGGAACTGGCGCGCAAGTTGCTCGAACTGCTCCGACAGGTCGGTTAGGTAAATATCCAGGCTACCGGCCTGGTCGGGAGGGGCTAGCAAGTCGAGGCGGGTCAGCTCGCGTTGCAGGTGTTGGGCGCAAGTGGTGGCGGAGTCGACCAAGCGCACGCCGGGCGGCAACAAGGTTTTGAGGACCGGAATGAGCAAGGGGTAATGGGTGCAAGCGAGCATCAGGGTGTCGATGCCCTTGTCCACCAGCGGGTCGAGATAGACCTGGAGGATTTGGCGGGTGGCCGGGTGCTCTATCCAATTTTCCTCAATCAAGGGCACCAGCAGCGGCGTGGCCTGGCCGTGGATGATCAGGCCGGTGCGGCGCTGGGCTAGAGCATGCTGATAGGCGTGCGAGCTGATCGTGCCGCGGGTGGCGATGATGCCGATGCGCTCGGCCTTGGGGTCGGCCAAAGCGTCCTCCACGCCGGCCTCGATGACGCCGATGATGGGCACGCGATATTGCTCGCGCAGGCAGGACAAGGCGTGGGCGCTGGCGGTGTTGCAGGCGACGACCACCGCCTTGACGCTGTGGGTCAACAGGAAGCGCACATCCTCATCGGCGAACTGACGGATGGTTTCGGGGCTTTTTGAGCCGTAGGGAAGCCGCGCAGTATCGCCGAGGTAGAGGATGTTTTCGGCGGGCATAAGTTGCTGGACGGCCCGCACCACGGTGAGGCCGCCGACACCCGAATCGAAAAATCCCAAAGCAGTTGAGTTCACGCAGGCGAGTGTGGCGGGTTCGCCGCAACCCGCAAGCCGGAACCGCGGCTTAAACCGGTGGCGTCCCGGCGGGCTGACCTGGAGTCTTGACCCGTGGTAGGCCTGCTTCTACAAGCGCGGCATGGCAGATGCTTTCGAGCGCCTGATGGCTGCCGCACTGCGCCAAGCCGTCACCAAGGTATTAGAGCATGGTGCCGCCACTAACAACGCCATCGCGTGCCGTGGTGGCCTTATCCCAGCGATATCATCCGGCTCTACCCACGCGCCCGGCTAGAGTGCTTGCAACGCCGCCGATATGGCCGTTGGATTGAATTTCCGCTGGATCTCACGATTAGAGATTGAATCCCCGGGAGATTCAGCTACCTTGCCAGTTGTGGAGTTGGCTATGAAATATTGGATTTTTTTGCTGGTGGCAGGATGGGTTGGCGGGTCGGCACTCGACCTGCAGGGCGCGACCGTCGGTCGGGTGCGCATTCAGGGCGCGATCGGCCCTGCCACAGCAAGCTACTTGGGGCGGGCACTGGAGCTGTCCGCCGCTCGCCAGGACCGCTGCTTGGTCATTGAACTGGATACGCCCGGTGGTTCGCTGGATGCCACCAAGGACATCGTCCAGAAGTTTTATGCAGCTTCCGTACCGACGGTGGTGTTCGTGGCGCCAGGCGGGGCGTGGGCCGGCAGCGCGGGGTGCTTCATCACGCTCGCTGCGGAGGTGGCTGCCATGGCACCCGGCACCAGCATTGGGGCGGCGCACCCGGTATCCATCGGGCCCGGCGGTGAGCAGGCGACCAGCGACGTGATGAAGGAAAAGATGGAGAATTTTGCGAGCAGCTATATCGCCTCCATTGCTGAGAAGCGCGGCCGCAATGTCGAGTGGGCGATGGCATCGGTGGTCAAGAGCGAGTCGCTCACCGCCAGTCAAGCGCTGGATCGCAAGGTCATCGACCTCGTCGCGACGGATCTAGCGGATTTACTGCGCCAATTGGATGCACGCGAGTTGCGGGGGCAGGCACTGGGGACGGCTGGGGCGACAGTGACGGATATCCCGATGACGCTGCGCGAGTGGATTTTGCAGGGCTTGTCGCACCCGGAATTGATGATGATCCTGATGCTGGTGGCCATTTATGGCATCATCGGCGAGTTGAGCAATCCCGGGGCAATCCTGCCGGGAGTGGCGGGTGCCATCGCCCTGTTGCTGGTGCTGTACATGGCGACGGTCCTGCCGGTGAATGTGGCGGGGCTGGCACTCATCGGCTTGGCGGTGTTGCTGTTTGTGGTGGATATCTTCGCGCCAACCCACGGGGTGCTCACCTTGGGCGGCACCATTGCGTTCTTTCTGGGCGCGCTCATGCTGTTTGATCGAGCCGACCCCGTCTATCGGCTGTCGCTGGCCTATATCATTCCCGCCACGCTGCTCACTGCCACTTTTTTCACATTCGTCGTGGGGGCCGGGTTGCGGGCACAGGCGCGGCCGGTGCGCGTGGGCCGCGAGACGTTGTTAGGTAAAACCATTCTAGCGTTGGTGCCAATCGATGCCGGAGGCGGCAAGGTTTTCGTCGAGGGCGAGACCTGGAATGCACGCAGTGAGGCACCCATCGCAGCCGGAGCGCCGGTGGAAATTGTCGCGGTCAAGGGCCTGACTTTACAAGTGAAGCCCAAGCCGCCACCCCGAATCTGAACGCATCTAACCACAAAACCAGCCATGGAAGAACTCATCGCCAAACTCATCACCGCCACCGCATGGTTGGTGCCACTCATCATTCTGGCAGGCATCATCCTGCCACAAGCCGTGCGCATTTTGCGCGAATACGAGCGAGGGGTGATTTTCCGCTTGGGAAAAGTGCTCGACGCAAAGGGACCGGGGCTCATTTTTCTCATTCCGGTGGTCGATCGCATCGTCAAGATGGACTTGCGGGTGGTTACGATTGACGTCGCCCGCCAAGAGGTCATGACCCGCGACAACGTGCCCGCCACGGTCGATGCCGTGGTGTACTTCCGCGTCGTCGACCCGGTCGCCGCCGTGGTCAAGGTGGAGAACTTTTGGAAAGCCACCTCGCTCATTGCTCAGACGACGTTGCGCAGCGTGTTGGGGCAGGCGCCGCTGGACGACTTGCTGGCGCAGCGCGAGTCGATCAACCTGCAGTTGCAGGAGATCATCGACCGGCAGACCGAGCCGTGGGGCATCAAGGTGACCGCGGTGGAGATCAAGGACGTAGCTTTGCCCGATAGCATGAAGCGGGCGATGGCCAAGCAAGCCGAGGCCGAACGCGAGCGGCGGGCTAAAATTGTCAATGCCGAAGGTGAGTTTCAAGCGGCCGAGAAGATGGTGCAGGCCGCCGCGATGATCAGCAAGGAGCCCATCGCGCTGCAACTGCGCTTTCTGCAGACGATGCGCGAAATCGCCAGCGAGCACAACACGACCACCTTCTTGCCGGTGCCTATCGATCTGTTCTCACCTTTCCTCAAGGGCAAGTCTGTCTGAAGAATTGTCTTGCGGGGGAATTGTCTTACCGCAGCGGGGGAGGGCGCATTGCGCCAAGTAGAATGACACCGGGAAGGGGGTGAAAAATCGGCTTTAGTCGGTCGTTGCGCCAGAAAGAATGACACCCAGATGCAAACGATATCTGGAATCATGAGTCAAAAGAGC
>WBXD01000060.1 GCA_008932935.1 Verrucomicrobiota bacterium
CTGCGGAAAACCTTGTCAAAACCACCCCAAAGAAGCAAAACCAACCCAAGCGCCGGGTGTCATGAATCCTGGCGCAACGACTTAACCCCTCCGGTGTCATTTATCATTGGCGCAATACGGGCGGTGCCATTGCGACTTGCCGTTATAGGCCCAGTGCGGCATCGATGAGGGCGAGGAGGTCGGCGCGGTCCGGGGGGAGGGTGCTGGAAGCGGTTTCGCGGGCGAGGGCGGCGAGTTTTTCGGGGTTGATGAGGGCGGGCTGATCGTGAGCGAGCCACTGGGCGAAGGCGCAAACGAGGGCGGCGAAACGGGCGTCGTCAGACGGTTCGGCGTCGCGGTGGTGGGTGATGGGGATGGCGGGGGCGGGTTGGCCGTCGAGGGTCCATTCGAGCGATCCGAAGGCGGCGGCGGTCGAGGAGGGTTCGATTTCCAGGACGAGGGAGGTGGAGGATTTGGCGGGCAGTTGGGTTGGCAATGGACCGGCATCGAGCCCAGCGGGGAGGGCAAATCCTAGCAAGCAGTAGCTGGTGACGGTGGCCGGATCGGCATGAAAGGTGGCGGTGACGTCATGGGCGGAGTCGGTAGCGCCGCGGATGGAGATGAGAAGGAGGGTGGCAGAGGGTTTCCATGGACAGGGCAGCGACTCGGTGGTGAGGCTCACGCCTTGGCAAATGGCGGCACAACCGGCAGGCCGGAGGGTGAAAGAGTTGAGAATTTCTTCGAGACGCACGGCGTTGGGTGGAGGCAGTTGCTGCTCGTCGCGGATGGCGTGGCGGCTCCAGCCCAGACTGGCGCGGCCCGCATGCAGCGGCAACGCTAGGGTGGGGGAGGTGACTGCCGTCACCGAGTGGCGCAAATTCAGGGCCGGTAGGTCGGCGGCGGCGGGCAGCGGCGATTGTTGGAGCACCTCGGCAGCTTCGCGAAAAAAGTCCTCCGCCGATTGCGTCAGCGCGGCATCGCGGGCGGCGGCGTGGCCGACGAGGGTGGGGGGGGCGGCCGCCTCGGCGGGCTGGCGGCTGGCGTCCGGCGGGCCGGGTGCGGGAAGCAGGGCGATGGCCAGTGGCATCGGCTCCGGGGGTGGATCGGCCGCTTGGGTTGTAGTGGGGGCTGCGTCCGGGGCTTCTGCAACGCAAGCAGGGGCGGCGGAGTCGGCCACCGCTGCAGCCACGGGGGCTGGCACACGGTGGTAGCGGTAGATAACGATGGCCAGCAGCAGGAGGATCGCGGCGCAGACGGGGACGGGCCAGGTTCGAATTGGGCGGTTTGGCTTAGAAAGGAAAATAGAAACCACGGAGTTCACGGATGATGCGGATGAAGAAAGAGTGCAGAATTTTATGTGGAATGTTGAGTCACTGCCAAATGCTTACCGCAAAGCCGCAAAGAAGACTCAAGACGGCAAGACCCAAGACGCAAGCCCCGACCCCGGGGCGAGTATGGAGCAGGCAGTAACTTGGGTTGACGCCAAGTTACTCAGGAGAGAAGAGCGGATGTAGAAGCGCCGCGCGCTCTTATCTTGTCTCATCTTGGGTTTTGGGTCTTGGGTCTTGGGTCTTGGGTCTTCTGCTGTCACCCATTCCACTTTGCGCCCCTTGACGTCCTTTGCGACTCTGCGGTAAGTCGGGAGATTCAGAGCGCTTCCGGGGTTTGCATGAGGGCGGCCACTCGGTTGAGCAGCACCCCGGCACCACCACCATCGACGACTCGGTGGTCGAACGTGAGCACGACGGCGGCCTCGGTGGCGGGAAGGAAGGCGCCGACTTGTGCGCTCCAGACGGGTTTTTTAATCCCGGCGCCGAGGCCGAGAATGAGTGTTTCGTTGGGCAGAGGGATCGGCGTGCCCAAGGTGAGGCCAAAGGTCCCGAAGTTGGTGACCGTGGCGATGCCACCTTTGCAGTCGTTCTCGGTGAGGCGACGCTGGCGCGCCCGGTCCACCAGATCAGCGTATTCCTCGACCAGCGCGGCCAGCGGCTTCTGGTCGACTTTTCTCACTACCGGCACCACCACCCCGTCCTTGACTTGGACGGCCACGCCGATATCGAACGAGCGGGGGTGGACGATTTTTTCTCCGATGAGGTAGCCGGCGGTGGCGGGTTGTTCGAGCAGGGCTAGGGCGAAGGCGCGCAGCAGGTAGAGGGTGAGGCCGGGCTTGGGGGTTTGTTGGCTGCGGTGGTCGATGGCGCGGTCGAGCAACACGGGAAGGCCGACGGTGGCCAGCGGGCGAGTCCAACTGCGGCGCATGGCGTCGGCGACGGCGAGGCGCATAGATGAGGCGTGGCTGCTGGGCCAAGCTTCGAGGTAATCGAGAAACCCTTCGAGGTCTTCCACGGTCACGCGGCCACCCGCGCCGGTGCCCACCACCGCCGAAATATCCGCCTCGCGCAACCCGAGCTCATCCATTCGGGCACGCATCCGCGGCGAAATGTAATGCGCTCCCATCACTCCAATGGGTACCGGCAGGCCTTTGACGCTTGGCACCACATCGGGGGCTTCCTCGTAGCCGTCGTCATCGAGGGCAAAATGCAGGTTGGCGTCGTGGCTGTCGGTGGTTTGGGAGGTGCCGGAGGATTTGGCGGCGCTGCGTTTGGCTTCGAGCGCTTCGAGCGATTCGACGCCGGTGCGGGCGATTTCTTCTTCGGAAACGTCGAGCAAGCCGAGCAGGGAGCCGACGGAATAGGAGATGCCTTCCTTGGCACGAATCTCCGCCACGGTGCCGTGGCAGAGGGTCGTCACGCTCATGATCGCCTTGTGCGTTTCCACTTCAATGATGTCTTGGTCGGCGCGCACCGCGTCGCCAACGGCCACTAGCAGGCGCACGATGGTGGCCTCGGCAATCGACTCGCCAAGCTGCGGCATGAGAATGGGAACGGTGGGCATGAGGGAAGAAAAGTTGAAACCTGAAAGCTGAAAGTTGAAACGACGGGCGTGGCGGGGGCTTTTGCTTGAACCGGGACGGTTCTATGCCGAAAGCCCCCGGCTGGTCAAACCGATTGCGGGGAAGCCGGCGTGAAACACCGCAAAGCGGGGTTTTTACCTGCTTCCGCCCGCGAATAAACCCGAAAACCGAAGTCCCGCAAAACTCGAGGTTAGACAAACCACGGATTACACGGATTTTACGGATTAGTCACGGTTGCTAAAGGCAGCGAGAAATACCTCAAAACCACCGTCGGCATGGGCGTGGTTATCGGCCGCCTCAAGTTCACCGAAGTCGCGCCCGAGCTTGGCAAGAGCTAGATTGCCGAGTGCAATCTGCTGGATCCTATCAACAAGTGAATTGCGGCGGGACCAGCATATCTGTCGAATTGTAGCGGCGCGTCTATGACCGCCGATGCTCGTGAACCGCCGATGAATTCGCGTATTCGGCATTCTTCTAGTTAAGCCAAGGGGATGACGCGGTGGCGCTGGCCATGCGCACCGCTAACGCACTGGCCATTCAGCGGCAGATCCTAGCCGCTCCGCGCCACGGCGGGCAAGCCCGCTCCAGCATCCCAGGCGGTGGCGAGCCACCGCACTCAAGGAGCGGCGGTTGCCAACCGCCATGGCCCATGGATAGAGTAAGGGCCGTCGCATGGCGGCTTGCTCTTACGCGTCTCATGGGCTAGGGGGCAAGCTGCCCCCGCTCCTTGCCGCCCACACGCGCCAGCAAGCTGGCTGGACTAGGCGGTGGCGAGCCACCGCACTCATGGAGCGGCGGTTGCCAACCGCCATGGCCCATGGGTAGAGCAAGGGCCGTCGCATGGCGGCTTGCTCTTACGCGTCTCATGGGAAAAGAGGTGTTAGACAATCCCACTCCTTGACCGCGTGTGTAAAGAAAACCGAACTATTGCTCGACCCCACCCTCCAGCCCGCTAGGCTGTGCGAGTCATCCCCATGAGTCTCCTGTTTTTCAAACGATTGTTGGCCAATCCCATTCAGGTGGGTTACCTCGTGCCGAGTTCGCCGTTTCTGACGCGCAAGACTGCCAAGCGCATAGATTTTTCCAAGCCTCGGGTGGTCGTCGAGCTGGGTCCAGGCGAAGGTTGCCACACCCGCCAGATTGCACGCCGGATGGATCCAGCCTCCAGGCTCATCCTCATAGAGCTGGACGGGCTCTTCGCCGAGCACCTGGAGCGACAATTTCATCAGGACAAGCGGGTAACGGTGGTGCATGGCGATGCCTTGCACCTTCCCGAAACACTGGAAAACCTCGGCTGCGCCGTCCCCGATTACATTGTCTCGGGTATTCCGTTCACCATCATGGAGCGCCAACTCCGCGAACAGTTGCTCGCCAGCATCGCCCGCGCCATGGGCCCGGACAGCGTGTTCATCACCTATCAGTTTTCCCTGCAGCTCTCCGAGCACGAACTCTTCGATCTCAAGCGCAGCGAGCACTGCCTGTTCAACGTACCGCCCCTAAACGTGCTCGAACTAACAAAATCCCTCGCTGTCTTACAGTAGGGCAGGGGAGCTGTCCTGTGAAGTAGTAGCATCGGCGCGGCCGCCAGTTCAATATCCATGGCCAAGCGGCGCATTTGCCTGTCGCCATGATGCCGGCACCCTATATTCAGCTCCCAGACTACACCGAAGGTGCGAGTCTTGCAATACACGTAAAAATTATAGCAATCTATTGGTCACCAATGTGTTGCAGATGAAATAAACGAACGTTTGAAGCGGTCTTTGAACCCTCGCGGCGCCTGAGTGGTCCACGCGCTCATTCCGCAGCCGTGCCAACACTGGTTTCAAGCGGTCGCTCCGGGCAGGAGTCGGCGGTAAGCGGGGTTTCTTTGCATTAAAAAGCCAACGTTGGCTTTAAACGTCAGCTTAATCCGTGGTCGTCTCAGGCCGCCGACGTCATGCGTGGCGGATCTGAGCTTTCTGCCGTCTGGGATTACAACTTGTGACAATATATGTAATGCGGAATTGAGAGTGCGGCAGTTTGCTGGTGCCCGTCTAAGTCAGCTTGCTGGCGAGTGTCACCTCGCCCCGGAGTGCGGCAGCTCCGCACCAGCGGCGGGCAAGCCCGCCCCCTCCCAGGCGGGGGCAAGCCCCCGCACTCCAAGCCAGCTTGCAGGCGAACACCGACTTGCCGCGGAACATTCCTGCCAAAAACGTCTTGCCACAACCCAACGCCGCTACTACGTCAGCCCTGCTGTCCGGCACCGCGCCGCGCCCAATCCGATCTAACGCAATTGAACATGAGCAAACCGAAGAAAGTCGCCATCCTAACCGCCGGAGGGCTCGCCCCCTGTTTGTCCAGTGCCATTGGGGCGCTCATCGAGCGCTACACCGAGATTGATCCGGACATTGAGATCATTTGTTACCGTGGCGGCTACAAGGGCTTGCTGCTGGGCGACAGCATTACCGTCACGCCAACCATTCGCGAGAACGCCGGCATCCTGCACCGCTACGGCGGCAGTCCGATCGGCAACAGCCGCGTCAAGCTCACCAACGTCAAGGATTGCATCAAGCGCGGCTTGGTCAAAGAGGGCCAGGACCCGCAAAAGGTCGCCACCGACCAATTGATCAAGGATGGCGTTGACGTGCTCCACACCATCGGCGGCGACGACACCAACACCACCGCGGCAGATTTGGCCAAGTTCCTGGAAACGAATAAGTACAATCTAACCGTCATTGGGCTGCCAAAAACCATCGACAACGATGTCTACCCGATCCGCCAGAGCCTTGGGGCGTGGACCGCCGCCGAACACGGCTCCAACAACTTTGCCAATGTGGTGGCCGAACACAACGCCAATCCGCGCATGCTCATCGTCCACGAGGTGATGGGCCGCAACTGCGGCTGGCTCACCGCCGCCACCGCCCGCCACTATCAGGCGTCGCTGGAGCGCCAGGACTGGCTGCCTGAACTGGGCCTGACCAAGGAGCGCTTTTCGGTGCACGCAGTATATGTGCCAGAGATGGCGATTGATTTTGAGGCCGAAGCGCAGCGCTTGAGCAAGCTGATGGATGAGATCGACAACGTGAACATTTTCATTTCGGAAGGAGCCGGGGTGGATGACATTGTGCGGGCAATGGAAGCCTCCGGCCAAACGGTGCCGCGCGATGCCTTCGGCCACATCAAACTCGACGCCATCAACCCGGGTGCCTATATTGGCAAGGAATTCGCCTCCAAGCTGGGTGCCGAAAAAACCCTAATTCAAAAGAGTGGCTATTATAGCCGCGCCGCGGCGGCAAATCTGGCTGACCAGCGCCTGATCAAGGGCTGTGTGGATCTCGCCGTGGAATGTGCGATGCGCCGCGAAGGCGGGGTCATCGGTCATGACGAGGACCGCAACCACGTGCTGCGCGCTATCGAATTTGAGCGCATCAAGGGCGGTAAGCCATTTGATATCGATACGCCGTGGTTCGGGTCCCTGCTAGCCACAATTGGCCAAGCCAAGGGCGGCAAGGTGGCCGTGCAGCATTGATCCAAAAATGGGGGCAGATAACCATTGATCATCCTCCCGACTAACTTCAAAAGATTTACCGCAGAGTCGTGAAGGACGCAGAGAGGCGCAAAGAGGAATGGGTTATTGAGAAAAATCCCATCTTGCTGGGCGTCGCTTTGCGACCTCTTCGGCTTTGCGGTAAATCTGCAAGTTGCCCGGGAGGTTGATCACAGAGGCCTGGCGCATTGGCGCTTTCCACGCTGCGGTGCAGCGCCTAGGCTCGCACCCGATGTTCAAATCCCGCTACGCCCTGCCCGGCACCCCGCCGGCCACCCTTACCGCGCTCACTCCCGCCGAGGCCTGCCTGCCGGTGATCCGTTGGCTAGAGTATGATGCCGACTCGCTCACCGAGCACAGCGTCCGCAGCGTCGCCGAACTGCCGCAGCTCACCGGTGAGGACGGCAAGGTCCACTGGATCGAGTTTAGCGGCCTCGGCGACCTCGACGCGCTCAAGCAGTTGGGCGCAAAATACGACCTCCATCCCCTCACCCTCGAAGACATCCTGCACGCCGGCCAGCGGCCGAAAGTCGAACCGTACGACAACCACTTGTTCATCGTGGCGTTGATGATCTATCGCGATGGCGAGGACCAGCGGATGATCGGTGAGCAGGTCAGCCTGATCCTCGGCAAGGGGTTTGTGCTATCCATCCAGGAGGATCCCAAGTGCGACGTGTTGGAACCCATCCGCCAACGCATCCGCTCCGGCAAGGGCTGGATCCGCAAAATGGGCCCGGACTATCTAACCTACGCGCTGCTCGACGCCATCATCGACCATTGCTTTCCGATTCTCGAGAGTCTCGGCGAGGCGCTCGAAGACCTGGAGACGGAAATGCTGCGCCGCCCCAATGCCGCGTGCATCTCCACCTTGCACGATTATCGCCGGACCTTGATGCAACTGCGCCGCGCCGTGTGGCCCGAGCGCGACCTAGTCAACTCGCTGCTCCACGACGAGAGCCCGTTCATCACCGCGCCGACCAAGGTGTTCCTGCGCGACTGCTATGACCACACCGTGCGCATCATGGACCTCATCGAGAGCTACCGGGAAATGAGCGCCGGGTTGCTCGACCTGTATCTATCCGCGGTGAGCATGCGCACCAACGAGATCATGCGGGTGCTCACCGTCATCTCCGCGTTCTTCATTCCCCTCACCTTCATCGTCGGCGTCTATGGCATGAACTTCGATTACAAGGACGGCGAAAATTGGCTCAACATGCCCGAGCTGCACACCCGCTACGGCTACGTCTATCTATGGATCTTCATGTTCGTCGTGGTCGCCGCCATGTATGTGTTCTTCCGCCGCAAAAAGTGGTTGTAGCTAGCGAGGCTGCGCCTCAGACCCAAGACGCAAGACTTGAAGACACAAGAGAAGAAAACTTGACCTGGCGACAGCAACTTTGGCTTTTCAAGGACCCTAGCCCGCGCGAGTGCTGCCGCCCGGCGGCGCTTCTAGCTAGGAAAATGCCCCCCCGCCAGCATGCCCGGTTAAAGCCTGTTTGCAGCCAGCCGAACTTCAGAAGTAGGTGTGAATGAGATAGGCCGTGCCAGCCACGATGGTCGCCAGATAGGCGCTGTTCAACCACAGGAGCTTCCTTCGCATGCAGCATCCATTCCCGAGACTTGGCTGATGTCTTTAAGTCATTCTGCATCTTGCAGCGCCCTGAGTGCGGCACGCACGGTTTCCAGATTGCCGACGATGACGAACATTCGGAACGCGTACTCGCCAGGCGCTATACCATGCTTATCGGTGAGGCGGAAGACACAGTTCCATTTGACGACATTTTCCGCGCTGAAGCGAAAGCGGCCGAAGGTCGGGCCGGTCAGGTTGGGCCTGGGCTGCGGCGGCGCATAGATGCCCATCGCGTGGCTGCCGCCGGCCACGCTCAACACCACCGGCCACAGACCCTCGCCGGGGCCGTCGGACAACGGTTCGAGTGCGCCAGTGTGCGGATTGAACTGGCGGAACTCCGCGAACTCCGGCGGCATGTAACCGGTGAGTGCCTCAAACACCGCTTGGGTGTGCCGTTCGCCCTGCGGCAGGCTGAAAGTCACGTCGTAGGCTATGACCTGCGGCAGATTCTTATAGCCGATGTGCACCCGTTTGGTTAGCAGATGGTCAGATAGAACACAGGTGTTCTTGGCAAGGTTGGATCCGGACTTGTCGCCGGGTGCGAGCCAGAACGCCATTTGGGTGGTGGTCCGCAGCGAGTCGGGCCCGACGCGCCAGTGCAGCAGGCGGCTGGTTGAGGCGGCACCGGTGAAGTCACGGGAGGAACCGGCTTCGGTCGGATTGAATGTCTCAGCAGTGATCGGCGTGGCACAGTCGAGGTTGGAGGCCGACTGGAGCTGCCGACCGTGATCGAACGAGTTGAGGAATTCGCGGCCGTTCCAAGTGAGCGAGTCAATCGATCCAGCGACCCGCGCGGTGGTGGTGATGACAATTTCAGAACCTCCGGCCGCGGCGCGGAGAGTCGCGTTGCCAGATGGAGCCTCGGCACGCAGCGCGGCCAGCGGCAGCAGCGATAGAGCGGCTAGAAAAACCGCTGGGGTTAGGTTGATACGATTGTCCATGTTCGGCCTAGTTGATTTCTTGTGCATGTTGGCTTTTCAAGGACTCTAGCCGCCCGTGTCCCACTTGCTGCGCGCAGGGTGACTGGGGCTTTCCTTGAGATGGAGTTGGAGAAGGCGGCGGACTTCGGCGATGGTTTGAGGCAATTCGCAGGCACCGTGTGGTCCGGGGACGATGCATTCGGAGCGCGCGCCCTTGAGATGGGAACTCCAATATGCCACCACCCCGTCGCTACTGTTGGGACTGTCACCCTTGCCGCGGTCACCAATGATGGAATGATAAGGAACCAGCATCGGGCGGGCGTCGAGTACTTTGAACAAAGGATTGGCCGGTGCGAGGCCAGTCACACTGTTAGGCATGCGCTTGGGATCGCCAGTCACGATGGCGATGGTGCTGCCCAAGGTGCCGGTGATGGCAGCGGTGAGATTAGCAGGTAACGCAATCAGGCGGCGGCCGAGTTCGCCGAGGCGGCCGAGGGCCAGTTCGCTGCCACGATGCGGGGTGCAGATGAAAATGGCCCGGGCCACGTGCGGGTTGGCTTGGAAGATTGTCGCACGCTCGATGAGACTGCCCTTGGGCATTTTGGCGAAGAAGCGGGCGGCCTTGTCCTTGCCAATAACATCCCAGGCGTCCCTATCCAAGGGGGTCACTTGCATCCGCGTGAGCAAGCCGCCCATACTGTGGCCGACGAGTACGCAGGGGCGGGCGGCGGGGTGGATTTGATAGAACTTGGCCAGTTCCTCGCGCAGCCGCAGCGCCGAGTAGGCGGGTGGATTGCCGGTGGGATAGCCGAAGACCAAGAATTGATAGCGCTGGCGCAAATGAGGGTCGAATTCCACTTCGTTGATCACATTGCGCCACATGCGGGGGGTGGAAATGAGGCCATGGACGAAAATGACCGGGATGCGCTGGGGATCGTAGGGTTGCAACTCGTAGAGCCCGGTGGTTCCCATATAGGCGCTCACCCGCAGCGCGCCCATGATGCCGTTCCAGAATTCGGATTGCTGCGGATAGTAGGCCAGCGGCGCGGAGAAATCCGCCTCGAGCATTCTCGCGGTGCCCGCCACGCGGGCCTGCGGCAGATTACCCGGATCGAGCAAGGTGAGGGTTGCTTCGTGCCCCTTGAAATCGACGACGGCAGTGACGGGAGCTGTAACACCTATTTTTGGCGAGAAAGGCTCCAAGGGCTGCGTGTGGTGGACGCCGACGAAGGCCGCACCGATGCCGTTGTAGCGGTCTTTGCGGCGGATGGAATTGGCTGGCACCGCGGCAGCGGGCGTGAGCGTGGTGAATTCACCGGGATCCCAGACGCCCTCACGAGTGGCGTGGGCAAAGTGTAGCCGGAAGCTTGCAGTACCGGTCGTGAGTGTTAGTGAGCGGTTCCATAGCCGGCCCTGACCGGTGCCGCGCAGCAGGAGGGTAAGCTCGGTGACCGCCTGGTTGTAGATCAGAGTGGCGGCCGGGGCAGCCGCACTGGAAGAGAGCAGGGAGCTGGCCTCGGCGGCGGACTGCAGATAGAGGACGGCGCGTTGTTCGGCGGGAATGGATGAGGAAGCTGCTTGTTGAAGATAGGCTGCCGCAGCACGAGTTTCAGTTTGGACCGTGGCCACCGGCGCGTTGACGCAAGCGGTGAGAGCAACAGCGGCGCAAAGGACAACAATGGTTGACGGGCGTTTCATCGTGACAAGGGGGAAATGGACGGGTCGAAGTGGGATGTTTTGCCACCGACTACAGCGAGTGAACAGATGGCACAGATTTGGACAGATTTCAAAGGAAATGAACATCCTTCCAAGGATTTTATCCAAGGACAGCTCTGGGAAAATACCGCGAAACACAGGCATCTGCGGCGCTCTGTGAGCACCGGCGCGCCAGGCTTCGCGCATGGGCCAGAGACGGTCACAGACCGCCTCTACAAGGCTGCCCTCCCTCCCATAAGAGCTAACTTAACCAAGCAAAACCCGAAACGCAGATCACTCAGCAATCAGCAATGAGAAGGCAATGAAAAAATTTCGCAGTCACCACGCTTGCCCATTGTCAGGGCGATTGACCCGGCTTGGCACCTGGGCTGCGATCCAACTCCTCGCCCGCCAAGCGCGGATCAGCACTGGCCTTCAACTCGGCCATCAGCCGAGCGTTCAACTCCTTAAGATTGGTGGCATAGGCCGGATCCTCGGCGACGTTGTGCAGCTCGAAGGGGTCCTTGCGCAGGTCAAATATCTCACATGCGGGACGCTTGCCGAAGCCGCGGGCAAAAGCTTGATCATCGGTATGTGTTAAAATCCACGCCTTGGCCGGGCCGGCGTCTACGTCGGCATAGCCGGCTCCGGTATTTTTGGCGTAG
The DNA here is from genome assembly GCA_008932935.1 of Verrucomicrobiota bacterium. Classification (GTDB taxonomy): domain Bacteria; phylum Verrucomicrobiota; class Verrucomicrobiia; order Verrucomicrobiales; family Akkermansiaceae; genus Luteolibacter. The sequence goes on from WBXD01000060.1 coordinate 11,330, forward strand.
GCATCGAAACCGGGTGGCGGTCCGCTGGGCGGATCGCCCGCCGGCCAGCGCTGCGGCTGGAAATTGCGGATGTAATGAAACTGGTGGGTGATCAGCGTGCGCATCGGGTAGCCGACGTCGCGCTGCCCGCCATCGACGCGGGCGTTGATGACGTGGCGCTCCATGCAGGTGAGGACGTGGTCGCGGGTGGGATCGATCTGACCGGACCCCTTGGCTAGCAAGACATTGAGGAAGCTTCGTGCGCTCATCCCCGGCGGCGGCGTCAGCCCGGCGGCCTGCAGAAACGTCGGGGCCAGGTCGGCGAGGCTGACGAAATCATCGACGACGCGCCCGGGCTGGATGCGAGCCCCCCAGCGCACGGCGAGCGGTTGGTGGGTGCCGCTGTCATAACAGGTGGCCTTGGAGCGCGGGAACGGCCAGCCGTTGTCGCCGCTCATCACGATGAGCGTGTTGTTAAGCTCGCCGGACTTTTCCAGTGCGGCAATGGCCTCGGCCGCTTGGCGATCGAAGGCTTCCGCCGCGAAAAAGTAGTCACAGATATCGCTGCGGACGGCGGCGCTGTCCACCAGATAGGGCGGGACTATCACGGTGGCTGGATCGATGCCGCTGTGCACGCCGCTGCCGCGCGGATATGGTCGGTGCGGGAAATGGCTGCCCAACCAGAAACAAAACGGCTGGGTCGCGGGCCGGGCACCTAGAAACTCTACAAACCCCTTGAATTCAGGGCCGGCGGCGTTGTGCGGGCGGCCTTGGTTATTACCTGGACCATATCCTTTGCCGCTGAAACCCACCCAATAGCCCGCCTGTTCCAGCAAATCCGGATAGACCGGGAACGTAGCCGGAATGAACGCTTGGAGGTTGGCGGCGGGACCGAGCCGCCACGGCCACTGGCCGGTGAGCATGGCCGCACGTGACGGCGAGCATGACGGAGCTGCGACGTGGGCATTGCGAAACATCACGCCCTCGCGAGCCAAGCGGTCAAAGGTGGGCGTCTTAATCCCCGGCGTGCCAAGACACGACGCGTGCGGCCACGCCCAGTCATCAGCCAGCAGGAACAGGATGTTAGGACGCTTCGGCGCCGGCGGCTCCGCAGCGTGCAGTGCGGACGGTGATGCCAATAACAGGGCTGCAACAACGGCTGAATTGATTCTCATGGGGAGGTGGGCGCGGAATGGGCTCGACCGTCGTAATACAGCATCTTGCAACGCCACCTTTCAATGCGATATGACCAAGCCCCGACCATGATGTCAGGGTCGAGCCGCCCGAAATGCTTGGGCATCAGCAGCGGGACGACTCCCCTGCCCCTCCACTGACGCGAAGCCACGACAATAAGGTCGTGGCTCCTTGTGTGGCCTCATTGCCGCTTGGTCCAATATACCACGGCCTCACCGATGAGCTGTGCCACTTCCCGCTGCGGCAAGCGGGCACAGTTGAGTACCAGATCGTACTGAAGCGGGTCGTCGATATCCGCGTGGAAATGATCCTCCAGGAAGCGCTGGCGGCCAAGGTCGCTCTTGCGGATGAACTCCACGGCGGCTTTGCGCCCGAGTGAATCGCGTGCCATGATCTGCTCAATCCGCAATTCCTGCGGCGCGATCAAGCGCACATGAAACGCGTTTGGCAGGTCACGGGTGATGATGTTGGCCGCATGACCAATGAAAATGCCGTGACCCAGATGGGCCAGGCGCAGAATCGTCTCGCTGGATAACTCGAGCAGCGTCTTGGTAGGCGGGTGCAGGCCGAGCAACTCCTCGACGGCATCCTGAATGGCCGAGATACGGTTCTCCGACATAAACCGGGCAACCTCCTTGGGCAGCTTGTGGTCTTCAAGAACTTGCGCGACGAGATTCTTGTCGAAAATCGCCCAATGGCATGGCTTGGCCTGACTGGCCTGCAAAAACGCAGCCAACTCCTCGGCGACGGCCATCGCGCCAGTGCCAGTTTGACGGGAAATGGTCACGACAGGCGGTGGCTTGGCGTGAGGTCGCCACAATTTTGCCTGTGGATTGATTTGGCAACTGACAAATGACAGACATTTATCGGCATGGTTTCCTGTTTTCATGGCAACTCCTTTCCCTACGGGTTAAATCTCACGCCCGCCGGCCCCCCTCCCGTCTGCAATGAACCTGCCAGCCACGTTACTGGGATTGGCAGCCTCAACTCAAGTGGTGCAGATGCCCAGCTGACGACCACAACCTAGCACAATTCCGGGCACAAGCCAAGCCCCCGAGCAGGCGGGTCAAATCAGGGTTGTTTGGGGATGGTTTGCGACAGCTCAGCGCAAAGCGTTGGTTTCTCTGGCACATCCCGAGCGGCCATGCAAGCGACTCGCAGCGTGCGATGGCGTTCGCGCAAAAGCTGCCACACGCGCGGGGCCACCGGCTTGCTGAAACCCCGGGCTTGCAGCCAAGCCTTCAAGGCGCTGAGGTCATTCTCATCGCCTAACAATTCAGCCAAGCGCGCGCAGCTCTTGTCAGCTGCATTCCCCATCAAAGTCTGCGCGCCTAGCCACGCCTTCAAGGCCTTACGCGCCTTGTGAAAGGCGGGTTCATCGCGGTGCCGCAAGCTCAACTTGCGCAGCTGTTTGGCCAGCCGGCGCCTCAGCCGGCGCAGCCCCTGCGGCAAGTTTGCCAGCAACGCCTTCTCATGCTGCCCCGCCAAGGCCGCACGCACTGTGGCGATGCGTGCCACGGCCCAGGCGACGGCTTCCGGGGGCGGCCTGCGTCCGGCCGCGTGGGCGAGTTTTTCCAACATCGGGCCAATGGCAATGACTGCTGGATCCTCGACCTCGGGTCGATCATCCCAGCCCAGACGTTGCCAGGTTTTCAAGCGCGAAACCGCGTCGCGCTGTCCTGCCAGCAAGCGGCCGACGGCGGTGACCGCCGCCAGGGTGACCCTTGGCATACCAACCAACGCCAAGCCACCGCGCAAGGCCTTGCCAGTCTTGCGAATCTGATGCACGCCCTCGGCCACCCGGTGTTTGGAGTCAAGCAAACCGTGCAGGCGTGCATCCATCTCGTCACAAAGGCCCAGCAGACGCTCGCGCATGCCTCCACCCATCGCTGTCACCGCCTCATGCATCCCGGTGACACTACACCTACGAGTTCATGGTGTCACGCGGGAAGACGGATTGTGAGAATCCGGCTTGCGGAATGCCGCCGGGGGTGGTTGGGTTGCGCGGATATGAATTTTCGCTGGTTAAATGCATTGCTGTGGGGGAACTCGGTGGCCTTGGCGTGGATGTGGGGGCTCGGGCTGTTTTTCAGCGTGCAGATGACCTTCATGTTCGGCTTGCAAGGTTTATTGCTGTTTGCCATTCCCAACGCCCTGGGCCTGATGCTGTTCGGATTTCTCACCC
>WBXD01000061.1 GCA_008932935.1 Verrucomicrobiota bacterium
CGATGCCAACGTGCGCATGGTGGGGGTGGAGGCCGGCGGCGACGGGATTGTTCCGGAACGCCACGCTGCGCGCTTCCAAGGTGGCAAACTCGGTGTGCTCCAAGGCACCAAGACCTGGCTGTTGTACATGGGGACAGAGAAATTGTATCACGCAAATGCCGGCCCGTGAGAGCGGTCCATCATGGCCACCAAACACCGAAGCGCGTCACGATTTCAAAACACCTTGGTGTGAGGGCATCAAGGTGAATTGTGGTTCACAATTTCGCGTGATGCAGGCGCAGCGCGTTGGAGATTACCGACACTGAACTCAGGCTCATTGCGGCACCGGCAATGATCGGGCTGAGCAGCAGGCCGAAAAACGGATAGAGCACGCCCGCCGCGATGGGGATGCCGAGCGAGTTGTAGACGAAGGCGAAGACGAGGTTCTGGCGGATGTTGCTCATCGTGGCGCGACTAAGCCGGATGGCCTGGGCGATGCCACGAAGATCGCCGTTCACCAGGGTGATGCCCGCGCTTTGCATGGCCACGTCCGTGCCGGTGCCCATGGCGATGCCGACTTCAGCTTCACTCAGGGCCGGGGCATCGTTGATGCCATCACCAGCCATCGCGACGTGCTTGCCCGCGGCGCGCAGCTTCTTGATATGGGCGACTTTCCCGGCGGGTTCAATCTCAGCTTCCACCTCATCGAGACCGAGTTGTTTGGCCACCGCAGCAGCGGTGCGGCGGTTGTCGCCAGTGAGCATGACGAGTTTCAAACCAAGCGAGTGCAGATCCTTGATGGCTTCGGCGGTGGTGGCTTTAACCGGGTCGGCCACGGCGAGGATGCCAGCCGGTTTGCCATCGATGGCGACAAACATCGCGGTCTTTCCTTCATCTTGAAGTTTGATCGCTGCCGCTTCGAGTGTCTCCAAGCCGGTGACCTTTTCATCCCGCAGGAAATCGGGTTTCCCGACAATCACGGAACGACCCGAGACAGTGCCTGCAACCCCGCCTGCCGTCACGGAGCGAAAGTCTTTTGCGTCTTCGAGGGGGATGCTCTGATCTTTCGCTCCCTGGACAATGGCGGCAGCGAGTGGGTGTTCACTGTTTTTCTCTAACGAGGCTGCGAGATGCAGGAAATCCTTCGCGTCGATGCCGTCGGCGGGCAGGACATCCATGAGCTTGGGCTTGCCCTCGGTGAGCGTGCCGGTCTTGTCCACCACGAGGGTGGTGACTTTTTCCATCCGTTCGAGAGCCTCGGCGTTTTTAACGAGCACTCCCGCCTGGGCACCGCGTCCCACACCCACCATGATGGACATCGGCGTCGCCAAACCAAGGGCGCAGGGGCAGGCAATGATCAGTACCGCGACCGCGTTGATGATGGCGTGGGCAAGCCTTGGTTCCGGCCCGAACCAGAACCATACCCCGAAGGTGAGCACCGATACCGCGAGCACTGCCGGCACAAAAATACCCGCGACCTTGTCGGCTAGTCCTTGGATGGGGGCACGACTGCGTTGAGCTTCGGCAACCATGTTCACGATCTGTCCTAGCAGGGTGTCGTTGCCAACCCGTTCGGCACGCATGACAAAACTGCCGGTGCCATTGACGGTGCCGCCCGTGACTTTGTCGCCGACGGCTTTTTCCACCGGGAGCGGTTCACCGGTGACCATGGATTCCTCCACGCTGGAGTGACCTTCTTCTAACACGCCATCCACCGGCACTTTGTCGCCGGGGACGACTCGCATCCGGTCACCAACTTTTACTTGGTCCAGCGGCACTTCCTTGTCACCGCCATCCGCGATGAGTCGTGCGGTGGGTGGGGCCAGATTAAGCAAAGCCTTGATGGCGCTGCCGGTCCGGCTGCGGGCCCGGAGTTCGAGCACCTGACCGAGCAGCACCAACACGGTGACCATCGCGGCGGCCTCAAAGTAGAGATCCACCCTGCCCTCATGGAGCATTGTGGCCGGAAAGATGTTAGGCAGCAGCATCGCGACGGCGCTGAAGACGAACGCCGCGCCCACGCCGATGGCGATCAGCGTGAACATATTGAGATGGCGGCTGATCATGGAACGCCAGCCGCGCTGAAAGAATGGCCAACCCGCCCAGCAGACCACTGGCGTACTGAGCGCAAATTGTGTCCACCGCGAAACATCACCATGGACCCAAGGTTGCCTGCCAAGCGGCGGGATCATGTGCGCCATGGAAAGGATGAACACGGGCAAAGCAAGTGTCGCCCCAATCCAGAAGCGCCGGGTCATGTCCTGGAGTTCGGCGTTTTCTCCTTCATTCGTGCCCGCAGACGCGGTCATCGGTTCCAGCGCCATGCCACACTTGGGACAACTCCCCGGATGATCCTGCTGCACTTCCGGGTGCATCGGGCAGGTGTAGATGACTTTGCCTTGCGGCTTTTCCTCGGGCTTGGCGGTGGCCGGCGCTGACAGAAACTTTTTCCGGCAGTGCTCGCTGCAAAAGTAGAACGTCTGGCCGTCACGTTCAGCGTGGATCGATGTCGCCTCGTCGACCATCATGCCGAAAATCGGATCTTTGACCATAGGTTTTATTCTATTGAGGACATCCTTGTACGTTTCAATAGCGGATTTGGGATGCCCGATTATCTCCTGGACAACTTGATGATCAGGACGACCAGCAGGACCACGACCACGATGCCAATCGTTGTCCCAATCCACATCCCGCCGCCCGACCAGCCACTCATCCAAACGTCAGAATGGTTCATCATGTTCATAATTCTTGTTGTTTACAGTAGGGTGCCTGGCCTGGTGCCTCGCGCTGCTGGTCTTGTCATCCACAGCAGCAGCCAGACTTTCCATCCGGCTTGGTACCGGCGGGCATGGATAGGAACTTTTCACGGCAGTGCTCACCGCAAAAATAGAACGTCTCGCCGTCGCGTTCGGCATGGATGGCGATGGTTGGGTCGACGGTCATTCCGCAGATCGGGTCGATGGCTTCGTTTTTTGATGGATTCATAGTAGTGTTTCTAATAAGGCTGTTCGTAACGAATTGTGACGAATCAGCGGATCGATTTACTCTCCACCTGCAACGCTGTTTTTTCCATAGGGTGAAACCCGACCTGAACGATCAGGTCATACCGACCTTCTATGCCGCCGCCACCCGATTTTTTCCCGCCGATACCAGTGCTTATGTTTGAAGCGGAATCTGGGCAGGCTCGACATCAGGCTGTCCGTTAGACTGCAAGCGCTTGAGACTGTGTGAGCGCCATAGGAAGTAGATGGCCGGATAGACCAGCAGTTCCATGATGGTGGAGGTGACGACGCCACCGACCATTGGCGTCGCAATGCGTTTCATCACGTCGGCACCGGTACCCTGGCTCCATAGGATCGGGGCCAAGCCGCCGATAATGACACAGGCGGTCATGGCCTTCGGTCGGACACGCTTGACGGCACCATGATAAATAGCATCACGGAGGTCGGTTACGTTGCGCATTTCCCCCCTCTTCTTCCAATCGTCGAAGGCAAGGTCGAGGTACAGGAGCATGACCACGCCCGTCTCGGCGTCGAGACCGGCCAAGGCGATGATACCAACCCACACCGCAACGCTTAGGTTGTAGTGGAGTATGGCAAGGATGCCGACGGCACCCACCAGCGAGAATGGCACAGCCAAAAGAACAATGGCGGTTTTGATGGCGGAGCGCGTATTTAGATAGATGATCAGGATGATCAGGAGGAGCGTGAGCGGCACCACGATCATCAGCCGCTGTTGCGCACGTTGCATATATTCGTACTGGCCGCTCCAGAAGATGCTGTATCCGCTGGGAAGCTTGATGGTGCCTTTGGCGACGGCATCGTTCACAGCGGCCATGGCCCTTTGTATGTAGGTGCCGATGTCGACGCCTTTGACATCCACATAAATCCAGGCATTGGGAATCGCCGCCTCGCTTTTGACGCCCATCGGGGCATGCACGGTCTCGATTTTAGCGAGTTGGCCAAGAGGGATCTGGGCTCCGGTGCGAGTAGGCACGACAATTTCCCGCAGCGCCCCCAGGTTTTCCCGGAAATCACGACTGTAGCGCAGATTGATTGTATAGCGTTCGAGTCCTTCCACCGTGGTAGTTAAGGGCATGCCTCCCAGGGCTACTTCGAGCACATCTTGGACGTCGCCAATGGTTAAGCCATAGCGAGCGATAGCGTCGCGGTCGATATTGAACTGGATGTAATTGCCGCCCATGGTTCGTTCGGCAAACGCGCTGAGCGTCCCCGGGACGGCCTTAACCACCGCCTCAATCTCCGAAGCCACGCGCTCCAGTTCGGCAAGATCGGGTCCGGCGACCTTGATGCCGACGGGGGTCTTGATGCCGGTGGCCAGCATGTCGGTCCGGGTTTTGATAGGCATGGTCCAGGCATTGTTCAGTCCCGGAATTTGCACGGCGGCGTTCATCGTGTCGGTAAGCTCGTCGGGCGTGCGCCGGCGGTGGGCGGTGATCTTGCCCGCGTCGTCTTTGATATCCACCACCGGCCACTCTTCTTCGGGCTTGAGCATGATGGTGGTCTCGATCATGTCGAAAGGCGCGGGATCGGTGGCACTCTCGGCGCGCCCGACTTTACCAAACACATGATGCACCTCCGGAAAACTGCGGATGATCTTGTCGGTGGTCTGGAGAATTTCGCGTGCTTTCGTGGGTGAGATGCCGGGGAAGGTGGTGGGCATGTAGAGGATGTCGCCTTCGTAGAGCGGCGGCATGAACTCCGTGCCGATGTTCTGATAGGGGAATAATCTCCCGGCGTTCAACGCCCATTTCTTGGCTGTGCCATCGGGCAGGAAGTGGTTGGTTAGATAGTTCGACGGTAAGAACACCCAGACGATCATTCCAGCGGCGGTGAAGACGACCGGCCAGCGCCATTTGATGACGAAATCAATCATCGGGTGGTAGAGCCAGACAAGCAGACGATTGAGGGGGTTTTTCTCCTCCGCCGGGATTTTCCCGCGGATGAAATAACCCATGAGGACTGGGGCCAGCGTGATGGAGAGCAGTGCCGCCGCACCCATGGAGTAGGTTTTGGTGAAGGCCAGCGGTTTGAAGAGGCGGCCTTCCTGGGCCTGGAGGGTGAAAACCGGGAGAAAAGACACGGTAATGACTAACAGCGAATAGAACAGCGTAGGGCCAACCTCAACAGCGGCGTCGCGGATGATTTCCCAGTGAGGCTTCTTGCCTTGATCACGCTCCATGTGCTTATGGGCGTTTTCGATCATGATGATTGCGGCATCCACCATGGCCCCGATGGCGATGGCGATCCCGCCCAACGACATGATGTTGGAGCTGATCTCCTGGCTGTACATAACGAGAAAAGACGACAGCACCGCGATGGGCAGGATCAGGATGGCCACCAAGGCGCTGCGCAGATGCATGAGGAAGACAAGGCACACCAAGACCACGACAATGCTTTCCTCGATGAGCTTCGATTCGAGTGTTTTGACTGCGCGGTCGATCAATGAGCTGCGATCATAGACCACGGTAAGTTGAACGTCCGCAGGCAGACCCTTCATGGCCTGTTCCAGCTTCTTCTTGGCATCGATAATGACCTGTCGGGCATTGGCACCGTAACGCACGATTACCACCCCTCCGACCGTCTCACCTTCCCCGTTGAGTTCGGCGATGCCGCGCCGCATATCCGGGCCGAATTCCACGTTAGCGACATCCCGCAGGAGAATAGGCACCCCCTTGTCCCCGACGCCCACCGCAACTTTGCGCAAATCCTCCAGATTCTGGATATAGCCACGAACTTGCAGCATGAACTCTTTTTCCGAGAGTTCAATGGAGCGCCCGCCAACCTCGCCATTGCTGCGTTTGACCGCCATGGCGACCTCGGAAATGGAAAGGTTATAGGCGCGCAGTTTGGTCGGATCCACAGTGATCTGGTACTGCTTCACGAAGCCGCCAATGGACGCGACCTCGGACACGCCTTCTACCGATGCCAATTGGTAACGCAAATACCAGTCCTGCATGGAGCGCAGTTCCGCCAGATCCCGCTTGGGCGAGGTGATGGAATACATGAACGCCCAACCCACTCCGGTCGCATCCGGCCCGAGGCTTGGTGATACGCCCGCGGGCAGGCTGCCGTTCATGCCACTGAGATATTCGAGCACGCGGGAGCGCGCCCAATAGGGATCAGTGCCATCCTCAAAAATGACATATACAAACGAGAATCCATAGAACGAATAGCCACGAACCACCTTCGCCTTGGGCACCGAGAGCATCTTGGTGGTGATCGGATAGGTGACCTGGTCCTGGACAATCTGTGGTGCCTGGCCAGGCCACTGGGTATAAACGATTACCTGCACATCCGACTGATCAGGGATGGCGTCCAGCGGGATGTTCTTGAGTGCGAATAGTCCGCCGGCCACCAGTGCGATCGTCCCTAGCAGAACAATGAACTTGTTATTGAGGGAGAAATCAATAATGGATTTCAGCATGAGCAGAGCCCTCAGTGTGGGTGTTGTTGCGGCATTGTGGCATTGCCTGGAGGAGCGACGGGATGCTGTTTGCGCCAATTCTCTTCCGCAATCTTGCCATGGGAAACCGTGCTGGCAGGCACCAGTTCCATTTCGCATTTCGAACATTTACTCGGTTTATCCGAGACCACGTCCGCGTGGGAGGCCATCGGGCAGGTATAAAGCGGATCGGGTAGGGCCTGGGATTTCTCGGCTTTGGCTTCGCTCTTGACGGTATTGGGGAGTGGGGGTGCCTGCATCACCGGAATAAGGGTCATGTCGCACTTGGCGCACTTGCTGGGTTTGTCGGCGCGCACGTCGCTGTGTTCCGGCATGGGGCAGGTGTAATAAAGCAGTTGGCCTCCAGGTGGGAGTTTTTTCAATGCCTCTGCCGTTATCGGCACGAGCGTCATTGCGCAGATGGGGCACTTTCCAGGGCGGTCGTATTGGATGGATACGTGCTCCGGCATCGGACAAATATATTTGATGGGCGTTGCTTCCTTGCCAGCGGATGCCGCTGGCACCTCTGGTACCATGTCAGCCGTGGTGTTCTTTTCGGGGCTGGCCTTGGGAACGTCCTTCCCGGGCTGTTTGGGTTCGATCATTTTTTGGATCGCCTCACGGAGCTGGCTTTCCGAATCAAGCATGAACTGACCGGAGGTGACTATCCGTTCGCCTTCCTTCAATCCGCTGATGACCTGATACATGTCGTCCTCGGCTTGAGGTCCCAAAGTGACGGTACGCGGTTCAAACTTTCCTTTCTCCAAAGCGACGAAGACGGTGTTTTTTTCACCGCTGCGCAGGATGGCCATATCGGGTACTAACAAAACAGAAGGATCCAATTCCGAGGTGACACGGACGGTTGCGAACATGCCGGGCTTGAGAAAATAGCCGGGGTTGTGGAATTCCATGCGGACTTGCGCGGTGCGGGTTTTCTCATCCACGTTGGGATAGATATAGGTCACGCGTCCGCGGAACTCACGGTCGGGGAGGTAAGAGAGCGTGACGGTGGCTTCCTGCCCCAGCTTGATGTAGGACAGGTCCTGTTCGTAGATCTGGGCTTGCACCCACACCAATCCCAGATCCGCCAACCGGTAGAGCTTCATGCCCGCATCCACCATCTGCCCCTGGACCACCATTTTTTCGACCACAACACCGTCCATGGGTGCGAAGACGGTCAAGGTCTTGGTGGGCTTTCCGGTTCGCTCTAGTTCAGCGATTTGTCCGTCTGAGATGTCGAAGAATTTCAGCTTGGTGAGGGCGCTGACTTTGAGCGAAGCTGCGTCAGGAGAATTCTTTCCCTGCTCGATTGCGACGGCGTATTCCCGTTGTGCGCTGTAGAGTTCGGGTGAGTAAATTTCAAATAACGGCTCGCCGCGATGCACCTGCTGGCCGGTGGCATCCACGATAAGCTTTTCAATCCAACCCGTGAACTTGGTGTTCACCTCGGCCAGTGCGGTTTCGTTATATTCGATGGTGCCCACCGTGCGAATGTTACGACGCAGCGGTCCACGCGTCACCACAGCGGTGCGGATACCCATGTTCTGGGTGGTCACCGGGTTAATCACGATGGTCTGCGAAGCGTTAGCTGCTGCCTCATCTTCATAGACCGGAACCATCTCCATACCCATGGCATCCTTGCCCGGCGTTTGCCGCACTTCGCCCGGTGTCATCGTGGATTTGTAGTATTTAATTTTGCGCTCGCCGGATGGAGCGGATGGTGCTTGTCCGCTGTTGGTGTTTTCGCCTTGCTTGCGAATCGGCGTGAGGTTCATGCCGCAAATCGGGCAGTTGCCTGGTTTGTCCTTGATCACCTGCGGATGCATGCCGCAGGTGTAGAGTGTTTTAGTCGCGTCCGCGCCAGCTTCCGGAGTTTTAGTGCGGCCACAACCACTGAGTAACAGAACGGTGCCAGTCAGAACCCAGGAGGTTAGCACTGCCAGAGCGATGGATTTCGCGCTTAAAGCATCGAATTTCATGACAAATTTTCGGTTTCACGGAGCTTACATGCCACCGCTCGTTTTCCTCGAAGTAGCGGATTTCCCGTTTGGTATGCCCGCAGGCTTCGGGGCCATGGAACCATTGGCCGGCGGCATGCCCTGAATGATCATGGACAGCTCCGCCAGGACAATTTCGCGTTGCGCGGCCGCTTCCACCTTTTCCAATTGGTAACCCAGCAAGCTGCGCTCGGTATCGGTCAGGTTGAAAAAGTCGATCTGGTCTGCCAGGTAACCGGACCGCGCCACTTCCAGCGACTGGCGCGCCTTGGGTAAGATCTGGTCATTCAGGAGCGCCAGATTGCGGGTCGCCTCGCGGTAGAGGAATGTCCTTTGAGCAATGTCCACCGCCAGGGCATTCTTCTCCCCGGACAGTTGGGCCTGAGCCACAAGCTTGTTAGATTGGGCTTCGGCAATGAGGGACGCGGTCTTGTCGCGCCAGATGGGGAGCGATACGGTGCCCAGCGGGCGATACATGGTGGGTTTCATTTTTCCGTCGACCATCAAACCCAGACTGAAATCAGGCCGGTCCGACTTTCCCGCCAGTATCAAACCGGCTTCTGCGGCATGCACGTCGGCTTCGATCGCTTTTAGGCGTGTATTCTGTGCGAGGGCAGTTTTGAACAGCTTGTCTGCGGTGATGTCCAGCGAGGTGGATTCGAAACTGCTGGGTAGGGGCGGCATAGGGTCGTTGCCTCCTAGACCCAGCGCGGCCTTGAACTGGGCTGCCAGCGAGCTGCGCGAATCCTCCAGATTCGCAACATCGGTTTTGAGCCGGTCCTGTTCGATTTGAGCGCGCAACACGTCTTGCAGGGTCACTTTGCCCACTTCATTGCGTGACCTGGCGAGTTTCTCAAGCTCAGCCAGTAACTTCAGCGTGTCTTGGTTTACGTGGATTTTCTCGTCCAAGAAGTAAAGCTGGTAATACGAGCGCTTCACGTCGAAAGCACTCTCCAACACTGCGGATTGAAAGGCGAAGTATTTGGCCTGGCTTGCGGACGAGGCCATGTCCGCGCCAACCCGGAGTTTGTCCGGCCATGGGATGGCCCCCATCAGACCAGGCATCACCGAGGTGACGATGGTCTGAATATCCATCTGAAAGGTGAATTGCGGGTCGGGGAGCGACCGCGCTTGCGTGATCCGTTCGATGGATGCCCTCCAGTCGTAGTAAGCGACCTCGACCTTTGGTTGGTTGAGCAGCGCGAAAGTAAGAAAATTCCGGAGGCTGGAGGTTGCCGTCAGCTGCGGCAATGTGGGTTTGTGCCCATTTGGCCGGTATCGGGCGGCGGCGGTTTCGGCTCGGCTGCGAGCGGCCCTCTCCCCCGGGGTCGAAAATCCCGTGCAGCCTGTCAGGAGCAGAGCCAAGGCAAGAGGGCCAATCATCCCAAAGCGCTTCGACAGGGCTGAGGCCGCCAATCCGTCGATAACCTCACTCACGGACTTGCTAGTGGAAATGATCAGCATTGGATTTGTTTCCATGGCCTTCGGCTCCCCCTGTGGAGCTTATTTGACTCAGACTCTAGCAGTGTTTGGGGTGTTTGGCGAACTTTTTCATGATCCCATCTTACCCTGATCCCAACGGCCGCGTATCGGCGCTATGTCCTGCCGCGCCTCACGGCCAGTGGGTGATGGAGCGGAGGAAGGCGAGGCGTTGCTCGATATCGGCGCGGGTGATTTCCTGCAGGCGACGGGTCGAAAACGCTTCGCAAGTGAAGGAGGCGACCACCGAGCCCTCGACTACCGCCTGGCGGATGTCGTCGAAGGTGAATTGCTCGCGGCCGGTGGCGGCCAGATACCCGGCCAGCGCTCCCAGGAACGAATCGCCGGCTCCGGTGGGGTCGGCCACCTCGTGCAGCGGAAACGCGGCACAGCGGAAAAAGTTGGACGCCGATAATCCGGTGGATTCCCCGGCGGCCGCGTTGGCAAACAACATCGCGCCGAATTCACCCAGCTTGATGACCACGAAGCGCGGCCCCTTGGCCAGCAGGCGTTTCCCAGCCACCACTAGATTGCTAGTAGCCACAAATTCGCGTGCCTCGCTTTCGTTGATGACCAGCAGGTCGATGCGCTTGAGCACGTCGTGGAGGCGCTCGTTGGCAATGTGAATCCACAGGTCCATGGTGTCGGCCACCACGAACGGGTGGGCCGCCGTGCATTGGTCGAGCATCTGGATTTGGTTCTCAGGAGCCATGTTGGCGAGGATGACCACCGGCGCATCGGCATGTGCTGCGGGCACTTTGACGCTCCAGTTTTCCAGCACATTGATATCCACCTGGCGGGTGGTGCGGTCGTTCATGTTCTCGTGGTATTCTCCCGACCATGAGAAGGAGTCGCCGCTCGAGCGTTCCAGGCCGTCGAGCGTGATGCCGCGGCTCTCCAGCAGCGCAAGGTGCTCCTGCGCAAAATCCTTGCCGATGATGCCGATGAGATGCACCGGCTTGGTGTAGTAGGAAGCAGCCAGCGCGGCATACGAGGCGGAGCCACCGAGCAAGTTGGCAGCTTCGGCAGTGGGGGTCTTGACGTGGTCGATGGCGACGGTGCCGCCGATGAGAATGGGGGACATGGGGTAGTTATTAGTTATTGGTTATATGAAAGAGGCAGAAGACTTGGCGATAGTGGATAGTGGATAGTGGATAGAAGAGGATTGATGATTGCCGATTGATGAATGTTGATTTCTGATGTGAGCTTGGAGACGAGCGCCAGCGCGAACCAAGCCCACATAAAAAATACAAAATCAATACTCGTCAATCGTCAATCAATCCTGTTGTGAAAAACTTGACCTAACTATACGAAATTTCCGCTTGCAAGGACTCTAGCGGGGGGTGCGCCTAAGACCCAAGACGCAAGACTTGAAGACCCAAGACAAGAAAACTTGACCTGATGACAACATCTTTGGCTTTTCAAGTACTCTAGCGAAGAGTACGCCGCCTGGCGGCCTCTGCCCTGAGAACTCATAACTATTAACCTATAACTCCTCCCCCCTTTGTTTGGCCGTTGCCGCGGACGCGGTATTGATAGGACGTGAGTTCGCGCAGGCCCATTGGGCCGCGGGCGTGGAGTTTGTCGGTGGAGATGCCGATTTCCGCGCCAAAGCCGAATTCGCCGCCATCGGCAAAGCGTGTCGAGACATTGTGAAACACGCAGGCGGAGTCCACTTCGCGCAGGAACCGCCCGGCAGTGGCGGCGTCCGCGGTGACGATGCAGTCGGTGTGGTGCGAACCGTACTCGTTGATGTGCGCGACCGCCGCTTCGAGCGAATCCACCACCTTGATCGACAGAATCAGGTCGAGGTATTCGCTGCGCCAGTCGTCCTCGGTGGCCGTCGCGATGTCGGTTAGAACAGCGCGAGTGGCGGCACAGCCACGCAACTCGACGCCCTTAGCCCGCAGCGCGGTGGCGACGCGCGGCAGGAAGCTGGCGGCGATATCGCGGTGCACCAGCAGGGTTTCCAAGGCGTTGCAGACACCGCATTTCTGGGTTTTCGAGTCAACGGTTAGAGCGATAGCCATCGCGGGATCTGCGGCGGCATCGACGAAGAGGTGGCAGATGCCGTCGTAGTGTTTGATGACGGGCATGCGGGCCAGAGACACCACGGTTTCGATAAGGCCCTTGCCGCCACGCGGAATGATCAGGTCGAGCCAGCGGTCCATCTGCGCCAACACCGCTACGCTTTCGCGGTCGGTGAACGGGATGAGTTGAATCGCGTGCTCGGGCAGACCCGCCGCCTCACCGCCCGCTTGCAGCACCTCGGCAATGGCGCGGTTCGAGTGGATCGCCTCGCTGCCACCGCGAAGAATGGTGGCGTTGCCGGTCTTAAAACACAGCACGGCGGCATCGGCGGTGACGTTAGGACGGCTCTCATAGATGATGCCGATTGTACCGATGGGCACCCGAACTTGTTCTATATTGAGGCCGTTAGGGCGTTGCCATGCGTCAATCACCTGGCCCACCGGATCGGCCAAGGTCGCCACTTGCTCGATGCCAGCCGCCATCGCTTCAATGCGGGTTTTATCCAGGCGCAAGCGGTCTAACATGGCTGCGGAGAGCGACTTGGCGGATGCTGCAGCCATGTCCAGCGCATTGGCGGCAAGCAGCGCGGGGGTGGCATCGCGCAGGGCGGCAGCCATCGCACGCAGGATGGCATTTTTGTACTCGCTATCGAGTTGGGCGAGACGATAGGCCGCCGCGCGGGCCTGGCGGCCCATCAGGTGAATGGTGTCTGGGATGGAAGCGGACATGACAGAAAGGTAGCAGAGGTAGGAAGAATGAACATCCCGAGTAACTTGAAGATTTACCGCAGAGGCGCAGAGGACGCCAAGGGGCGCAAAGTGGAATGGGTTATCGAGGAAAATCCTGTCTTACTCCGCGTCCCTTTGCGACCTTTGCGGCTTTGCGGTAAGCATTTGGCAGTGACTCAACGTTCCACACCCAGCCCGCCGGGTTCTGGTGCTAAAAAGGAAAATGGAAGCGGTTGGAGCGACGGTTTTTACCACGGATTACTCAGATTTGGGGGTGAAAGCGGGTGGAGAGGCCCGTGCCGGCGATGATATCGGCGAGACGCTCTGGGTGACGGCCGTTGGCGATGTGGGTTTCGATCCCGGCATCAACGGCACAGCGGATGGCCCCGAGTTTGGAGGCCATGCCCCCCATCGAAAAGCGGCCTTTTTCCAGCCGCACATGGTGAAAAACACTGTCTATGTCTGTAACCTCGCGGATGAGCACGCTAGTTTCCGGATCCAACAGCCCGTCGGTGCTCGTCAGCAGGATCATGCGCTGGACCTTGACGAGTTTCGCCACATGGACCGATAGCATGTCGTTATCGCCGAATTTCAGTTCCTCGACGGCCACCGAGTCGTTTTCATTGATGATGGGCAGGATGCGCGGCTCGGCGAGCAAGCGGCGGAACGTGTCGCTGACGTAGGCGGCACGCTCCGGCGTGCTGAAGTCGGCGGCGGTGAGCAAAACTTGGGCCACGGTGATGTCAAAATTGGCAAACAGGCTGCTGTACGTTTGCATGAGCTGTGCCTGGCCCACCGCCGCGCAGGCTTGGCGGGTGGCTGTGTCTTGGGGATATTCGGACAGTCCGAACGCTGCCAAACCCGACCCCACAGCGCCAGAGGACACAAACAAACAGCGCTGACCGGCATCCACTAGCCCGGCGATGGCGGCCACCAAATGCACCAATGCGGCGCGATCCAGGGTGCCGTTGTCAGATTTTGTCAAAATGCCGGTGCCGGCTTTAATGAGTGTTAGATCGGAGAACATGCGATGAACAGGCGGAGTTTAATAATCAATAACCAATGACTCACTCCTCGTCCTTGGCACCCTTGACCCGGACTTTGCCGCGGAGTTTAGCTTCGATAAAGGCGTCGAGGTCGCCATCCATCACATCCTGGATGTTGCCGCTTTCTTCGCCGGTGCGCAGGTCGAGGACTTTTTGATAGGGTTGGAAAACGTAGGAGCGGATTTGGTTGCCCCACGAGACATCGCCTTTTTCGCTGTAGGCGCGGTCGGATTCGGCGCGTTGTTTATCCTCCTCGATGGTGTAGAGTTTGGACTTGAGGATTTCGAAGGCGAGTTCGCGGTTGGCGCCCTGCGAGCGCGCCGCAGTGGAGCGAATGAGAATGCCGGTGGGAAGGTGGCGCAGCAGTACCGCGGTTTCCACCTTGTTGACGTTTTGGCCGCCCTTGCCGCCGGAACGGGTGGTGGTGATCTCAATGTCCGTCAGGTTGATTTCAATCTTGATCTCCTTGGAAACTTCCGGGTTGGCGTCGATCGACGCGAACGAGGTGTGGCGTTTGGCAGCCGCATCGAACGGGGAAATGCGCACCAAGCGATGCACCCCACGCTCGCACTTGAGAAACCCGTAGGCATATTCGCCGGCGATCCGCAGCGTGCATGAGCG
>WBXD01000062.1 GCA_008932935.1 Verrucomicrobiota bacterium
CACCTTCTACGGCTCAGTTCGGGGTGAACTGATAGCCCTTGGAGTTTGTAGGCCGTGTCATGTTTATCGAGGCTTGAGGACAGACCGGCCGCGCCGGCAGACGTCAGTACGGAGTCAATATTGTTTTTGCTGCTGTCCTCAAGACTGGAGCGGTCAACCGAACCGACGCCATACCAGCCGGTGAGGTCGCCTGAGTCGGCGTAGGCGAAAGCTGGCCTCGCTGATAAGACCAGCGATTGCGGCGAAGCCGATGCTTGAGCGCAAGTTTTTTTGCGTTGCTGATTTTCGTGATTTTGTTTGCTTTCAGATTCATGACGGGCTCCTACGTTATTTGACGTTGTTGCGGGAGTGATTGTCTGCATCCGTGACGCTATTTCCATTTCAATGACCGGCTGAGATGTAACCGAATGATTCTTTCCAGCCTGACCTGCGGTTTACTTTTCGTCGCGCGTGAGCGAGTTTTAGGATCGGGATCAGGGACGGTCGATTCTTCTGGCTAGCATGCGAGACAGGCGATTTGTCGACATTTGATTTTTCGAAAGGGTTGCTCGCTCAGGTGACAGATAGCGGATTACGGGCGTTACATCGGGTTACCGCTAACAGATTTATTCATCAGCGAAAGCAGGAAAAGCCTTACCCGCCACGGATGCGCGTTGACTTATATTCATGTCGTGAAGTCGTCAGAGGGCAGATTGAAGCCGATCTCTTTGCTTGATTGACAACAATTTCGCTAACATCGCGACATGCTATTTTCGTGACCCAAGAGATGAGACCGATTTTTGTTGCCCAACTATTGTTGATCTTCAGCCTTGCATGTTTTCGCACATCGTATGCTCAGACGGCGGAACCCGTTGCGGTAGAGCAGCTTTCTTCCGATGAAATATCTGCGATCAAAGCCCGTGCGGGTGCAATGCGAAACGCAGCAAATACGATGTTCGATCAGAAGATGGCCGAATGCGACAAAAAAATACTCGATATGGGTGGTTGCGCCGACGACGTGCGGGCGCAGCTACAGGCATCGTTGGCAGCAGCATCTGCACTGGACAAAAAGTGGAAAGAGGCAGAGATCGAGCGCCGCCGAGTCGAGCGGGAGGCGCGGCAGCAAAAGGAGACGATTGATATGGAGCTTCGCCGCGCGAAAATTCAGGCTGAAGAAGAAGAACGAAACAAACGTCATGAAGAGCAGGCGCGCAGGGATGCCGAAGTCAAACGACTGGAGCCGGCGCATATTGCCGAGAAGCAGGCACGCGACAGGAAACGCGCAGAGCACGCCCGGCAGCTTGATGAAAAGGCCAGAAGGAATGCCGAGGATCAAAAGCGAAAAGCCGATGAGGCTGTTGCTCACGCGGCAAAAGAAGAGGCTGCCAAGAAAAATACTGCGAAGGACAGCTTGGTTTGCGGGCTTTCATTTGGCCAGGTTTGCCCAGGCAGCAAATAGGGACGATTCAAAGGTTTTTCGCCGCAAGAGACAAGGGACCGATCACAAACCTGGCGCTTACTGCTTCGCGGCGTTCTCGATTTTCTTGGCATAGTCAGGGAAGTCGAGATCGAACGTCTCCTTCAATGCTTTGGCCTGCAGGTGAATCTTGCGCCAGTTGGGCACAAAGCGCGTTTCCTTGAAGGCAAGCAGCACCGAATTGCCGTCACCGCGGACGGGTACAACAATCACGCGGCCATCGAATACTTCACTAACCTCGCCGATCAGGCCTCGAAAGCGCCGCTTGTCCCCGGCTAGGTTGATGATGAACTGGCCCTTCGAGGATAATCTGGCAAACGCTGTTTCGAAAAAGTCGCGACTAGCCAGCGCCGGGGCTACGCCGATTTTGTCGAAGGCGTCCACCAGTAATACGTCGAACTCACTGTCTGCCCGGGCCAGGAATTCTGCGCCGTCGGTCTGCATCACCTTGAGTCGAGGGCCGTCGGGCGGAATCATGAACACGTCGCGAAATGCGATCACGTCGGGATCGATCTCAATGGCAGTCAGATGCGCAGAAGGAAGGTGTTCATGACAGAACTTGACCAGCGAGCCGCCCCCCATGCCGATCAGCCCGATTTGCCTGGGGCTCGGGTTGAACAGCAGGAAGGACATCATCTTGCGGGTGTAGCGCAAGGCCAGCGCAGTGGGCTTGTCGATCCGCATCACGCTCTGCGTCAGGCGGATGTTGAAAAACAGCGTCAGTAGCTCGCCGTCATCAATCACAAAAGGCTTCGGATAGCTCCCGTCCAGCAGCATCTCGCGCAGCTTGCGGACATTTGCTTTCGGCGGATCCGCCAGCAATACCGAGCCGGGAGCTGTCTCGAAAGGACTGGGAATTTCAAACCAGGTAGAAGCGGAGGACATGGAGATAGAGGCAGGTGGGTCGACAGGGAAAACCGCGCGCAGAGTCTATAGACAAAAATACGCGATGGCCAACGCGGCCTGGGCCGAAGCAGAGCAATAGGCAATGTTTTTCGGATATGTGCGCTGGCGTAAGGAAGTCCTGCGACGCCCGGCGCATTGTGTGTATGTACTTCATAAACCCGAATCAAAATTCCGCAGCATGGGAGATAAAAATGAAACAACTTTTAGTCACAGCTGCCATCGCCGCGCTCAGCGTTGCGGCCTTTAGCAGCCAGGCAGTGGCCGCCGATGTTGGCGTTTCGATTTCCGTCGGGCAGCCCGGCTTCTACGGCCAGCTTGATATCGGCGACTATCCGCAGCCTCAGGTGCTTTACCGTCAGCCAGTGATCATTGATCGAGTGCAATATGAACGTGCTCCGGTTTACCTGCGCGTGCCCCCAGGCCATGCCAAACATTGGCGCCAGCACTGCGGCGAGTACAACGCCTGCGGAGAACGTGTCTACTTTGTTCAGGACAACTGGTACAACCGGCAATATATTCCGCGTTATCAGGAAAGGCATGGCGGTCGCGAAGAACACAGAGATAACGACCACGGCGACGGGCACGACGGCGGTGATCGCGGTGATCATGGAGATCGTGGCGGCGACCAGCGCGGCAATGGCAAAGGGCATGGCAACAAAAATCACTGATGCGAAGCAGAGCACGGTAATGGCATCCGCTGAAATGGAGTAGCACATACCGGGCAGCATGCTGAAGTCGCAACGACAATGACCGGCGTCACTCCGAGAAGGGATTGACGCCGGTCCTTTTGGTTTTCCGCTCCCGACCCCCGCATGCTAGGATCGTTTCGGCTGGTTAAAGCGGAGGTTCGAGCGATGGCACGGATACTTGCAGCGATGGCAATATTTTTTCTTCTGCAGCCTGCAGCAGGGCTGGCAGAGGATGACTTGTTAGGCGCGCTGAACGACGCCGACAAGACAGCGATCCAGAAGGTTGTCGAGGCGCAACTCTCGGCCTTCAGTCACGATGACAGCGTTCAGGCCTTTTTTTACGCCACTCCCCGCATTCAACAAAGATTTCGCTCACCATTGAAGTTCCTCAATATGGTGAAAGAAGCCTACCCGGTCGTTTATCACCCCCGCGACCTTCAGTTGCGCAAAGTCGAATCAACGGAAGAAGGGGCTGTCCAACAGGTCTTCTTTTTTGGTGAGCGGGGCGAGCCGGTTCTCGGACTGTTCCAGATGGAAAAACAGGAAGATGGCAGTTGGAAAGTCAATGGCTGCCGCTTGACGCCGGCGCCTGACATCAGTATTTGAGGGTGCGGCGCAGGATGGGCGGGCATTAGGCATCGTGGCACAATGCCAGCCCTCATGAAAGCCGACCTGCCCGAACCCTCCGCCGACGCCAAGGCGGCCAGCATTGCGCTAACCCAATGTATCGCGACTGAAATCCGCGCTGTCGGCGGTTGGATATCGTTTGCGCGCTACATGGGGCTGGCGCTTTACACGCCGGGCCTGGGGTATTACTCGGGCGGCAGCCGCAAATTCGGCGTCGAGGGTGATTTCCTCACTGCACCGGAATTGACGCCCCTGTTCGGACAGGCGCTGGCCAGGCAGGTTGCGCAGGTCATGCGTGCTTCGTCGTCGATCGTTCTGGAAGCCGGGGCCGGCAGTGGCAAGCTCGCCGCTGATCTGTTGCTGGCGTTCGACGCGCTGGGCTGCGCACCGGCGTATTATCAAATCCTCGAACTTTCGGGCGAGTTGCAGGCAAGGCAACGCGAAACGATTGCCCAGCTGGCACCAGAGTTTTTGTCGCGCGTGGAATGGCTCGACGCCTTGCCCGCGAAGTTCTCCGGCTGCCTGATCGGCAACGAAGTGCTCGATGCCATGCCGACGCATGAAGTGGCATGGCGCGAAAACGGTATCAATGAAGTGGGTGTCGGCCTTGATGCAGATGGCCGTTTTGTTTACGCCGAGCGACCAGCGGATGCACACCTCGCCGCTGTGACGGATGCGCTCGAGGTGAAGGCACCGTATCGAAGCGAGCTTGGCCTTGCCGGCCGTTCCTGGGTTTCCGAGATGACGCGTCGACTTCATACTGGGGCGATGCTGTTGATCGACTACGGCCTGCCGCGCCACGAGTACTACCATCCGCAGCGCGATGGCGGTACGATCCGCTGCCACTATCGGCAGCGCACTCATGACGATCCCTTCTGGTGGCCGGGGCTGTCCGACATCACTGCCCACGTCGATTTTACGGCGGTGGCTGAGGCGGCGCATGAGGCCGGTGCCGAGATTGCCGGTTACACCTCGCAGTCGGCCTTCCTGATGAACTGCGGCATTGCCGAATTGCTGACGCAAAGGCGCGATGCGGATGACGATGCATCGACGGCGCGTGCGACAGGCGCGCTAAACCTGCTGCTTTCGCCGAATGAAATGGGCGAGTTGTTCAAGGTGATCGCGCTGGCGAAGAACATCGCCGAACCGCTGCTGGGTTTTGCGCGCGGCGACCGCACGCATACGCTCTGATTATTTTTTCGTTGTGGCCGGGGTAAAGGCGTCGGCGAAGAAAGCTTCCGGCGGCAAGCCGCGAGCAGCAAAGTCTCGCCGTGCGGCATCGACCATGACCGGTGCGCCGCAGACATAAACCTCGAAATCCGAGAGATTAGCGAAGTCGTCGAGCACGGCCTGATGCACGAAGCCTGTGCGTCCGGTCCAGGCACAAGCCGGTGTTGCGTCCGACAGCACTGGCACATATTTGAAGCCGGGCAGCGAAGCCGTCCATTGCTCCGGCAGTTGCGACAGATACAGCCCGGTGCGATCGCGCGAGCCGCGATACAAATGTACCTCGCGTTCGATGCCCTTGTACGCCATGTCGTCGAGCATCGACTTGATTGGCGCGAAGCCGGTACCGCCGGCGACCATGATCATCGGCTTGCTCGAATCCGGGTTGCGCTGGAAGGTGCCAAGCGGGCCTTCGAAGCGCAGGATGTCGCGCTCCTTCAGTACCTCGGTGAACATCCGCGTCGAGTAGGAATTTTCCGCCAGACGGATCTGCAATTGCACCGAGCCAGTTTGGTGCGGCGGATTGGCCAGCGAGAACGCTCGTCGTTCGCCATCCTTGAACATCAGTTCGATGTATTGCCCGGCACGAAAATCAAAAGCCTCTGCCGCAGGCAGCTTGAGCGTCACCAGAACCACATCCGGCGCGACCCGCTCGATCGTCGTGATGCGTGAGGGCATGGTCTTGACCACGATATCAGCGAGGCGGGCGACTTCGGCGATTTCAATCGTCACGTCCGAGCGCGGCTTGGCGACGCAGAGCAGGGCAAAACCTGCGGCGCGGTCATCTTCCGACAACGCAAAAGGATCCTCGTCTTCACGTTCTAGTTGGCCTGTCAGCAGTTTCCCTTTGCACGAACCGCAGCTACCGCCACGACAGCCGTAGGGCAGCGCCATGCCGGCGATCTCCGCCGACTTGAGGATGGAAACATCGTCGGTGGCGCTGAACTGAAGGCCGCTGGGCTGAAGGACGACATTGAAGGCCATGAGATAATTGTTCCGTGAGACGACTGTTAATCATAGGTTGCGGCGATGTGCTGCGGCGCGCGCTGCCCCGGCTGACTTCACGCTGGCGGGTGTACGCATTGGTACGAAAGCATGATCCTGCGCTCGCCGCCCTGGGGGTGACACAACTGCTGGGAAATCTTGACCAGGCTGATACCTTGCATCGTTTGCGAGGTGTCGCACAAGCCGTGATTCACAGTGCACCGCCGCCCGATCAGGGTGATACCGATCCGCGTACCCGCCGCTTGATTGCGGCGCTGTCCGGAACCTCATATTCCCCACCGGGCAAGGCGCTGCAAGCCCGTCGAAGTGTACTACAGCGTCTGGTCTACATCAGTACCACCGGCGTGTACGGTGACTGCGCCGGCGCGCAGATTGACGAGACTCAAACGCTGGCGCCGCTGTCGGCGCGTGCGCGGCGAAGAGTCGATGCGGAGCGGCAACTGCGCGATTTTGGCAAGCGTGGTAATTGTCGCGTCTCCATCCTGCGTGCGCCTGGTATCTATGCCGCAGATCGGTTGCCGCTGGAGCGGTTGCGCAAAGGTCTGCCCTTGCTGACTGCCGAGGACGATGTGTTTACCAATCATATTCACGCCGAAGACCTGGGCGAGGCCTGCATCGCAGCGCTTGATCGCGGTGGTGCCAATCGTGTCTACAACGTCTGCGACAACTCCGACATTCGCATGGGCGACTGGTACGACAAGTTGGCCGACGCGTTCGCGTTGCCGCATGCGCCGCGCCTGGCGCGAAAGGAGGCTGAGAAAGTGCTGCCGCCGATGCAGATTTCCTTCATGCGCGAATCACGCCGCATCGGCAATGCGCGCATCAAGCGCGAGTTGAATTTGCGTCTGCGCTACCCAACTATCGGTAGCGGCATCGTTGCCGCACAAAAACAATTGAAGGGGATGACCCATGCTCTGGGTTAAGGCGTTCCACATCATTTTTGTGGTCAGCTGGTTTGCCGGTCTGTTCTATCTGCCGCGCATTTTCGTCAACTTGGCAATGATTCCGGCCGACAGCGTCGCCGAGCGCGATCGTCTGCTGCTGATGGGCCGCAAGCTGTATCGTTTCTCGATGTGGATCAGCCTGCTGGCCGTGCTGTTTGGTGCCTGGCTGTGGCTGGGCTACGGCATCACCGGCAACTGGCTGTACGCCAAGCTGGTGCTGGTGCTGTTGTTGTCCGGCTATCACCATTATTGCGTCGTGTTGTTGCGTCAGTTTGAGCAGGGCAGGAACACACGCAGCCACGTCTGGTATCGCGTGTTCAACGAACTTCCCGTCTTCGGCCTGATGGCGGTTGTCATTCTTGTTGTGGTGAAGCCATTTTGACGAACCTATATTTCTCCCCGTGTCCGCGCGGACTGGAACCCCTTCTCGCTGAAGATGTCACCGCTGCCGGCGCCGGCAATGTCAAGCCGATAGCGGGCGGCGTGCTGTTCAGCGGCAGCCTCGAAACCTGCTATCGCGTTAATCTCGATTCGCGCATTGCAACGCGCGTGTTGCGGCAAGTAGCGCAAGGGCCGTATCAACGCGAGGAAGATATTTATCACCTCGCGCGCGAGGTGGATTGGCCGCGTCTGTTCAAGGTGGCAAAAACGATCCGTGTTTATGTAACGTCGATCAAGTCGCCCCTGAAAAGCCTTGAGTTCATCACCCTGCGCGTCAAGGATGCGGTCTGCGATCGTTTCCGCGACCTAGGCGGAGAGCGCCCCAGCGTGGATACACGCAATCCGGATGTGCGTGTTCATCTGTTCATCACCGTCACCGACGCCACGTTGTATATCGATACCTCGGGCGAACCGCTCTATATGCGCGGCCACAAGATTGCGCGCATCGAAGCACCGATCAAGGAGAACCTCGCCGCCGGCATCCTTCGTCTTGCCGGCTGGAAGCCGGGAACGCCGCTGCTCGATCCGATGTGCGGCAGCGGCACCTTCCTGCTCGAAGCAGCGCAGATGAGCCTTGGCGATGCACCGGGCCTCTCGCGGGCGCCGGGCGAGTTCGGCTTCGAGCGTCTGCTCGATTTCGATGCGGCTCTCTGGCGGCGGCTCACCGTTAAGGCGGCAGAAAAGCGCCTGTCTCCGGACAAGCTGCCGATCTGGGGCAGCGACATCTCGCGTGATGCAGTGGCAAGGGCGCAGCAGAATCTGGCGCATGCCGGCATTGACGATCTGGTCGAGCTCAGGCAGGCTGATCTGCTGACGCGCGAGGCACCAGCAGCAAACGGTTTGTTGATCGCAAATCCGCCCTACGGCGAGCGCTTGAGCGACCAGGACGAGATGGCGGCGTTTTATCCGAAACTCGGCGATGCCTTCAAGAAGCGCTTCACCGGTTGGGATTGCTGGCTGATCTCGGCTGATACCAAACTGCCGAAGCTGATTGGCCTGGCGCCCAAGCGCAAGACGCCGCTGTTCAACGGCCCGCTCGAATGCCGGCTTTATTATTTTCCGATTGTGGCCGGCAGCAACCGACTAAAATAATGCAGCAGAAAATCCAATTCAAGGGTAGGCCATGTCACGACAACGTCCGTTTACTGTAGATGCCGGCGAATATCCATTCAACAGCCACTGGTTTGAACACAACGGTTCTGCGATGCACTATGTCGACGAGGGCAAGGGCATACCGGTCGTGATGTGTCACGGCAACCCGACCTGGTCTTACCTGTATCGCAACATCATCAAGGTGCTGTCACCTGAATGCCGCTGCATTGCCTATGATCTGCCGGGTTTCGGCTTCTCCGAGCATCCCGCCGGCTATGGCTATACGCCGCAGGAACACGCCGAATGGGTGGAAGCGCTACTGTTCGAACATCTCAAGCTTGATAACTTCATCCTCGTCGCGCAGGACTGGGGCGGGCCGATCAGCCTCAGCATTGTGACCCGATGTCCGGACAAGGTATTGGGTATGGTGATCAGCACCACCTGGGCATGGGCGCCGAGTCGGACCTATCGCATCTTCTCCGCGTTGATGGGAAGTCGATTGGGCCAGTACCTGATCCTCCAGCGCAATTTCTTTGCCACAACCATGCTGTCGATGTTGTTGGGCAAGAAAACAAAGTCAATGCTAAAGGCCTACGCCGATCCTTTTCCGACACCGGCCTCGCGCATGGGAACGGCGGTGTTCCCGCGCCAGATTGTTGCCGCGACACCATGGCTGGAAAAAATCGAAAGTCGCTTGCACACTCTGGCAGGCAAGCCTGTTGAGTTCGTCTTCGGCCTCAAGGATATCGGCACTCGTCCTGCCGATATGGCGAAATGGTTGTCCCATTTTCCGGATGCCGGTGTGCAGAAGATCGCCCGCGCGAATCACTTCACGCAAGAAGATTGCCCGGAAAACTACGTTATTGCGATAAGGAAAATATTGGCCAAAGTGTCGGGGGATTTAGCTGGGCAGATCTAAGCAGCTTTTCCGGCCGCCAAATATTTTCTCCAGTTGCCCAATGCCGTGATGTCTTGCGCACCCGTTGCAGCAGCGGCCTCGCAGACAAAGCCATGGACCTGGCGGCCATCCCGAAGCTTTACGCTGCCGATACCTAGCGGCGCAGGAATGCCGGCGACAAAGCTGCCGAACTCCCTAGCGGGCAGTTCCCACACCTCCATTTCTATCGCGCCGCCGTCCGAGTTGACCCTGACCATGCCTGGCCGGAATGGCGGTCCGCCGGGCAGTGCGTAGAACTTGTACTCCGGCGCGGATATTACTGTCTCAACTAGACGCGCTCCGCGCGAGGTGAGTTGTCCATTGAGTGGCAGGCCGGACATATGTGCGCCGCAGACGGCGACACGGACTTGTCCGCTGGGGAGCCTTGGTGAGCTCGCCACTGTGCCCGTTGCAACTGCAGACTGCATGCGGGCAGACAGGCGCAACAGCGGGCCGTCCTGATGCGCGGGTGCGAAGAGTGTTACGCCGAAAGGCAGCCCGCGCAGTTTCCCTGCTTGTTGAAAGCCTGCCGGCACCGCGGTCGCCGAATAGTCGAGCAGGTTCATGAAGTTGGTGTAGTGGCCGAGATTGCTGTTGAGGCGAATCGGGTCGGCCTGCATTTCGGCGATGGTGTAGATGGTGCCCGTGGTCGGCGTCAGGATGCAGTCGACGTTTTGCCATACGCTATCGCACGTTTGCTTCGCCGACCGGAGTTGATAGCCAAAGCTGTAGGCATCGGCAGCAGACCATTTTTTTGCACCACCGAGAATGTCGCGGATCACCGGCAAAAGGACCTCGGGTTGCGCTTCGAAAAAATCGCGAATCGCCGCATAGCGCTCCGCCACCCAGGGCCCTTCGTACAAGAGCTTCGCAGTATCGAGGAAGGGTTGCAGGTCGACCTCGATACATTCGCCACCGAGTGCGGCGACACGCGCCAAGGCAGCTTCAAAGAGCTGCCGGCATTCGCCGTTGCCAAAAAACTCCAGTTGATCGGCACGGGGAATGCCGATACGAAATTTCGGCGCGCTGCCGAAATCGAAGGCGTGACCTTCTGCGCGTCGCGAGAACGGATCTTCGGCATCGAAGGCAGCCACCACGGTCATGATGATTTCCGCATCTTCCGCAGTCAGTGCCAATACCGACATGGTATCGACAGAGCGGCAGGCAGGCACCATGCCGGTCGACGATAGCCAGCCCAAGCTGGGTTTATGGCCGACGATGTTGTTGAAGGCGGCAGGCACGCGGCCCGAGCCCGCGGTGTCGGTGCCGAGTCCGAAACTGCAATAGCCTAGCGCCACCGCGACAGCGGAGCCGGAACTGGAACCGCCGGAAATGTAGTCGGGATTGAAAGCGTTGTGGCAGTGGCCAAACGGAGAACGCGTACCGTTGAGGCCGGTGGCAAACTGGTCAAGATTGGTCTTGCCGATCGGTATTGCGCCGGCATCGATCAGGCGTTGCACGACGAAGGCGCTTCTTGTCGGCGTGTGGGCGAACTCGCGGCAGCCCGCCGTAGTCGGTACGCCGGCGAGATCGATGTTGTCCTTGATCGCGAACGGAATGCCATACAGCGGCAGCGTCGCGATGTCCTTGCCATCCAACGCCTTGGCATGAGCGCGGATTGCATCGTCAGACAGTCGATGGATCCAGACGTTGTTCGGGTCGCTTGCGGTGCGGCCGATGATTTCCTCTACCAGAGAGAAAGGCGTAAGGCTGCCATCCAGATAGGCAGCGCGCAGTGTAGCGAGATTGAAGGTGGAGACTGTCATTTATGCCTCCGCCTCGATCACGAGCAGATCCTGCCCTGCCGACACGGCACCACCTTCCTTGCAGAAGAGATGGGTCAACCTGCCGCTGCACGGCGCGACCAGGGGAATTTCCATTTTCATCGATTCAACAATCACCAGTACCTGCCCTTCTTTCACGATATCTCCAATGTTTGCATCCACCTTCCATACGCTGCCGGCAACGTGGGTTGCGATCGGTCGCGCATTCGGTGGCAGATCAAGCTCGCTGTCGGGTCCGGCCGCCGCAACCATGGTGTCACTTGCCGCCACGTCCTGTCCGGCTGCCTTCCAGCGATCACGCTCCGCCTCGAACGAAGATTGCTGCGTCGTCTTGAAATGCTTGATCGAAGTTGCATTCGTTTTAAGAAACTTGCGGTAATCCTTGAGCCGAAAACGCGTCGGTTCGATCCGGAGTTGAAACTTGCCGACGACAAAGTCTTCGCGCAATTTCAGCAGTTCCATTTCGCTGACTGGATAGAAGCGTATCTGATCGAAAAAACGCAATAGCCAGGGTTTGCTGAAATCTGGCGTGCTGCGATGGCGGTTCCACATCTGCACGGTGCGACCGACGAACTGATAACCGCCCGGACCTTCCATGCCATACACGCAGAGGTAGGCGCCGCCGATGCCGACTGCGTTTTCCGGTGTCCAGGTGCGCGCCGGGTTGTACTTGGTGGTGACGAGGCGATGGCGAGGGTCGAGCGGTGTCGCCACCGGCGCACCAAGGTACACGTCGCCAAGGCCCATCACCAGATAGCTGGCCTCGAAGACGATCTTGTAAACGTCTTCGATCGAAGCGAGCCCGTTGATGCGGCGGATGAATTCGATATTGCTCGGGCACCATGGTGCATCGGGCCTTACTGACTGCATGTATTTCTCGATCGCCAGTTTCGTCGCCGGATCGTCCCACGACAGCGGCAGATACACGATGCGCGAGTCGACTTCCATATTGTCGAGCTGGGGTAGCGATTCTTCCAGCAAAATCACCGCGTTTATCAATTGGTCCTGATTTACGATGCGCGGGTCGAAATGCACTTGCAGCGAGCGGATGCCCGGCGTCAGATCGAGCACACCGATGATTGCGGCTTGCCGCACTGCCTGCATCAGCGCCTGGATGCGGAAGCGCAGTTCGAGATCCAGCACCAGCGGCCCCAGTTCAAACAGCAGGCTGCCATCACCCGACTGGCGAACGACCAGGTCGGGCTTTTCGCCTTCGACAGCGAGATGTTTCAGTACAGGTGATGTCAGTGACGAATGGTGTTTGGGCAATGCGGCAAACGCAGGCGTGGCAAGCGTTGCAATCGCCGCATCCTGAGCGGATTGCAGCGCATTGGCCTGCTGCCGGGTGAGCCGTTTGAAATATACCGTGTCGCCCGGTTTCAATTGCCCCATCTTCCACAACTCGGCCTGCACGATGGTGGCCGGGCAGACGAAGCCGCCAAGGCTCGGACCATCGGGGCCCAGAATCACCGGCATGTCGCCAGTGAAATCCACGGCGCCGATCGCATAGGCGTTGTCGTGAATGTTGGATGGATGCAGCCCTGCCTCGCCGCCGTCGCTGCGTGCCCATTGCGGACGCGGTCCGATCAGACGGACGCCGGTGCGCGACGAGTTGTAGTGGACCTCCCAGGCAGTAGAGAAGAAAGTATCGATGTCGGCATCGGTGAAAAAATCAGGCGCACCATGCGGGCCATAGAGCACGCCGATTTCCCACTCATGGGTGAGCACAGGTTGCAGCGATGGTTTCAATGCGGCACGGTGTTGCGCATTGGCAAAATTTTCCGGATGTGATGGCGTGACATGGAGTACGTCGCCGATACGCAGAGTGCGTCCGCCATGGCCGCCAAACTGGCCGAGCGTGAAGGTGGATTTCGAACCGAGATAGTCGGGCACATCGAAGCCGCCTTGCACGGCCAGATAACTGCGCAGGCCAGTACTTTTGACGCTGCCGAGTTTCAGCACGCTGCCAGCCTTGACCGCGTGCGATTGCCAATAGCTCAGCGCAGCACCATCGAGCGTGGCCATCATCTCTGAACCGCCCAGCGCGATGACGCTGTCGCAGTTGAACTTCAGCGTCGGGCCCATCGCCGTCAGTTCCAGTGCTGCGGCTCCTTGATTATTGCCGACCAGGCGATTGGCGAGACGCATCGACAGCGCGTCCACCGGCCCCGAGGGTGGTACGCCGACATCCCAGTAACCGCAGCGTCCGGGCCAGTCCTGAATCGTCGATTGCACGCCGGCTTCGAGCACGTCGATCGTGGCGGGCTTGTAGTGGAAGTGGCTGAGCATCTGCGTGGTCTGCCGTCCGGCGACGAAGGTCGGGCAGTCGAGCACCTGCGCCAGATAGGCGCGATTGGTTTCGATGCCTGCCACTTCCGAGGCTTCCAGCGCGACGATCAGCTTGCGCCGCGCCTGTTCGCGCGACTTGCCATAGGCGATCAGTTTGGCCAGCATCGGGTCGTAGTTGGGCGGCACCGTGGTGCCGTTGCCGACCCAGCCATCGACGCGAATGTCGTCGGGAAAGTTCACCGCAGTGAGCAGGCCGGCCGAGGGCTGGAAATTCTTGTTCGGGTCCTCGGCATAGAGCCGCACCTGGATTGCTGCACCTCGCGGTTCGATGACAAAACTGTTGAGCGCAGGCATGTCGTCGGCGGCGAGACGAACCATCCACTCGACCAGATCGACACCGGTGACCTCTTCGGTGACGCCATGCTCGACCTGGAGCCGCGTATTCACTTCGAGGAAATAAAACTCGCCGTTGCTCGCGTCGTACACAAACTCGACGGTGCCGGCAGAGCGGTATTTCACCGCCTTGCCGAGCTTGATCGCAGTACGAAGAAGTTTCTCGCGCTGCGCATCGGAAAGGCCCGGTGCCGGCGTTTCTTCGATCACCTTCTGGTTGCGCCGCTGCACCGAACAGTCGCGCTCGCCGAGCGCAATCACGCCGCCCTTGCCATCGCCAAATAGTTGTACTTCGATATGGCGCGCTTGCTCGACATACTTTTCCAGATATATGCCAGCTTCCTTGAAGTTGGCACGGGCCAGTCGGTCCACTGTGGCATAGGCCTCGGCCAGTTCTGCCTCGGACCAGATAAGACGCATGCCGATGCCGCCACCGCCTGCTGTACTTTTCAGCATCAGTGGGTAACCGACACGTTTCGCTTCCTTCGCGGCATGTTTTGCGCCACTGAGCAAACCCGAGCCG
>WBXD01000063.1 GCA_008932935.1 Verrucomicrobiota bacterium
GAATTGGGGGTGGCCAATGGCTTCGACTTCCAGTTGCAGGATCGTGGCGGCCTGGGACATGCAAAGCTCATGGAGGCTCGCAACCAATTGTTGGGTATGGCCATGGGAAACCCCAAACTTATGGCAGTCCGTCCTAACGGCCAGGACGACTCGCCTCAGTTCAACCTCGACATCGACGATGTGCGCGTCGGCGCCCTCGGGGTGTCCCTGTCGCAGGTCAACGACGTCCTAGCCACCGCCTGGGGCAGTTCTTACGTCAACGATTTCATCCAGAACGGCCGGGTCAAAAAGGTTTTCCTCCAGTCGGATGCCCGGTTTCGCATGCTGCCAGAGGACATCAACAGTTGGTACGTCAATAGCAAGAGTGGCCAGATGGTGCCCTTCTCAGCTTTTTCCAATGCTCACTGGCAGTATGGCTCGCCACGTCTCGAACGTTACAACGGCATTCCCGCCGTGGAATTGCTGGGCCAGGCCGCCCCAGGCATCAGCACCGGCGAGGCGATGGCCGAGGTGGAAAAATTGGCGGCCCAGCTGCCGCCGGGCATCGGTTACGAGTGGACCGGTCTGTCTTACGAGGAAAAAAATGCCGGAGCTCAGGCACCGGCCTTGTATGCGATCTCGCTGTTGGTGGTGTTCCTGGCGGTGGCGGCGTTGTACGAAAGTTGGACGATCCCGTTTGTCAACTTGCTGATGCTGCCGCTTGGCTTGTTAGGCGCGGTGGCCGCGGTCAAGTTGCGGATGTTCCCCAACGACGTCTATCTGCAAATCGGTCTTCTAACCACTGTCGGCTTGTCGACCAAAAACGCCATTTTGATCATTCAGTTCATCAAGCAACTCATGCACGATGGGCACGATTTAGTTGACGCCACGCTCACCGCGGTGCGCATCCGCTTGCGGCCGGTCATCATGACCTCACTGGCGTTTTTCTTCGGCACCCTGCCGCTGGCGCTGACCCACGGGGCCGGTGCCGCCGCCCAGAACGCCATCGGCACGGCGGTCACCGGCGGCTTGCTCTCGGCCACTTTCATTGACTTGATCTTCATTCCGTTTTTCTTCGTGCTGGTGTCGCGCTGGTTTGGGGCCAAGGCGGCGCCGCAGGCCGGGCTCGCCTTACCTCTGTGAAGTGAGGTGTATCCTTTAATCTGTGGTTGTCTCAGGGCGTCGTGCCGCCAACGCCGGCTGAACGCCCGCACGCGGGACTTGGCAAGTGGCACGGCTTAGGCCACGTTGCCGCCCGATGAAACACGTGGTGATTTACACTGATGGGGGCTGCAAGGGCAATCCGGGCCCCGGCGGCTATGGCGTGGTGCTGGTGAGCGGCTCACACCGCAAGGAGCTCGCCGCCGGCTACCGCCTCACTACGAACAACCGCATGGAATTGCGCGGTGCCATCGCCGCGCTAGAATTGCTCAGCGAACCCTGCAACGTGGACCTCCACTCGGATTCAAAGTACCTCATCGACGCCCTCGATAAAAATTGGCTGGCCGGCTGGCAACGCCGCGGTTGGCTCACCGCCGCGAAACAACCGGTGAAAAACCGTGACCTGTGGTTGCTCCTGCTCGCCGCCATCAAATCACACACGATTCGCTGGCACTGGGTGAAAGGTCACGCCGGCCACACCGAAAACGAGCGCTGCGACGTGCTGGCCAACGCCGCGGTGCAAGCCGGTGGTCTGCTCGAAGACGTCGGATTTGGCGAGTGAAGGCGGGTGCTGCTGAGTCGGCAACTGGCCAGTGCCGCGGACAGGGCACCGCCACTTACTTCTCCCGACTCACTGGCAGATGTTAGAGGGTAGTGGCGGATGGGTGTTGATGAGCGGCGCGTTCCTGCTAAGCTCCGTCGCATGGGTAACTTGCTGCTGGGTGGAAACCGAGACTCTTCGAATCGCCCGCGGCGTGGTTGGCTGTGGTTGCGTGCGGGTGCCTTGCTGGTTGCCGGCGGCGTGCTCGGAATTCTATTTACGTCCATCCCTGGCAAGATCAAACGCGGACTACGGGAACTGCGCAGTCCCAAACCGGCGGCTGTCGCCACGGACGAAGCCGACCTGCGCCGCCAAATCGAGTCGAGCCTGCGTGCCGAGATGGAGGAAAAGCTCGAGCACGAGCTTGCCGCCATGCGCAAAGCCGGCGACGTGGCCACCAAAAAGGAACCAGAACCAGACAAGCCAGACACCGAGGAGGCGGCGGTGCCGGTAATCCCGAGCCTGCCTGGTGTGGTGAGCGACGTGCGGCTGCTGCGCCCGGGTATTCCGTTCAAGACCGAAATCAAGTTCGACAAAGGCGGCATCGCCTCCAAGGAGCGGGTCGATGCGGCAAGTTATGTCGCGTTCTATCAACTCAGTCTGCGCCTGCCCGCCCCCGCCAAAACCCTCGCCGAGCTTGAAACGTCGAGCCCGATGCTGTCCAAACTGTTGCCTGGATTGCCCGGGCTGCTGGCCGGGGCGGAAGTTTCTGCCTGGTATGGCAAGCTGTATGATAACAAGGTGGCACGCGTCCGCAGGGATGCGACGTTGCTAAGCGAGATTCTATCCAAGCATAACTTCTTCGACTGTGAGACGATGCTCAACCTGCGTGCCGAGAACGGCCGGCGGATCTTCTACCTGCAGGCGGACATGGATGTGGTGTCGGATGGGTCGGATGGTGACCGCCTACCGGAGATGCCCGAAGCCATTATTAACTCGGCGTACTATCAGCCGTTCACGAGTTATGCCTGGCCGAAAAAAGGGACGGCGCCCAATCCGATCATAGCTGGCTGGGAGCGCCGGATCAAGGATGCGGAAAAGGAGTTGGCGGAGCGGACCACGCTGGCGGTACGCAAGAAATGGTTGCGCGAGCGCCTCGCTTATCTCAAGCGCGGCTTGGCAGATTTGAAAAGCCGCAGCTTCCTCATTGCCGAGTATGATCCGTTCATTGTGGTTCCGGTGTCCGTGCTCGCCGCTCACAATGATCCATTCGCACCCCAAACCGGCGATTTTGCACTGGTCATCTACGGCGACCAGATCTATCCGGCAATCGTCGGCGACGGCGGCCCGAGCTACAAAGTAGGCGAGGCGTCGCTGCGCATTGCCCAACAGATCAATCCGCGCGCTCTTTCTAACAACCGGCCGGTGTCCGACTTGAAAGTAAGCTATGTGATTTTTCCCGGCAGCCGCGATGCCGAGCGCAGTGCGCCGGACTATGCCAAGTGGCGTCAGCGCTGCTCCGAACTCGTCAACGATATCGGCGGGGTCGGTGTGGGTTATGCGCTGCACGAATGGCCGGATACCCTGCCTCAACTCACCCCGCCGCCAGCCACCCCGCCGCCAGCCACCCCGCCGTGAAAACAGGTGGAGGTGGCCAGTGACGCCAGGCGGCGGTCGCGAGTCCTGAGGTAGGGTGTGAGCTAAGGCGCGGCAGGCACGCGGATTTTGAGGTTGCGGAAAGACACCGGGTTGCCGTGGTCTTGGAGCAGGATGTGGCCCTGCGTGAGCTCGCCGAAGGCCGCCACCCCTTTGAATTTGCTGGTGGCCACCGTCTCACGCCAGGCGGGCGAGGCGCGCTCGAACTCGACGGTCTTGCGGCCGTTGAGCCAGAACTCGACGTGCGGGCCTTGGGACAGAATGCGGGCATGGTTCCATTCGCCGATGGGGTTGACCGTTTTGTCGGCAGCGGCGGGGATCAGGTCATAAAGTGAGCCGAGGGTGCGGTTGCCGTTGCGGCCGAGCTTGGCGTCCGGGTGTTTGGCGTCGTCGAGGATCTGGAATTCAGGGCCCAGCGACGGATCCGCGCCCTTGGCGGGCGAGGGATCAATGAAAAGCTTAATGCCACTATTGGCACCGGCAGTGATTTTGAAATCTACCACCAGTTCGAAGTCGCTAAACTTCTCGCGGGTAACAATGTCCCCGCCAGCGGGGGCTGGCCCACCTTTGGCCGGTGCCACGCTCAGCTCGCCGTCCTGAATCGTCCAACCAGATTTGGGAAACGCCTCGCCGCCCACACTGCGCCAGCCGCTGTCGGTCTTGCCGTCCCACAACAGGCGCCAGCCGGCGGCTTGCTCCGGCGCGCTGAGGGTGTTAGGGGCGACGGTGGAGTCGTCGGCGCAGGTGACGGCGGCGCTGAGGGCGAACAAACAGGCGATGCGGCAGGGCAGGGGGGGCATTTGGATGCAAGGGGTGTGCGCGATTATACCGCTCCAGCCGCGTGCTTCTTGCAGCAATCGGCCCCACCGTGACCCACCGTGACGCGGCGGGGATGCATGATACGACTTGCGTTGCGTGAAAATCCGTGCGATTGTAATAAACGTCCGAATTGGCATTGTGCCGCTTGGGACCGCGTCAAACAACCCGACACCATGAAACCATCCGTGGAACAAACTTGGCAACTTGACGGGATCCGTCGGGTGGCGGTGGTGGTGGCCCACCCCGATGATGAGACGCTGTGGGCGGGGGGGCTTTTGTTGGGCCATCCCGAGTGGTCGCCGTTCATCGCAACCCTGTGTCGCGGCGGCGATGCGGACCGAGCACCGCGGTTTGCACGCGCCTTGGAACATTTGCATGCTCAAGGTGCCATGGGCGATTTGGACGATGGCCCAGAGCAGGAGCCGCTGGTTGCCACCCGGGTGCGCGACGCTATCCTGGCACTGCTGCCGGAGCGGCACTACGACTTGCTGGTCACCCACGCGCCCAACGGCGAATATACCCGGCACCGGCGCCATGAGGAGGTTGCGCGGGCGTTGCGGGCATTGTGGCTGCGCGGCCAACTCCACGCCCGCCAACTCTGGCAATTCGCCTACGAGGATGGTGGCGGCAGTTACCTGCCCCGGCCGCAGTGGGACGCAGGCCTTCGGTTCACCTTGTCCGAGGAAACCTGGGGGCGCAAGTACCAGCTCATCACCGAGGTCTATGGCTTCGGCGAGGCCACTTGGGAGGCCCGGGCGCTGCCGCGTATGGAGGCCTTCAAATGTTTTTTCGCCCCAGCATGAAACCACCGCTCTAACAATGAGAATTCTCGTCCTTTACCATCATCCACCGGCACCCGGAGGTTTGCCCACCCAAGGGGATTTGCTGTACCGCGGGCTGCTGGAAATTGGCGTCGATGTCCGAGCCGCCAACCTTCATTCCGATCTGGAAAAGGAATGGTATTATCGCTGGTTCCAACCGGACGTGGTGGTGGGCATCGGGTTCTGGGGCGATGTGCCCGATATCGTACTGCATCCGCGCCGCTTCGGCCTGCGCGCCGTGCCGTGGTTGTTGGCCGATGGCTATGTGGCCAACTATCGCGACGTGCTGGATGGGATGCCGCTGATGCTGGTGCCATCCGATTGGGTGCGCGAAACTTTTGCACGCGACGGGATTCGCGCCGCGTGCACCGTCACTTTGCCAGTGGGTTGCGACACCGACGGCTTCATGCCGCGGGCGCCAGACGATGCGAAGGTGCTCGCGGCACGCGAGGCCCTCGGCGTGGGTGCCGGCGAACTGCTAGTTCTAACGGTCGGGGGCGATGCCGCCTCCAAGGGCGGGCGCGAGGTGATGGAAGCCCTCGCCAGCCTGGGCGACACGGTGCCACCTTGGCGCTACGTCTGCAAGGTGTGGCCCCAGCAGCGCACGGCGGTCCAGAACCAGCTCGATGTCGAACTGGCCGCCGAGCTGGGCATCCAGGACCGGGTGAGCTTTCAGACCCACTTGGTTTCGCGCAATCTCATGCCATATCTGCTAGCCGCGTGTGACGTCTATGCCGGCCCGTCGCGCTTGGAGGGCTTCGGGATGCTCCAAGTGGAAGCGGGAGCCTGCGGCAAACCGGTTATCGGCATCCGCGCCATGGCCATGCTGGACACCTTAGTTCATGGTGAAACCGCCTTTTTGGCCAGCGTGGCGGAAACCATTCACGTCACCGGGGCGGTGTTGGGGCCAGAGTCGGGCTTCGAGCCGGGCCACCAAGTCATTTTCGATCCACCGCGGGTCGCGGATTATCGTGCCAGTTCGCAGGACATCGCCACTTATTTGAAACTCTTATTAAGCGATCCGCCATTGCGTCAGCGGATGGGTGCGGCGGGACGCCTGCGGGCGGTGGAGCATTACGATTACCGGCAGGTGGCCCGCCGCTTGATGGCTATCCTCACTGAAAACCCGGGCTGAGATGGACCGGTCGATCCAAGCCGCCAAGACTGCCGCGCTGGAGGTGCTCCTGCACAACGCCAGCGGGCCCTATAACGGGTTGCCGCGCACTGCAGGCTGGGGCTATCCGGAACCATACACCCGCGATCTACTCATCTCCGCGCTGGGCATTTTTGCCTCGGGTAACGAGGTGTTGCTGGACTCGCTGCGCCGGGTGCTCACCGAGCTGGCTAGCCACCAGAGTCCGCGTGGGATGATCCCTTCGCTGGTGCATGATGCCGAAGATCGGGGGGCGAGTGATACCACGCCGCTGTTTCTATTGGTGTTGGGAATGTTCCGTCGCTACACCGGCGAAGCGGAGTGGCTGCAGGAGGCTGCGGCCAAGGCCCTCCAATGGATGGACTATCAAACTATTGACGACCGGGAGCTGGTAGGCCAGCAACCCACCAGTGATTGGCGCGATGAACAGTGGGTGCTCGGCCACGGCCTGTTTGTCAACGCTCTCGTCTACGGCTATCGCAAGCTCCTCGGTATGGACGAGCGTGCGCGGGCCTTGCAAAGTGACGCCAACCGCCCGGACGGTAAAGGCTTTGTCACTGCGGGACAAGCCACCTACGCGCTGTGGTTTTATAAGGTGCTGCGAGATACGCGCTGCGATGTGCTGGGCAACAGCGTAGCGATTCTAACAGGTTTGGCCGAGCCGGTGCGGGCCCGTGAAATGTTGGATTGGATCGAGGCCGCGTGCGATGGGATGCGGGCGAGCGGCGAACTTGTCCTCGACCTGCCGCCCTGCTATTTTCCCTACGTGCGGCCAGCCGATGCCGACTGGCACCCGCGCTACGCGAGGTACAACCTGCCAGGGCATTACCATAACGGCGGAGTGTGGCCGTTTGTCTGCGGCTTTTATATCGCCGCGCTGGTAGCCGCCGGCAGGCTGGATCTGGCACGGACTAAACTGCACGCCCTTACCGCGCTGGTGCGCCTTGCCCGCAAGTCGCCGCCGACCCCGTCGGGTGCTCACGGCTTCAACGAGTGGTTTAGGGCCCAGGATGGGTGTCCAGCAGGTGAGGACTGGCAGACATGGTCGGCCTCCATGTATCTATACGCTGCCACTTGTGTGGAGTCGGGCAAGGCCCGGTTTTTCTACTCTGGCTTGGGTGCGACTGGTGGCTGATCCTTGGCCTTTTCGATGTGTGCCTTGACCTGCTGCTTGATTTGCTCGCCCTGTTTGGCGATGGGGTGATTGGGATAGGCGGTGACGATTTCGTCGATGAACTTGTTAGCACCATCAGCGTCGCCTTTTTCGACGAAGCGGGGGAGACCAATGTTGAGGGACAGGTCGATTTTGATATCATCTGCGAGGGAAGGGTTGGCTTTGAGATATTCCTGCGCGGTGGCATATGCCTTGTCAAAATCCTTGGCCTGCATCAGCGGCATCACCTTGGCCTGCATGAATTCCTGCAGCCCCTTCATGACACCTTCCGCCGCTTCCTTCTTGGCGGCGGCATCCTTTTGTTCCTTCACAAAACCCGAGGCGTCGCTTTTGTCGAGTTCGGCAATTTTAGCGGTAACGTCTGCGTAGCAGTTTTCGACGAGTTCGGCATCCATGGTTTTGAGACCGGCGACGAGGTTTTTGGCCTTCTCGACCGGGTCGCTGGCCTTGGCTGCGGCGGCGAAGGCGGCGTCACGCTTGGCCCGCACTTCCATGAGGGAAGTGAGGAGGGTGACGTATTTTTCGGGGCCGTCTTTTTGGTAACCGGTTTGGGCGTAGGGTTTGCCGCTGGCGTCGCACAGTACGATGCTGGGGTAGCCTTTGATTTTCAAGTCGCCGCGGAGTTTTTCGTTTTGGGCCTGAGTGGCATCGCTGAGTTTGGATTTATCTTTCGGGAAATCCAATTCGACGAGCACCAACTTGCCCTTGACGCCGGTTTTAAAGGCGTCTTGCTGGAAGACTTCCTTGTCGAGCTTGATGCACCAGCTGCACCAGTCCGAGCCAGTGAAGTCAAGTAACAGGTCCTTTTTTTCGCTGACCGCTTGTTTCTTGGCGGCGTCGTAGTCGGCAGTCCAGCCGTCGCGGCTGGCAAAAGCGGTGGTAAGGGTGGCGAGGGCGAACAAGCCATTACGGAGAAGTTGCGAGGTGAGTGACATCTCGCGAGCCTCAGTGAGGCTCGCCCCAGCTGTCGAGCAAAATATTACCGCTTGCAATTTTTCCAGGCGGGCATCTGGTTGGCCTATGCGCATCGAGATTGTGAACACGGGCACTGAATTGCTACTAGGCCATACACTCAACACCCACGGTGCTTGGCTGGGCGCAGAAGTGTTCAAGCTCGGACAGCGAGTAGCTCGTCAAACCTGCGTGCCCGACGGGGTGGCCATTCGAGAGGTGCTGATGGAGGCGCTGGGTCGGGCGGACGCGGTGCTTGTCACCGGCGGGCTGGGCCCCACTAGCGACGACCTGACACGCGAAATTACGGCGGAGGTGCTTGGCCTGGAATTGGTGCAGGACGCTACCGCGCTGGCCTCGTTGGAGGCGTTTTTCGCCATTCGCCAGCGGCCGATGGCGAGCGACAATTTGAAACAAGTGCTCATTCCGCGGGGTGCGCAGGTATTGCCCAACGCCAACGGCACGGCCCCCGGCGTGTATGTCGCGGCGAATTTAGCGGGGCGGCCGCACGCTGCGATTTTCCTGCTGCCCGGCCCCCCGCGCGAGCTCTATCCGATGTTTCTGGAGCAGGTCGTCCCCCGCTTGCGCTCGCTGGGTGGCGCGGCCGAGCCACCGGAGTTGCTCGAACTGAAATTTGTGGGCATCGGGGAGAGTGATTTCCACCAGGCACTTGATGCCCGCCTCGCCGCCATCCCCGGGCTCGAATTCGGCTATTGCGCCCGCATCGGCGAAGTGGATCTGCGCCTCATCGGAGGCAGCGCCGCCATCCAACAGGCCCGGGCGCTCGCCTTGGAGTGCTTTGCCCCGCAGTTCGTCAGCGACGATGGCAGTTCGCTCGAGCAAACGGTCGTGCGCTTGCTCGGCGCACGCGGGTGGACGCTCGCCACGGCGGAGAGTTGCACCGGCGGCCTCATTGCCAATCGCATCACCAATATTGCCGGTGCCAGTGCCGTGTTCACCCACGGGTTCGTCACCTATTCCAATGAGGCAAAAAGCGGGTTGTTAGGCGTGACGGCACAGGCCTTGGCCAGTCACGGTGCGGTAAGTGAGCCGGTGGCCCGCCAAATGGCGGAGGCTGCGCTGGTCGTTAGTGGTGCGGATCTGGCCGTGGCGGTTACCGGCATCGCTGGTCCCAGCGGAGGCACTGCGGACAAACCCGTCGGCACGGCCTGGATTGCGGTGGCGCAGCTGGGGGAAGAGACTCATGCGTGGCGGGTGTTCCAGCCCCGCAACCGTCAGGATTTCAAACTGGGAGTGAGCCAAGCGGCGCTGGACGCGCTGCGTCGATGTCTGTGAAGTGCCGCCGTGGGTGTTTCTCGTCTTGGGCTTGGCCGGTCTAGCTGTCTTGTCAATCTGGACAGGATCTCACATGCATGGCAGCTCCACGCGCTTGGAATACTGGAAGGAATTTTTGGCCATAAACTTGATCATGGCATTGCCGATAAGATTGCGCTCGCCGCGCAGCTGCAGCATCCCAAAGTCCGAAATGACGGTGAGAGAAATTTCCACGGCGGCGACGCGGCCGGCCTTCAATTCGTCAATGGTGACGTCCGCGCTGGGGCTCTCCGCCAGTTCGATGCCGCTGCCCAAAATCCGGAAGTCGATCACCCGGCCGCTGCCGACAGTGGGCCCGAGTGACACGGGCACACTCACGATGGAGGCCTTTGTGGTGCCGGGGTTTTTGGTGACTTCGACGTGGAAGGTGACGCTATATTGGAAGATATTTTCGCAGACGAAGTTCTTCAGGTCGATCATCTGGGCTTGGTAGCTGAGGAAGGCTGGCTCCAGTTCGGTTTGGCCAAGGAGGTTGCCAAAGGCTTGGTCGGGATTGACCAGCAAGCGGTTGAGGGTGAAGGTGGAGAAGTTGCCGTTGCCGCCGTCGATGGGATCCTTGAATTGGAGGTCGTACGCCACGCAGGAAACGTCGCCGCCCTTGTCATCGGGAGTGCTGATTTTGCCCTCGTAGCGGTCGGTGGCGGCGGTGAAGAAGATGAGTTTGGACGCGTTGGAGCTTTTTTGCCTGTCGCTGCCGGGGAGGGGAGCGGCAGTTTTGGCCGAGAGCCATTCGAACTTGTTGCCGCGGCGGGTGACCAGGCTTTCGAAATCCTTGGCGATGGAATCGACCATGAATTTGGCCTGGCGGGCGGCACGCAGCTCGGCGCGGCTGCGGTTCCACGAGTCGACGGCCACCACGGTCACGGAAATGAGTATCGAGGCGATGATGGTGGTGATGGCCATGGCGATTAGCAACTCGACGAGAGTGAAACCGCGGCGGAGGGGATGGGAGCGAAAGGTTTTCATGAGCTTGTAGCAAACGGCAAAGGGTTACCTGCGCACGGCCAGATTGCGGGTGAAAATGGGCTTTTGGGTGAGTTTGAAGCTTTTCTTGAAGTTCGGGCCGGTGAAGTAGGCTTGGTTGTTGGCGGGCATGCTGTAGAACTCGGCGGAAAAGGCGATGACGGCTTCCTTATAGTCGTTGGCCTTGCCTGCGGGGGAGCCATCCAGTGGATCACTGATGGTGCCTGCAGTACCAGGGATGAGGCCCTTGTCCTTGTTGTAAATGAGCTGGGTACACTTGATGTAGAACACAACGCCCTGGAGCGCGTCGAGATCCTTGAGAAACAACGGGTCATTGAGGCGCCGCACCATCGGCAGCACGACGTAATCCTTGCCGGCGACGCCGCCGATCTTGAGCGAGGGCTCGAGGGTGCTGTCGGCGCGGTGTTTGCTCGGATCCCCACGGTATTGATAGACAAAAAGCGCTGCGGCGGGATCGTTGGCTTGCTTGATCCATTGAAATGACTTGTCGAAGCCGGTCTGGATATCGCCGCTTTGCTGGCCGCTGCGCAGGGTGGTCAGCTCGCTCTGCAAGGTGGAGGCGAGGCGGTCAGCCTCCTGGATATTGATGGAGCGACGGATGCCGGACATGGCGGGACCGAAGGCGTACATGAAGGCGGTGAGCAACACGGCGAGCACGCCGATGGCGATGACGGTTTCCAGCAGGGTGAAGCCGGACTG
Organism: Verrucomicrobiota bacterium; assembly: GCA_008932935.1. Taxonomy (GTDB): domain Bacteria; phylum Verrucomicrobiota; class Verrucomicrobiia; order Verrucomicrobiales; family Akkermansiaceae; genus Luteolibacter. The sequence goes on from WBXD01000063.1 coordinate 11,274, forward strand.
GCGGGCGGAGGAAGGGCGGTTCATGGGTTAGAAGAAAGTGATGTTATCGCCATTTTTAAGAATTTGCAGGGGGTCGTGAAAGAGCGAGGTGCTGCCATTGCGCCAGACGACAAAGCCGCCGAAGTCGCGTTTGGCGGAATTCATTCGGCGCGGGCGGGCCTCGGTACCACCGATGGCACGGGTACCTGTGCCGACCACGAAGCTGGCGCCGGGGGTGGTGCAGATGCCCTCGGCATTGAATTCATAGATGAGGTATTGGCCTTGGTAGTCGCGTTTCACTTTGCTGCCACCGAGGGTCACTTTAGCGATGCCGCTGCCGCCTTTTTGGTGGTCCTTGCAACTGAGGGTTTGGCTGAAATAGACTTTTTCAGGGAGGGTGACGCCGCGGCTGGCAAGCGTCCATTCCCCACTTTGCTTGTTGGTAAGCGGGTCAATCTCCTTGTAGGCCACCACCAAGCGGCGCAGGTAGGTATCCATGTTGGTCGAGTCCTGGATGCTGACGAGTACCGCGGCATTGGTGAGCCTACCCATGGCCAAGGTGCGCGCCTCGGCAAACACCGCTTCGGTGGTGGACACGGCGGTGCTAACGCCTTTGCCGGAAAGCAGGCTGCCGATGCCGACGGTGGCCACGGTCATGAGCACGGAAATGATGGCGATGACCGTCAACAACTCCACCAAGGAGAAGCCGCAGCGACGGGGCGTGAGACGATCGGCGGACGGAATGGAGTGCATGGTGAGTTTAACAGGAGTGTGGTGGGTTTTCATCGAAAGGCAACGGGTAATGTCAATACATCGCAATTACGAGGGTGTTTTCCCGGGGTAGCGGCCACGGCGTGGGCCATTGATCCACAGCCAAGCCGGATGCAGCATCTCGCGAATATCCTTGCGCGTGGCTTCCCAGCCGAGCAGGCGCTTAGCCAAGGCCGGATCGGCCACCAGCAGCGGAGGGTCGCCGGGGCGGCGTGGACCGTAGATGACCGGAACGGGTTGGCCGGTGATTTCTTCGGCGGCGGTGATGATCTGTTTGACGGAAACGCCGATACCCGTGCCTAGGTTGCATTGGAGCGAGGCCCCGCCGGTAGCCAGATGATCGAGTGCGCGGGCATGGGCATCGGCTAAATCATCGACGTGAATGTAATCGCGGATGCAGGTGCCGTCGGGCGTCGGGTAATCGGTGCCGAAGACCTCGAGGTGGTCGATTTCGCCGGTGACGGCCATCAGCACCCGGGGAATGAGATGGCTTTCCGGATCATGGTCCTCACCGATGAGTGCGTCTGGCGAGCAACCGCTGGCATTGAAATAGCGCAGGCAGGCGCTGCGCAAGCCCCAAGCCCGGTCGCAATCGGCCAGCATCCATTCGACCATGAGTTTGCTGCGGCCATAGGGATTGATGGGGCATTGGGCATTGGCCTCGGTGATCGGCAGGGCGTCGGGCACGCCGTAGGTGGCGCAAGTGGAGGAGAATACAAACACCTGACAGCCGAACTCCTGCATCACCTGCAACAGTTTGATCGGCTCGGCGGTGTTGTTTTGATAATACTTGAGCGGGTTGGTGACGGACTCCCCTACGTAGGCGTAGGCGGCAAAATGCACCACCGCTCCAAACCGGTGTTTGGCAAACAGCTCGCGCAGCAGCTCGCTATCGCCGACTTCGCCGACGACCAATTCCACGCCCGGATCAATGATTGCCTGCGGGTGGCCAAACACCAGGTTGTCGAGGACGACTATGGAGCGGCCCTGAGCCGCTAAAAGGCGAACGGTGTGGGAGCCGATGTATCCGGCTCCACCAGTGACGAGAATGGGGGCGTGCATAAAAGTTGGCGGTGGAGACCAAGGAAACGCGAAAGCGATACCTGCTGTCAACCCGGGGCCGAAATTCCAATGAAAAAAATCATTGGTATTTTTTGAATAGGGAGGGTTCCTGGCTACGTTCCACTGACATGCAGAAACATCTTCGTTGTTGGGGCGGTGCCGCGATGGGCGCCGTGTTGGCCTTGGCCTTGGGATCTTGTGCTTACGATCCGAATTACATGGCGGGGGGGGCTTACAGTTCCGGTTACGAAGGAGGCCCCGGTTATGGCGAAGGTTACGGCTACGGTGGCAGTGGATTTTCTACCTCGCTGTTTATCGGCACGGGGGATCCGCGCTGGGGCTATGACCCGTATTGCTACTGCTACTACGATTACCAGCGCCGTTGCTATTATGATCCTTACCTGTACGGCTACTACCCGAGTGGTTACCGGCCGATGGTCGTTGTTGGCGTGCCACATCCCTATGGATACAACCGCTCGTTCTGCCCGCCGCCCTCCCGCGTGACGAGCCTGACCTTGTCCAACTACCACAACCGCGAGGGCGCTTACCGCGGTTCCAATTACGGTTGGGCGCATCAGGTCCGCCAACAGGCACCCTCTGCCAGAAGCCAGCCGCAATTCCAGCACAAGCAGGCAGCTTACCCGCCCAGCCCCACGGCCAATGATGCCCGCGCCCGCAACCCAATCCCGCCGCCGGGTGGTGCCTTTCCATCGCACGGTGCCGGTGCCGCCGCCACTCCTGCCGCTCCTTACCCGGCGGGCCAATCTGCCGCCCCTTACCCGACCGGCCAACCTGCCAACTATAAGAACCCGTCAGGCCGGGTGAATCCGCAAGGTGGTGCCGGCCAGGCGACCGACCCGCGCCACGGTCATGCCGCCCCCGCCTATCAAGCAGGACCAACTTCCCCGAGAACCGCCGGGGCGGCGTCTCCACGCCAGGCACCGGCAGCTGCCAACAAAGGCCGTGGCGACCAGCAAGGCCGGGGCCAAGCGGATCGGTAGACAGCCGCGCAAGCACATCTGTCGCAGTGTAGCGGCGCGTCTATGACCGCCGCTGCCATACCACCAAAAACCCTACCATCCACAAGATTCTCTACTATTTATCTGTCACCTTATGGGAGTC
>WBXD01000064.1 GCA_008932935.1 Verrucomicrobiota bacterium
CCAGAGCCATTGAAAATGGAAAGATGCTGTCGTCAGTGCGGCTTTCGTTCTTGGCATGACCGCCGGAAATGAATAGAATGATGGTGCTTACTAACATCAGGAGGCTGCCATGAGCGAGGGGAATTCAAATGCGAGAGATGGGAAGAATGGGAAGAATGGGAAGAATGCTCCCCAATCCCCAGAACCCCTGCTCCCGCCTCGCGGCGACTATCAAACGCTTCTATCCTTCCAGAAAGCCGAGGTCGTCTACGACATCACGTTCCGCTTCGCGCACAAGTATCTATCTCGCGGCGACCGCACGGTGGATCAGATGATCCAGTCCGCGCGTTCAGGCAAACAAAACATCCTGGAAGGCAGCAAGGCCGCCCAAACCTCCAAGGAAACCGAAATCAAGCTCACCAACGTCGGGCGGGCCAGCTTGGAGGAACTGCTGGCGGATTACCGGGATTACCTGCGGGTGCGTGATCATGTCATCTGGGACAAGGATTCCAAAGAAGCGCGCTTCGTCCGGCATCTGGGCTGCCAGACCCCGCAGACGTTTGAGATCTATCGCGAGTTTATGGCCACACGCCCGCCTGAGGTGTTGGCTAATATCGCGATTTGTCTGATCCACCAGACCAACTACCTCCTTGACCAGCAGCTCAAGACCTTGGAGAAAGAGTTCATCCAACAAGGCGGCCTGCGCGAGCGCATGACCCGCGTGAGACTCGCAAACCGCAACCAGGGCGGAAAATGAGGGGTTTATTCAAGCACCGCGCCGCCATGGCGGATGGGAAGTATGGGAATGATGGGAAGAATGGGAAACATGATCTCCCGGGACCCCGGCATCACTCCCATACTTCCCATACTTCCCATACTTTCCATACTTCCCATACTTCCCATACTTCCCATACTTCCCATACTTCCCATACTTCCCATACTTCCCATCATTCTCATTCCTCCCATTTCTTCCCCCAGTGCCGCCAACGAACCGGGGATTCGCCCCGGTGGATGGGAGACCAACCATGAAGAAGGGCTGGCGCACAAAGACTCTTGGCGATCTCTGCGATGTGCTAGATCACAAGCGCAAACCTATCATTACAGAGTGACAGATAAACAGTGGATACTCGGCTTTACCATATTGATTTCGTTCAAAGAGATTTCTTGCTGGCAACGTTCCTCGTAGCGGGGGAGTGTGGTTAAACTGGGTCTTGGCGGCGGCTTCAGGGCAACAATAGACGGTCGAAGCGTACTCGATTCCGGCTACTCCCCTAAACTCACCTCCGGTGTCAGAGATCGAATACAACACGGCATCGCTCCAGTGTAGATCAATTCTCACGTTCTTGTTGAGATGCTTGGCACCCTCCTGCGCCTGGGCGATTCCTGTCTCCCGCGAGGCTGTTGCGGCTTTGCCAATTGAATTCTTGGCATCGGTCAGTGCTTCTTCCTTGGTCGCAAAACTACCAAGGGCATTTTTTGGCTAATCGCATCGTTCCCGACAAACCCGCACAGGTTTATCCCCCCTTGTTCTCCGATCGGATCCCTGTTGATCCACCGCCCGATATTCGGGTTGTAGTCAGCCTGGACGGTGTGAGACAGGACGAACAAACCGGCAACGGCAAGGAGGAGTCGTTTGAGAATATTCATGGCATGAGCATCTTACGGTTTTCAACTAGCGCGTGTTAGGCAGCTGTGGCAAATCAAAATTATTGTAATCATTCCCGTCGAATGGCTGATTCGCCATTGGAATGCGAGGTTCGGGGTTTGGAACCCCGCCCGGAACCATGCGGTTTTGTTATCGCTGAGCCTGCTGCTGTCGCCAGATGGGCACGCCACCTCGGGAGGCAAATCCCAGAGCAAGGGGGGACGCGGATGGGCCGACACCTACGAGATGCGGTATTCAATATCCTCCACCGCGATGCGCTCACCGAATTGCGGGAGCAGGTTTGGGAAAGCCACCTTAGGCACCTGCAGGCTGAGTTCCGGCGAATCCACGAATCCGCCCATGTCTATTTGCTGTTCACGCTTCACGCGGCTAACGAGAACCAACAGGTCGATCCCCTGCCATCGTGCGCTCACCCCATGTTCGGTGAGCAACTGCCGCAGGTCGGATAGAATGTCGGATTCGAGGGACATGCCACGGCACGCCTGTCAATCAAGCGTCGTGCCGGTCACGGAGCAGCGGCTCAGGCGTTCTGTCAATTCTTCCGCTGGCCGTGAAAACTTGCTCGGATTGGTCCGCTTGAGCCTCGCGAAAGCCGGACCGCATTGATGTATGTCTGGTTCATAGGGGGTTCAGGATGAGGGTCCGACCGTCCTTCATGCGTTTGATCCAACGACTGGTACCCGATTTGTCAGCCACCGCGTCGCGCAATCCAAGTACCGGTTGGCGGCACCAACCGACTCGGCCAACGAACCGCTTGCACCGCTTGCACCGCTTGCACCGCCTGACGTCTGCTAGGACATTCTGGCGTCCGTACGGACATCAGAATGTCCTAACTGACACCATCACGCTGCGGAGCTGCTTGGGAAACCTTCCCATCCCGGGTGCCGTCGCCATAAGATGGTGGGCCCAACTGGCACTTCCATCAGATTTGTTGCGTGCCGCAAGCCCGCTGCATCCGGCAAGTGGAGGCAATCACGCCGCATTTGTGGCTGGGGGTACCACTCAAGGCAACAGGACCGGCAGCGGTGCCCTAGGCACAGAACGAGCTGGACGTTGGAGATGAAAACGACCGGATCTAACAGTCGATTAATTGCAGGGACTCGGGCATAGCAAACGCAGAAACTGCCATTGGCAAAGCCCGGATCACTGGAGCAAGCGCGTGGTTAAACCTAAACACGAAGATGGAAAGGGTTGCCGCGACGTTTTTTTAACCACCGATGACACGGATAAGAGGATTGTGATCCATGGAGATGCGGTGGCTCGCCACCGCCTGGCCACCAGCCAGCTTGCTGGGGCGCCTCTGCGTCTACTCTTTTCTTGCGTCTTGGGTCTTGAAGCGCAGCGGTCTTGGGTCTGAGGCCTGAAGCTCGGCTCTGTTGCGTCTTCGCTTAACGGGCTTGCGGAGCCTGCCAAAATGCGCTAAGCAACCCCTATCCAATGAGCCGCCGACCTGTCCACACCTCACCCTGCTGTCGCCACCGGTGTTTCCGCGCCGTGGCACCGCGGCTTTCCCGCTCTACCCCCCGGCCGTGGGCCGTGCTGGCCGTGCTTACCGCGCTGCACGCATCCGTCGCAGCTTCCGCGCCCGCCGCAGCTGCCATCGCCCCGGTGGCCATTGCGCAGTACGTCATCCTCATCAGCGTCGATGGCATGGGCTCGGCCTACCTCAAGCCATTGCTGCAAGCCGGCCTCGCCACGGAATTGACCACTTTCAAGCGGCTTCAAGCCGAAGGCTGCGGCACGCTCAACGCCCGCGACGATGCCAACTATGCCATTACTCTGCCCAATCACACGACCATGGTGACCGGCCGCGGTGTGATCGGTGCGACCGGGCACAACTGGACGAGCAACACCGATCCGCCAGCTGGAAGCACCCTCGAGACCAACAAGGGAACCTATGTCGCCAGCGCCTTCGACGTGGTTCATGACCACGGCCTGCGCAGCGCCATCTGGTCGGGCAAATCGAAGTTCAGCCTCTATCATAAGTCATACGGTCCCACTACCGGCGCGCCGGACGTCACTGGCGCGGACAACGGCCGCGATAAAATCGACTATGAAAAGATTATCGCCGCAGCGCCTGCGGCGGATCTGGCCGCGGATTTCATCACCCAAATGGCCGCCGCGCCGTTCAACTTCGCGTTCTTTCACTTTCAGGACCCGGATGGCGCCGGCCACGCACTCGGCTGGTCGGCCGACCCCGCCAGCGCATACGCCGCCGCGCTGAAGCGCGTGGACACCCAGATCGGCAAGATCCTGGACATGGTGCACGACACTCCCGCACTCAATGGTAAAACCACCATCATCCTCACGTCCGACCACGGCGGCCACGGTAATACCCACGGCGACACCAAAAACCCCCTGGATTACACCATCCCATTCTACGTCTGGGGCGCGGGCGCGGCGAGCGGCCGCGACTTGTACTCCATCAACCCCTCCACCCGCAGCGCCCCGGACGCCTCTGCCAATCCCTCCTACAGCGGCCCGCAACCCGTTCGCAATGGCGACGCTGCCAACCTAGCGCTCTCATTGTTAGGACTGAGCCCGGTGCCCGGCTCCACCATCGACAGCGCCCAAGATCTCGTCATCAGCGCAGCCCGCCCGCGCTGAGGCCTCTGCGCACAATCCATTTCCCCCAATACGTGGCGCCAAGGAAGATGTGATGAATGGTCAATTAGTGGCTTCTTTATCCCTTGAGTGCGGTGGCGAGCCACCGCACTCAAGGAGCGGCGGTTGCCAACCGCCATGGCCCATGGATAGCGCAAGGGCTGTCGCATGGCGGCTTGCTCTTACGCGTCTCATGGGCTAGGGGGGCAAGCTGCCCCTGCTCCTTGACGCCCACACGCGCCAGCAAGCTGGCTTGGCCGGGCGGTGGCGAGCCACCGCACTCAAGGAGCGGCGGTTGCTAACCGCCATGGCCCATGGATAGCGCAAGGGCTGTCGCATGGCGGCTTGCTCTTACGCGTCTCATGGGCCAGGGGGGCAAGCTGCCCCTGCTCCTTGACGCCCACACGCGCCAGCAAGCTGGCTGGGCTAGGCGGTGGCGAGCCACCGCACTCAAGGAGAGGTGGCCTTCTTGGCGGTTTTCCTAGCCGCTTTTTTGGCGGGGGATTTTTTTGCCGCTTTTTTAGCGGAGGGTGCGGGGGGGCCGACGTCGGCCACGGCGGTGGGTGCGGGCTTTTTTTTGTCTGGGCGGGGTTCGAACTCGAAACCGATTTTGCCGGCAGCGGGGTCGAACGTCAGATGGGCGTCGAACTTGCGCTTGGTGCGGTTGGAAACGAAGCCGCGGAGCAAGTCGGTTTTGCCGACGCTGAGGAGTTTGACGAGTTGCTCGGCAGGGATGTCGCGCTGCAGGATCGAGCGGCCGATGCGGATGCCGTGGGGCTCCTTTTTGGTGACGAGGGCGGGCAGGTGGTAGGCCTTTTCCGTCTTATAGATCGAGCCGCTGCGGCCATCGGGGAGCGTCACCTCGCCGATGATTTGCTCGGGGCTGAGCTCGGGGGCGGCATCGCGATCGTCGTTGTCGAAGACGAATTTGACCTTGAATTTTTCGTCGAGGGCGAGGCCCGCATCGAAGGGTTTGTTGAACTTGGACTTGAAGCCGGTGAGCGGACCGACAAACTTTTGGGTGACAAGCTCGCGGGCCTCGTCATCCGTCAGTAGGCGGCTGGCAATGTGCTTTTTGATTTGGAATTTGCACTCCAGCTCGCGGCATTCATAGGTGGCGTCGGTTTGGCGCAGGGCGAGTGCACCGCACACCGGGCAAGTGGCCGCGAGGTCGTCGAATGTCTGGCTTTTGGCGTCGGCGGCGAGTTTGCGGGCCTTGGCGACGATATCGTTGGTGTAGGCGATGATTTCGCGCATAAAATCGGCGCGCTGGAGGTGGCCATGCTCCATTTGGCGGAGTTTGAATTCCCAATCGCCGGTGAGCTTCGGCGAATAGAGGCCTTCAATGTCCATTTGGCGGACCAGCGCGATGAGGCGCATACCGCTGCCGGTGACGTGGAGGTCGCGCCCGTCGCGGGCGAGGTATTTTTGGGCGATGAGGCCCTCGATGGTGGCGGCACGGGTGGCGGGGGTGCCCAGACCGCGTTCGGCCATGGCTTCGGCGAGCGCTTCGTCGTCGATGAGTTTGCCGGCGCCTTCCATGGCAGAGAGCAGAGTGGCTTCGGTGAAACGGGCCGGCGGCTTGGTGGTTTCGTGAGCGACCTCGATGGTGGCGACGTGGGCGGTTTCGTTGGGGGTGACTGGAACCAATTCATCTTTGCCGGCGGCGACGCCAGGGCGGCGGCCATAGACTTCGAGCCAACCGGGTTTGACGAGGATGCGGCCCTCGGTTTTAAAAACGTCGGTGAGGGACGGATGGGCGATGCGGGTGAGGCGGGTGGTTTGCTCAAACTCAGCTGACGGATAGAAAACGGCGATGAAGCGCTTGACGATGAGGTCGTAGAGTTTTTGTTCGGCGTCGGAGAGCTTGGCGGTCTTGCCGGTGGGAATGATGGCAAAGTGGTCGGAAACCTTTTTATTATCGAAGATGCGGCGGGATTTGCTCAGGTGCGGGCCGCCATTGGGGCTGCCTTTGAGCACGGCGGCGGCGTATGAGGCGACCTGCAGGCTGCTGTTGGCGATGTCCTGCATGGTCTCGCGGACGTTGGCGGAGTAGTCTTCCGGGAGGTAGCGGGAGTCCGTCCTCGGATAGGTGATCATCTTGTGCTTCTCATAGAGCGCTTGGGCGATTTGCAGAGTGCCCTTGGCGGAAAATGGTGCCTCGCGCTGCAAGGTGGTGAGGTCGTAGAGTTGCGGGGCGATCTGCGATTGGGCGCGCTTTTCTTCGCTCACGGTACCGGCTTTGCCATCGCAGCGGGCCCGAATCGCTTCGGCTGCGCTTTGGTCCCACAAGCGCTCTGGCCGCGAGTGCGGGTTAGCCTCGTCCTTTTTCCAGGTCTCGTCAATCCATTTGCCCGGGTAGCGGCCGGCCGCCACATCAAACGTCGCCTGGACCTCAAAGTAGGGCGTGGTCGAGAACGCCTGGATTTCCGCCTCGCGGGTGGCGAGGATGGCCAGGGTCGGCGTTTGGACGCGGCCGGCAGCAGTGATATTGAAGCCGCCGTGGCGCGAATTGAAGCAGGTCAGCGCACGGGTGGCATTGAGACCCACCAGCCAATCCGACTCGGAGCGGCACTTGGCGGCATCGGCGAGCGGACGCATCTGGGCGTCGCTGCGCAGCGAATCCCAAGCGACGAGGATGGCGTTGTTGGTCATCGACTGCATCCACAGCCGCTGGACCGGCTTGGTGATGCCGCCGATATCGAGGATGTAGCGGAAAATCAGCTCGCCCTCGCGGCCGGCGTCGCAGGCATTGACGATGGCGTCGATGTCCTTGCGTTTGGCCAGCTTGAGGATTTGCTTGAGCCGCGCCTCTGAATCCGGAATCGGGTCGAGATCAAAATTGTCGGGAATCGCCGGCAAAACGTCGAATTTCCACGGCAGCTTCTTGCCATTGGGCCCCATGGGCATGCGCAATTCGACGAGGTGGCCGACGGCGGAGGTGATGACGGCGGCCTCATTTTCGTAGAAAATATCGCGGCCGGTGCCCACTTTCTCGAATTTTCCGAGTGGTTTGGCAAGAGCGCGGCTCAGGTCGGTCATGACGCTGGGTTTCTCGGCGATGATAAGTATTTTTCCCATGGTGGCAGGTTGCGCTAGGCGCTGTGGATTCAGGGACTAGCCTTGAAATGTGCCACTTGGCAAGTGGATTGTGGGATTTTGAACGCAAATGCCCGGCAACCTCACGCGGCTCCAGGGTGCGGATCGCCCTCGTGGCGCTGCTGGATGAGCGGGCGCAGATGGCGCTGCGTGCCGGTTAAATCGGGGTCGGCGGCGATGACGGCGTCGGCCAGCGCGCGGGCTTCACGCAGCAACGCCGTATCTGCCAGAAAATCACTGAAGCGCAGATCCGCCAGACCGCTCTGGGCGGTGCCTAATACGTCACCGGGCCCCCGCAGGCGCAGGTCCGCTTCGGCAATTTCAAAACCATCGGCGCTGTGCTCGAGGATTTTGAGTTTTTCCAGGCCCTCGGGGTTTTTGCCGTCGGTGAGAAGAATGCACCAGCCCTTGTGCGTGCCGCGCCCGATGCGGCCGCGCAGTTGATGCATCTGGGCCAGCCCAAAACGCTCCGCATGATGCAACACCATGACGCTCGCATTGGCCACATCCACGCCTACCTCAATGACCGTGGTGGCGACCAGCGCGGCAATCTCGCCGCTGCGGAACCGGCTCATTACCGCTTCCTTGTCCTCTGGCTTGAGCTTGCCGTGGAGCAACCCCACTTGACAACCCGGCAGGCGCTTCTGCCATTTGGCATACGCCTCAATGGCAGACTCGGCATTGAGCGTGGCACTTTCCTCGACGAGCGGATAGACAAGGTAGACTTGGCGGCCATCGGCAATTTGGCTCTTGATGAACTTGGTGACGTCCGTCTGCTTGGGCGCAATGCGCACGGCAGTGACAATTTTGCCGCGGCCCGGCGGCTTCTCGTCTAACACCGAAACGTCGAGGTCGCCGTAGAGCGTCATGGTCAAGGTGCGCGGTATGGGCGTGGCGGTCATGACCAACACATCCGGCACCAGCCCCTGGCTAACAAGGGCGGCGCGCTGGGCGACGCCGAACTTGTGCTGCTCATCGATGACGACGAGGCCCAGATCGCGGAACGCGAACGAATCGTAGAGCAAGGCATGAGTACCAATGATGATTTGCGTATCCCCGGCCAGCGGCAAATGGTTGGATTCATCGCGGTTGGCGGTGCGCAGCGCGACCCGCAGACCTAACGGCTCCAGCCAGCGCCGGAAGGTGAGGTAATGTTGTTCTGCTAGAATCTGGGTGGGGGCCATCAACGCCGCCTGGCAGCCGGTGTCGATGGCCAGCAGCATCGCGGCCATCGCTACAAACGTCTTACCCGAGCCCACGTCCCCTTGCAACAAGCGGTGCATCGGCCGCGCCTCCCGCAGGTCGGCCACAATCTCCTTGATCGAGCGCTTTTGGGCTGCGGTCAAATCAAACGGCAGGCTGGCGTAAAACCGCTTGAGCAGGGTGGTGCGGGTACCCAGCACGCGGCCCGCTTGCTCATGATAGCGGGCGCGGCGCCACACGACATTGAGTTGCAGGGCGAAAAACTCTTCCCGCGCGAAACGCCGCCGGGCTACCTGTGCCTGCTCCAAGGTTAGAGGAAAATGCACCTCGCTCAGCGCCTGATACCGCGGCGTGTTAGGTTCTACATCGCGGATGGACGCCAGAGTACCCGCCTCGGTCTGCTGCAGCAGCAGGTTGATGATTTCGCGCAGGCGCCGTTGCGCCAAGCCTGATAGATTCTTGTAAATCGGCACGATACGCTCCAGATGGATGGGGGCCGCGATGTCGTCCTCGCGCAACACTTCAAACTCCGGGTGGTCGATGACCAGCCGCCCGTTGTAATCCTTGACCTTGCCGTAGACAATCACTTCGTGGCCAGTGGCTAACAATTTGTTGATGAACGGCATGTTGTACCAGCGGCAAGTGATTTTGCCGCTGCCGAAAACTCCGCCTGACCCGTCCATCACGATGACCTCATAGAAGCGGCGGCCTTGGCCAAACCCACGCAGCGCGGCGTCGATGACCGTGCCGCGCAGACACACCGGCAGCGCCGTAGGCTGGTTGGGAAAGGCGTCGAAGCGCCGCCGGTCCTCGTAGCGCCGCGGCAAGTGCTCGAGTACGGCTGCGGGGGTGCTCAGCCCGGCGGCAACCAGTGCGGCCACCTCCTTGGGTGGCAAGAGTTGGAGCGAGGCCAAGGGGTCATGAGCGCAGATCACCCGCCAAGAGTGCCCCCTGCCCCGGGCTTTTTCAAGCCAGCAGGTTGCTGCTCAGGCATCATTCGTCTGCGGTTCATTAATCCAAATTTAGAAGCCCTAGCGACCTGAGTAGTAACACGACTGCAGCCAAACCCCGCCTAAATCGCTGAAAGTCACTTTTTTGTTCGATCGAACATCTTTTCACTTGCATCGCGGTGGTTTCCGCTGTAATCATCCGCCACACCAATCACTACTCATGGCCGCCAAACAAACATCCGAAGAATCCGCCGCTGAAAAACATGCTGAAGCCCGCAAGCGCAACCTCGATCTCGCCATCGCCTCCATCCAAAAGGAATTCGGCGAGGCCGCCATCATGCGCATGGGTGATGGCCACCGCGTCGATGTGGACGTCATCCCCACCGGCAATTTGCTCATCGATCGCGCCCTAGGTGTCGGCGGCTTCCCACGCGGCCGCATGGTCGAGGTCTTCGGCCCTGAGTCCTCCGGCAAAACCACCCTCACCCTCACCGTCATTGCCCAAGCCCAAAAACGCGGAGGCATCGCCGCCTTCATCGATGTGGAGCACGCCCTGGACCCCCAATACGCCAAAAAACTTGGCGTCAACATGGACGACCTGCTCGTGTCGCAACCCTCGTCCGGCGAAGAGGCCTTGCAAATCTGCGAGGCTCTGGTCCGCTCAAACGCCATCGACGTCATCGTACTGGATTCCGTCGCCGCTCTCGTCACCAAGCAGGAACTCGACGGTGAAATCGGCGATTCCACCGTCGGTGCCCAGGCCCGCCTGATGAGCGCCGCGATGCGCAAGCTCACGGCCCTCATTTCCAAGGCCCGCACCGTGGTCATCTTCACCAACCAGATCCGCGAGAAAATCGGCGTCATGTTCGGCAATCCGGAAACCACCCCCGGCGGCCGCGCCCTGAAGTTCTTTTCCTCGCTGCGCGTGGATATCCGGCGCATCGGCCAGATCAAGGCCAGCGACGGCACCGTCACCGGCAACCGCACCAAGGTGAAAATCGTCAAAAACAAAGTGGCCCCGCCGTTCACCGAGGCCGAGTTCGACATCATGTACAACGAGGGTATCTCCTCAACCGGGTCGTTGCTCGATCTGGCCCTGGAAATGGAAATCGTGCAAAAGCGCGGTTCTTGGTTCAGCCACAACGGCACCCAGCTCGCCCAAGGCCGCGATGCCGCCAAGGAACTCCTCAAAGGCGACCCCGCCCTCTATGCCGAAATCGAAACCAAGGTCAAAGCTCAACTCGAAGCCAAGAAAAAGAACTAACGAGGCTTCGCCTCACTAGCCACTGGATGGCTCCAGCCTTTAGCCAATACGCAACGTGTTTCTATGGCAGAGCATATTGCGTAGCGGCTTTGCACTGGCACTTTATTCACGCGGGACTTTGGCAATTCCCGCCCCATTGCTGGCGTGATTCTAACGCTCCCATCAACCTGAAAAGGAAGATGGAGCCCCTTTCACGATCCATTTTAGGATCAGCCGCTCGTAGCGCTGCCGAGCACCTCCAGCAGGCGGGCCACCGGCAGACCCATCACATTGTCGAAATTGCCCCGAATTTCCGCTACCAGCCGCTCGCCATGGACCTGAATTCCATAGGCACCGGCCTTGTCGAGTGGATCGACGAGTTGGAAATATGCGTCAATGTCCGCCTCATCGAGTACCCGGAAGAGCACCTCGGAGAGTTCATGGAACGTGTCGACAGCCCCGCCAGGCCAGACTACGCAGACGCCGGTGCAAACGGTGTGGGCCCGCCCAGACAAGCGCCGCAACATCGCCCGCGCCTCATCCAGATCGACGGGTTTGCCCAGCGCGTCGGCATCAATGAACACCAGAGTGTCCGCGCCGATGACCGTGGCGTGCGGGTGGCTGAGGGCCACCGCGGCGGCCTTGAGCTTGGCATTGCCCTCGCACAGCCGGTCCGGCGGCAGCGCCGCGTCGTGAATTTCCTCGGCGGAGGACACCACCACCTCAAACGCCAGCCCGGCCCGCGTCAACAGGTCGTGGCGGCGGGGGGATGCGGATGCAAGCACAATGGGCATGCCGGCAAGCTGTCGTGGCCACCGGCCACTGGCAAGCCGGAAGCATTCATTGCGTACAACAATGGCATGAATTAGGCCGAATGCGCAATTGGGATCATTCTCACTTCACAGAGGTAAGGAGTGCCGAGGCTACCGGGCGCAGCGCTGCCCGAGGCGGTAGATGAGTCCTCGAGGGAACGGCCGGTATGCCTTGTGAGTGGTGATGGTCACCTGCCGGGACAGATTGCCGGACTGATGGAACAGTTGCGCCCAATGAGCGAAGCGGGCGAACGGATTATACACATCCAGAATCAGCTCGCGGCAGCGTGCGATAGTTGGGGTGTCGTTGACTCCGAGTGTTTCAGTTAGAAGATCCCTGATGATGGCCACGGCTTGGTCGGGCTGGGTGACGTCCACCGCGGTGAAGCCGGCGGCGGGAAAATAGTCGCCAATATTCGGGCAACCGGCGTAGATCGGGTGGGCCCAGCCCAGGTAGGCGTCGGAGAGTTTCTCGGTCCAATAGTCCGGGGAACAAGAGTTCTCCAACACCAGATGAAACCGGTGTGGCAAAATCGCGTCCATCTTGTCGCCGATCGGGGTGAAGCCGCGACCGTAATGCACAATGGCGTCGCCTAGCGCGACCTTGAGGTAGTCGAGCAAGGCGAGGCGCTGGCGCTGGCCCGCAGTGGTGGTTAGAGCAGAGCAGACCACGGATATTTTGTTGGATTTGGTGGGCGGCGCGAGGCCTTTGAGTTCATCATAGCCGTACTGGTAGCGGTCGGCGTCGCGCGACAGGCCGACGTGCCAGTTGAGACCTGGCGCACTGGGGGTCACTCGCGGATGGGGGTCGGGGGCGTGGCTGCTGACGACCCGGTGGAATTGCGCGTAGAAGTTTTTCGGATAGATTTTTTTGGATGGGGGTTCGCCGGCGATGAACAGGGTGTTCGCCGGGGCGCAGCGCATCCGGTCGCCGTCGCGACTGCCGGCAAATACGATCCAATAGTCGCAGGCGGTGTCGCGCGGCGGATTGAGCAGAAAATCGCAGCGGTCCCAGCGCATTTGGCGGCCGGGGCACAGCCGGTCCATGTCGGCGTGGCTGACCGTGGTGGTCACGGCGACGCGCAAGCGTGGAGCGGCGGGGGTGGCGGTTAGGGATGTCGGCATGGTGCGATGGCTAGAGTCCTTGGACCTAAAAGGGGAGATGGAAGGGATTGCAGCGTGGTTTTTTATCCACTGATTTCACGGATTGAAGAGGATTAAACGGAAAAGATGACTGCAATCTGTTAAATATTCGGATCAGGGCGAATTCTTCGTCTTGGGTCTGAGGCGAAGTCTAGTTAGCCCGGGCCGGTGGGTTTTGCAAAGCGATGTCTGAGGCGCAGGATGGTCTTATCTACGGCATCGCGGACGGCGGCGATGGGTTGTTTGCGGCGCACGGCGCGGCGGCTGTAGATGGTGTGGGGCGCGAGAGGTTGCTCGCTGCGGAGTTGATGGCGCTCCTCAATGAGGCGCGCCACCAGCGGGAACAGTGCGTATTCATTGAGAATCAACCGCCGCGCCTCTTGAATGGCTGGCAAGCGCTTGGCATATTCCTTGTCGCGCAGCACCTGTTGGATGCGCTCGACGGACTCTTCGAGGTGGTGGATATTGATGGGGATGAAACTCTCCTCCGGAAAGTAATCAATGGCGTTAGGGCAACCATGATAGAGAGGCAGGCAATGGCCAAGAAACGGGTCACTGAGTTTTTCGGTCCAGTGATGGCGACACACGTGGTTTTCGATAGCCAGATGCAATTGGTATGGATCCAGCGCGTCGGCCTTGTCGTCAATCGGGCGCACACCCGCGCCGAAGATGTCCATTGCCGGCAGTTGGGCTTTCAACTCCTGGGTGAATTGGTAGCGGGCGTGGTGCAGCGTGTGGCGCATCTGCTTGTCGGAGCACACGGTGGAGATAGGTAAGGGCTTGGGCGGGGGTGCTTGGTTGGCCAGCACATCATAAGACCCGCGTTCGCCGCTGCCGCCATAGAACCAAACGTAGCCGGTTTGCGACTCAATCACCCGCGGATGTTTGATAGCCCACGGCTCCTGACTGCTGAGGATCCAACCGAATTGGTTCACGAAGGAGCGCCCGTAATTTTTGATAATGGATGGCTCGGCGGTGATGAGCAACGAGTTCTCCTTGAGTGACGGGAGTTTTTCGGCCCAGTTAGGGAAACGCTCATCGCCGCTTTTTGGCAGGTCGTCATAGACCATGAGCCAGTCGTAGTGCTGGCAATGTTGGTCAAAGATAAAATCGCAGGCACCCCAACTGGGCACCTGGTTGGGAAAGCGTTTGAGCCACAGGTCGTAGTTGGTATCCGAAGCCTGGGATTTGGACAGGAACTTGACCCGGATGCGTTTGCCGCTGGTGGTGTTCATCGGTGGTTTAATGGAATGGCCTGGGCGAGGGCGGCGGCAATTTCGTCGAGCATGGCATAGCGGCGGTTATACATCGGCCGTTTTTGCGGTTTCATGTCCTCGCGCGGGCGCCGGGCACTGGTCAGCGGCAGCGCCAGGAACGCCGTGCCCTCGCGCAGCCCG
>WBXD01000065.1 GCA_008932935.1 Verrucomicrobiota bacterium
CGAGGAACAGAAAATCTCCCTCGGCGTGCGCCAGCTCGATACCAACCCGTGGGATGAAATCGAACTCCGCTACCCGGTCGGCGCCACCATCAAGGGCCCGGTCCGCAACCTCACCGCTTACGGCGCGTTTGTGGAACTCGAGGAAGGCATCGACGGCATGATCCACGTCTCGGACATGTCCTGGACCCGCAAGATCAACCACCCATCCGAAGTTCTCAAAAAGAACGACGAAGTGGAAGCTATCGTGCTGGCCATCGACAAAGCCAACCAACGCGTGTCCCTCGGCATCAAACAAACCGAAAACGATCCGTGGAGCCTCATCGACGGCCGCTTCAAGGTCGGCGACCTCGTCAACGGCACGGTGGCCAAAATCGCCTCCTTCGGTGCCTTCATCAGCCTCGATGGCGACATCGACGGCCTCATCCACATCTCGCAACTCAGCGAAGACCATGTGGAAAAGGTCAAGGACATCATCAAGGTCGGCGATCCAGTCGAAGCCCGCGTTATCAAGGTCGACAAGGTCGAGCGCCGCATCGGCCTGTCCATCAAGGCCGTCAACTACAACGACGAGCAGCTCAAGAAGGAAAGCGCCAACTTCGAAAGCCTGCGTCCGTCGAGCGAAATGGTCGGCCTCGAACAGGCCTTCAACCTCGCTGCTGCCGCTTCCGAAGATTGGAGCCCAGGCGAATAAGCGGAATCTGATCAACGACCGCATCTAACCAGCAGGTGGGGAGTTCGGGCGCGCGCCAGCCGCCCAGCTCCCCACCTGTTTTTTTTGGCTCGTCACCAAGCCGGATCGACACGTGCGGCACGGCCAGCATGGCTGCGGGTGAAAGCGCGGCCATGGAGTGCGGTGGCTCGCCACCGCCTAGCCAAGCCAGCTTGCTGGCGCGTGTGGGCGGCAAGGAGCGGGGGCAGCTTGCCCCCTTTTGCCCATGAGATGCGTAAGAGCAAGCCGCCATGCGACTGCCCTTACTCTATCCATGGGCCACGGCGGTTGGCAACCGCCGCTCCCTTGAGTGCGGTGGCTCGCCACCGCCTAGCCAAGTCGCGCGGAAGACGCAAGACTGCAAGACGCAATATCAGAGGACAGAGAAGAGAGCGTGATGCCTCTACATCTGCTCTTTTCTTGCGTCTTGAAGTCTTGGGTCTTATTTAGGCTACTTCCAGCCGCCGCCGAGGGCTTTGGCCAGAGCGGCTAGGGAGATGCGCTGCTGGGCATCCACCGCGCTGAGGGCAAGGCGGGTTTGGAGGACCGTGCGGTCGGCATCGACGACTTCGAGGTAGCTGGTGAGGCCCTGGTTGTAGCGTTCCTGTGAGAGTTGGCGGGAGTCCTTGGAACTCGCCAGAGCGGCTTCCAGCGCGCTGCGAGACCGCGCCAAGCCTTTGAGATCGACCAGCGCGTCCTCCACCTCGCGCAGGGCGACGAGGAGCGTTTGGCGGTATTCGGCCAAGGCTTCATCGTAGTTGCTGCGGGCGGCGGCGAGCCTTGACTTGTTGGCGCCGGCGTCGAATACAGGGGCCACGGCTCCCGCACCCAGCGACAGGATGCGGCTTTCCGCACTGAGAAAATTGGCAGTGTTGAGGGACTCGAGGCCAGCTTCGCCAAGGAGGTTGAAACTCGGATAGAAAGCGGCTTGGGCCACGCCAATCTGGGCGTTGATGGCCTGCAGGTGCAGCCCTGCGGCCCGTACGTCGGGGCGGCGCAGCAGCACGCTGGTAGGCAGTCCGGCACGAATAGTGGGTAGTGGCGGATGGCCCACCATGGGCGGCAGCACAAAATCGGCGGGGCGGGCGCCACACAACACAGCTAGGGCATGTTCCGCCGAGCCGCGCTGGCGTTGGACCACCGCCAGATCGTTGTTGGCGAGCTCTAACTCGGTGCGGGCGCGGCTGGCGGCCAAGCCGTCGCTCAGTCCGGCATCGGTCTTGCTTTGCTGCAAGTCGAGCGCTTCCTTGCGGCTAACGAGCGTGTCCTTAACGACGGCCTCCTGGGCGTCCAGGCCGCGCAACACGAAATACTGTCGCACCACCTCGGTGGCCAGACCGAGGCGTTGCGCGTCGAACAGCGCTGCGCTGGCGTCGGCCTGCGCGGTCGAGCCTTCGAGCAGGCGCCGGTTGCGCCCCCACAGATCCGGATCGTAGGCGAGTTTGAAGCTGCCGCGGTAGTCCTCGTTGGTCAGCTGCATGAAGGGGAGCTTGGTTACATGGCCGGACGCGCGGTCGATGCTTGCGGAGGCGGCCACATTCAAGGTGGGAAACAGTCGGGCGCGATCGACGCCGACTAGGGCGCGGGAGGTTTCCACGCGGGCTTTGGCGGCAGCCAGATCATTGTTGGCAGCCAGCGAGCGCGCCACGAGTTGATTGAGTTTGACGTCGAAAAAAAGTTTCCACCAGTCATTTGGCAGGAGTTTGGCAGTGGTGTCGCGGGTTTCCTTCCAATGACTGCCCCCGCTGGTAGCAGGCAATTTGAAATCCGGACCGAGTTTGCACGAGCCTAGCAACCAGGCGGTGGGCAGCAGCAACAGGCGTGGGTTCATGGGGAGCAAGGGGCGTAGGGGGCTTCTGCGTCCGGGGACGGTGATGACGTAAGACCAAAGTGGGGATGCGGGCGGCAATGACTCCCTCAGACGTGTGGGGTAAGGCTATAGCGCCACAAATTCAAGCTCAATTTCCGCTCCGTCGCGCGTTGGTGGCCGGATTTTTGCACGGAGCCTGGATGATGGGACCGCTTAGTCCCAAAAGGATTGCGCCGTTTTACCAACCGACGGGAAGAATGGATGATTGATATTGGAAGAGGAAGAATTCGTCCATCGGTCACTTCAAAAATCAATAATCAATGATCGTCACTCATCAATCAATGCACGCTCGCCTGCGGAAGGATAAACCGCGTGTCTGTCCACCTTGCGAAAACCCGCCCTAGTGCAACGCATCCTGCGCGATTTAGGGCTTTGCAGCGGACCTGTTCACGCCTAGCGTCGCGCTGCAATGAGCGGCTGTGGCACCAAACAACAAATCGATCCGTCTCTCCACCGGGAGAAAAAGCCTTCGTGGATCAAGGTGAAACTGCCGAGTAATCCGACGTTTTGGTCCACCAAATCGCTGATCACCGACCTCAAACTGGTCACTGTGTGCGAAGAGGCGCAGTGCCCGAATCGCTGGGAGTGTTGGAGCCAAGGCACCGCCACCTTCATGATCGCAGGGGATAAATGCACCCGCGCCTGTGGGTTTTGCGCCGTCAAAACCGCCCGCCCCGACCCGCTGGAAGCCGACGAACCCCAACGCGTCGCCGAAGCCACCCGCCGGATGAAATTGCGCCATGTCGTCATCACCGCAGTCGCCCGCGATGACCTGCGTGATGGCGGTGCCGAACATTTTCAACAGACAATCCACGCCGTGCGCGCGGCCAATCCTGAGACGATCATCGAAGTGCTCGTCCCGGATTTCAATGACCGCGATTGGGCGCTGGCCATGGTGATGGATGCCCGCCCACACATTTTCAATCACAACCTCGAAACCGTCGAGCGCCTCACCTCGCTGGTGCGCTCCCGTGCCCAATACCAGCGCAGCCTCACGGTCCTGAAAAAGGCCAAGGCCATGGTCCAGGGCAAGGTCGCCACCAAAAGCGGCCTGATGCTCGGCTTGGGCGAGCGCCTCGAGGAAGTCAGCCAGGCGATGGACGACCTGCTGGCTCACGATGTCACCGTGCTCACCTTGGGCCAATACCTTCGGCCGTCGCCCAAGCACCTGCCGGTCATCGAATACATCGAGCCGGCAGTGTTTGATGAGCTCAAGCAACTCGCCCTAGCCAAAGGCTTCCGGCATGTCGCTAGCGGTCCCCTGGTGCGCAGCTCCTACCACGCAGCGAACTTCCGCCCTGAGCTCGACGTGCTCGATGCCATCGCCGCAGATCTGCGGGCACGCTCCGGCCAGCCCTGATCGGGTGAGCCGGCAGGTCGCTTACTCGACGTTTTGCACCTGTTCGCGGACTTTTTCGAGTTCGGTTTTGGCTTCGACGATGGTGTGGGCGATGGCGGCATCGTTGGCCTTGGCACCGATGGTATTGAACTCGCGGAAAATTTCTTGGCAGAGGAAATCCAGGGCGCGGCCAGGAGGTTCGACGGCGAGCATGTATTCGCGGAATTTGGCGCAATGGGACTCCAGGCGGGTGAGTTCCTCGGTGATGTCGCAGCGATCCGCAAACAGCGCCAACTCTTTGAGCACCCGCTCATCCGCCGGGTCCAGCTCCAGGCCAGCCTCACACAGCCGTTTGAGCAGCAGCGCGCGGTGCCGCCGCGGGCGCTCCCCAGCAACGTCGGCTAAGCGCTGGCGCAAACCGTCGATGATGGTTAGACGGGCCTCAAAGTCGGCCAGCAGATCCGCACCTTCGCGCCGCCGCATGCGGGTGAGTTGCGCGAGGGCCTCGTCGAGTGCCGGTTGGATCGCTGTCCACGCGGATTCGGCATCCATTTCACGCGAGCCGATGGCCAGCACGCCGGGCTGACGGAGAAAATCCGCGGCGCTGGGCCGCACCTCACGCCCGAGCAGGCCGCTGAGTTGGGTGAAGGCGGCTTCCAACGAGCTGGCGAGGCCTGCCTCCAGTCGCACTGATGTCGCTGTGCCTTGGGTGGCTTCGAGGCTGACGTTCACCTGGACTCGGCCGCGGGAGACGCTGAGTTGGACGAGTTTGCGGATGCGACCATCCATATCGGCGAGTTCGCGGGGCAATTGGACGACCACTTCGGCCTGTTTGCGGTTGACGCTGCTCAGTTCCACCTTGGCGAGCCATGTTTCCGTTACCGCGCTGCCACGCCCAAACCCTGTCATCGAATTCATCCGCCCAGCTTGCCCGCTGCTCACCCGCCCGCCAAGCCAAACCTGCCGCCACCAGGTCACTTTCCACGCGTGCCCGAAATTGGTGCTTGTGGTCGCGAGGTGGGATTTGCTTGCTTGCGGGGCATGAGCAACCAATGGCATTTGTTAATCAACGGGCAGCAATACGGGCCCTACAGCGAGGAGGATTTGCTGCAGTTCGTGCGGGAGGGCCGCGTTGTGCGCGATTCACTGCTGTGGACCGAAGGCATGCATGAGTGGGTGGCCGCCGCTACCCTCGAGGGATTGTTTCCTGCCGTGCCAGCAGCCGTGCCGGCGGCACGGGCCATGCCCCGCCCCGTGGCCGCCGGCAATGTGACCTCACGCTCGCCCCAACGGACCACCTCGGCGGGCAAGCCCGCGACGCAACGCGGGCGGGTGGGCAAAGCGCCTACCCATGCGGTGCCCAGCGGCCCGTATCAGCCGCCGCAGATCAAGGCGGCGGATTTTCGGTGGTTACTCATTTTGCTTGGCAGCGGGGTGACGCTGGTGGTCATTGCGATATGGGCCCAGTGGCAGTTGAACCATTCCGAGGTCAAGGCGCAGGCTGCACAGATCATGTGGCTGCGGCTGATGTGGCTGGCGGCGGTGGGTTGTCTGATGGCATGGGTGGGATCCAATGGTATCTATCTGTACCGAATCTGGTCGATCTTGCAGCATGGCCGGGCGCGCACCACGCCGGCCAAAGCGGTGGGACTGTTGTTCGTGCCGCTGTTCAATATGTATTGGAACTTCGTGGCATTCTACGGCTTGGCGCAAGATTGGAACCGCATCACCACCCGCCACGCCGACCTCAACGGCGCGCCTAAGCTCAACGCAAAGTTGTTTTTGGCTTTCAGTTGTTGTTCGATCGTGGCGCCGCCGGTCGCGCTCATTCTGTGGTTTCCGCTGATGCAGCAAATTTGCCGCGCCATCACTTTCATGGCCATGCGGCCACGGCTGCGTGCCTCCACCCCGCGCCCCAAGTAACGCGCAGGGCCGCGGCGGTTTTTTTTGAGGCCTGGCCGATTTTGGTTGCGGGAATGGCCTGGCTTGTTACTCCCTGCGCATCGCGCAACCACTTTTCATCACCGGTCTCGGCGCGCTCTCCGCGCTCGGCGAAACCGTCGCGCAACACCATCAGGCGGTGTCCGACTGCTATGTGCCATTTCAGCCGCTGGGCAAATTGCTCGGAGCGGATAGCCCGCACGCGGCGCGGCCCGCGGCATGGATCGCGGCGCGAAGCTTGCTAACCCATCGCAAATGGAGCCCGGTGACGATGGCCGCCTTGCATGTGGCGAGCCAGGCGATCCGCGATGCCGGTTGGGGGCCGGCGGAGTTACGGGATGCGGCGCTGGTGGTGGGCACCAGCCGGGGCAATGCCGCCGGCTGGTTAGGCCCGTGGCCGGGGCGGCGGCCGTTTCGCCTGATGGCTGCGAGCAATACGATTCATAGCGAACCCGCCGCAGCTATCAGCATCGAGTTCGGCATGGGCGGGCCCAACCAGGTGCTCGCTAGCGGTTGCTCGGCGGGCTTGGATGCGCTGGGCATGGCGATGCTGATGGTACGCGGCGGCATGGCTTCGCGGGCCTTAGCGGTGGCGGTGGACTTGCCACTGGTGCCTTTGTTGTTAGATAACTATGCCATGTCCGGTCTGTTGGCCACGAACTTTGAGAGTAATCCCTATCATCCACTCAGTGCCGGCTTTGTGCCCGGCGAAGGGGCCGCGGCGATGACGCTCGAGAGTACGGGGGCGCAGCCTCAGCCGCAATTGCTGCATTATGCCTGCAACGCCGATGCCTGTGATCCAGTGGGTATTCCCGCGGATGGTGGGCGCGCGCCGGACTTATTGCGCCAGGCCATGCTGCTAACTCAAGCGCCGGCCGCGCTGTGTCCGCATGCCACGGGCACTGCGGTGCAAGCCACCGCCGATCCGGCCGCGTTCAACCGGGCGTTTCCCGGCGCGCGTCCCACGTTGCACCTGCTCAAGCCGTTCGTCGGGCACACCATCGGCGCCAGCGGATTGTTAGAAAGTGTGATACTGGCACGCTTCCTGCGCGACGGCCAGCTGCCATGCAACCGGCCAGGCATGCACGCGCCCGGCGGCTATGTGTTGCCAGAGACCCTCATTGCAAGTGCGGGGCCGGTGTATAAACTCGCTCACGGCATGGGCGGCCACAACGCCCTGATAGTAATCCAACCGACATGAGCCAGACGATTTCGCTAGAAGTTTCCGTTGATGACCAGCGCCTAGACGTGTTCGAGGCGCAGCGTCTGTTGCGGAGTTATTCCATTTCCACCGCCGCCAAAGGGGTCGGTTTTGGCCTGGGCACGTTCCGCACGCCGCTAGGTCGCTTTCGGGTGTCGGAAAAACTCGGTGCGGGCGCCGCGATGGGCACGGTGTTTCGCTCGCGGGTGGCCTGCGGCATCTGGCAAGTGGGCGATGCCGTGGCAGACGATTTGGTACTCACCCGGATTCTGCGCCTGGATGGCATGGATCCGGACAATGCCAACACCCTGGAGCGCTGCATCTATATTCATGGCACCAATCGCGAGGAGTTGATCGGGCAAGCGGCGAGTCATGGCTGCATCCGTTTGCGCAATGAGGATATGCGTGAGCTGTTTGAGTTGGTGCCTGCGGGCGCGCATCTCTTGATTCATCCGCCGAACCGCCACCGCGGTAAAATCATCTTCCTGGATTGTGATTCAACCCTCTCGTCGATTGAGGGAATCGATGAGTTGGCGCGGGCACGCGGGCCGGAAGTATATGCAGAAGTGGTTGCCCTCACGCATGCTGCAATGAATGGCGAAGTACCGCTCGATGAGGTGTTCGCCCGCCGCATGGACATCATCCGTCCGGATCGCGCCGCCTGTGAGCGAGTGGCGGCGCACTATGTGGCCGCGCTCACGCCCGGGGCTGTGGAGTTGATTCAACAACTCAAGGCGCATGACTGGTTGCCAGTGATTCTCTCCGGTGGTTTCGCGCCTCTCATCGCGCCCTTGGCCCGCCACTTGGGCATTGTGCATGTGGAAGCGGTGCCACTGGATTTGGATGCGGCGGGCAACTATGCCGGCTATGGACAGACCTATCCGACCACCCGCAACGGTGGTAAAAACGAGGTGATCCGCGAGTGGCGGCAAGCCATGTTGCCACAGCGCGTGGCCATGATGGGTGATGGCATGTCGGATTTGGAAACCCAGCCGGATGTAGATATCTTTATCGGCTTCGGCGGAGTTATTACTCGTCCGCGCGTTAAATTAGGGGCCGCGCATTGGATTGATACCATGACAGCGCCGAACTCGCTACTTGCTATTCTGGACTGCCAGATGCATGGCAATGAGTGAAATCATGCCCTCATCACTTGTTTTGATGAAAGTGTAACTTTTCACTTGTAGTGGTATGTTGCCATGATAGTTTGCGCGCGACATGAGTGCAATTCCAAAGAAAACAACTAAAAAGGGTATACGCTATACCGACGCCCAGAAACAAGAAGTCATCGCTTTCGCTAACAAGTTAAATGCTGACAATGGACGCGGTGGGCAAGCGGAGGCCGCGAGAAAGTTCGGCGTTTCGGTACTTACAGTTGCGGGCTGGCTCAACTCTGGCAAGGTAGCCAAGGCACCCAAGGTAGTCAAGGTAGTCAAGGTAGCCAAGGTAGCCAAGGTAGCCAAGGTAGCCAAGGTAGCCAAGGTAGCCAAGGTAGCCAAGGCACCCAAGGCAGCCAAGAAGGATTCTCAGCGCGGCAAACGTTACACCGATGCGCAGAAGCAGGAGGTCATTGCTTATGTGCTGGCTGTTAACTCCGCCAAGGGCCGTGGTGGCGTGAGCGCCGCGACCACTAAGTTTAAAGTTTCGCCACTGACCATCAGCGGTTGGGTTAGCAAGGCCGGTCTGCCAACCAAACCAGCCAAGGTTGCCAAGGTTGCCAAGGTTGCCAAGGTGAAGGCCCCCGCCACTGGAGGTCTGAGCGCCAAGGCGCTTATTGCCATGGGCAATCAAGTTGCCAGGTTGGATAAGCAATTCACCAGGTTGAAGCTGATGATAGGTGCTATCAAGTAAAGCCGTCACTGATCTAACTTATAAAAACCGTCCTCCGCTAGATCGGGGGACGGTTTTTTTCTGGGTACCGTAATGCGGCCAGCATGGCTGGTGGCCGCTCATCGGATACGCTGTAACCTGCCTCAAATTGAGTTAGGATCTCAGCCTTTCAGCGCCGCGTCGAGCCAAGCAAGCAGTTTTTTGCGATAGGCTCCATGGTTGCGCACGAGAGCATCGCCGTGGTGGCCGTCCTTGACTTCGAACAGGGTTTTAGGCTCGCCCGCAAGCTTGAACAACAAGTGCCCCTGCGCCACAGGCACCAATTCGTCCTTGGTGCCATGCACAATAAGCAGAGGCACCGGCGCGATTTTGTGGATGGCATCCTGCGGTGCCCATTCATCGGTTACGAGATTAGCTCCCACCTGACCCGCCATGGTTTGCGCCATCGCTAGGTAGGAAGCAAAAGCGGCGTCGGTGATTACCGCACGCAGCCCCTTAACTGGCGCCTCGCCCAGCGCCGCGAGCGATTTCGCCCCGCCCAGACTGTGTCCATAGGAAATTAACCGATTTGCATTCACATCCGGCCGCTTACTCACATAGTCAAACGCGGCTCTAACATCATCGAGCATCCCCCGCCGGTCCACCGTGCCGCCGGAGGCACCAAACCCCCGGTAATCGTAGGTTAGCACGTTGTAGCCGGCCTCGGCAAACCACATGACAAACCCGAGGTGATGGCCTATCGAACCGGTATTGCCATGGGAGAATACCACCGTCGCCTTCGCCGCTTTCCCCTGTGCCGGCATGAACCAGGCGTGCAGGTGAGTGCCGTCCTTGGATGGAAAATTCACATCCTCATACTTCAACCCCCAATCCTTCGGGGTGGCAGGCACGTCATGGGTAGGAAAATAAAATAACTGGTTGCCACCATGCTTTCCTAACAACGCTTCCGCGAGTCGAGATAGGTCGTCGCTAGCCAATTGCGGCTTGAGCGCGGCATCCTCGCCACAGCCGAGTGCGATTCCCCCCCACAAGATCAGTAGCGCCCGAAAATGCATGCCAAGAGTCAACTTCTAACCGGCGGGTTTGTCCAGAGAAACCCGCCGCCTAGCGGGGCTCAATTGTCGATGCGAAATGGCAGCGTCACTGACGGAAACTCCTTCAGGGTGAGGCTGAAAATGAGACCGTATTGCTGCTGCAGGCGGTTGTCGCGGCGGGTCAGGCCGAGTCCCGCAACCCAATTGCCCAGATCGCGGTGCAACGTGTATTGCTGGACCTCCAAGGTGCCGTCATCCATTTCGATGGTTTGTTGCATGCCCACCCCCCAGTTTTCATTGAGGCGGGCGTAGGTATGCAGGTCGATGTGGTTGGAATTGGGCAAGGCCGGATTGTCCTTTAGCCACCGGTAGCCCAGCGTGAACTCGAGGTCGGGCCTGGGCAGGTAGCGCATGTACGTGCTAAACTCGTTGAAGCCCGAACCGCTCGCATAGACCGGAAACTGGGATTGCACCCCAAGGCCCAGCCACGGCACCGGGTTGAAACGAAAGTCGTTGTAGAGGTTGGACAGCGTCCGGTTGAGCAGCGGATCGGTGAAGAAACCATCCATGTAGGTGTTTAAATACATCCATTCATACGCCTGGCCATCGCGTTGAGTCAGCAAGCGGTTGCGGGTGCCTAGCCGCAGAATGTTCCAGTTGCTCAGCGCGTCGGTGGCGGTGTAGCGCGTCACCGCCAGCGTCGGCGGCAGGGTCGAATCGGTGAGCCGGTCCACTTGCGGGTATGTCGGGTCCAGTGCATTGGTGGAGACGACCGACCAATTAGCGTATGGCTGAATGACGTGCAGCAGGCCATCCAAGCCCCAGTCGTGATGGTGAAAATCCCCCAGATTTTTCGAAAACTTCACCGCGGCCTCGCCGCCGGCGTGCAGGTAGGTGCGCTCGGCGGTGGTGGCCGGACCTGCCACGGCCATGTAGCGGGTGTAGCCGAGGCCGGCCAGCGGGGTGAGACTAAACCCCTCGCCCACAGGCAGCGGCAGCGAGAATTCCTGATAGGTATTGAAGCGGGTGAAGCCGATGTTGTACAATTGGTCGGTGAGGGTGGCGGCGCGCGCCTCGCCGGCTGGCAGGCTGCGAATGCGCTGGACCAGCAGGCGCTCATACTCCGGCAACTGGTTGAGTAAAGCAGCTTCCCGGCTGTCGCCCAGCGGTAGCGCCAGCAGTGGCTCGATGAGGGTTTGGCGGGTTGCATCGCCGGGCTGGACGGCGAGCATGCCCAGGGAGGTGTTGCCCTCATGCAACACGGGCAAGCCTAGCCAAGGCGCTCTGGTCTGATCGAAGGCGAGTTCGGGCAGGCGGGTGGCGGTGCGTTGGAAATTATTGAGCTGGAAGCGCGTGAACAGCGACAGCAGCGAGGAGTCCGCATGGCGGAAAACTCCAACCGTGTTGTCCGGCTGCGGGTCATTGTGATAGCGCTCGGGCTCAAAGTCGCTCAGATAGTAGTTGTCACTCAGCAAGGTCAGGTTGGAGTCCATATACCACGTCGCTTCGTCGGAAGGCCCGAGGGGTTGGCGGTGTTTTAACTCGACGCGGTAGCGGTCCGGGTCAACCAAGCCGCGTGGCACGCCCGAGTTGAGGGTCTGCGGATTGATGTCATGCAAATAGTAGAATTGTAGGCCGCTGAGGTTTTTGTTATCCTTAGTGTGGGTATCGCTCAAGTCCACGCCGGTACCCATACCGCGCGTGGCACGCAGGTCGAGATGCCATTTGGACAGCAGCCAGGCATCCTCATTTTCACCGGTGAGCGGGTTGTACTTGCCGCCGAGCATGATGCCATAGGTGTTGAGTACATAAGGACCCCAGTTGGAACGGGCGCCTGGGATGAAGTGATAGCCGAGTGCTCCTTGCAGGGGTTGGCTCAAATATGGCAGCCAGAACACCGGCACTCCCCCGGCATAGATGCGGAGGTTGGTGAAAGTGACCTTGTCACCTGGAAAAACTTTGGTTTCGGCCGCGCGCAGCCAGAAATCCGGTTCTGCCTCGTCATCGGTGGTGATGCCGGCCTGCTCGCCGATGAATACCTGCTTGCTGCCGTACTGTTGCGCGGTGAACTTGCCCGCTTCCATGAGAATCGGGTCCATCGAGATGGTCAAGTCGCGGCTGTCCAAAACCTTGCGTTCGTAAAAATATACCGCGCGGCGCCCACGCTGGAGCACATTCCCTTGATAGACGCTGACGTGGCCCTCCAACACCACCGATTTTTCCTTCAAGTCCAATACAGCCGTATCGGAAAAAATCTGCATCCCGTTGTCGCCATCGATTTTAACCGGTCCGCCGAGACGCACGCCGGTTTCGGTGGAACCTTCAACTGGCCCTTGGTTGTCGATTTTCAACTCCTTGGGCAGGCCGGTCTTGAGTAGATCGGCCGCGCCGAAGGGCACGCTGGGCAGTGGCACCGGCGTGATGGTGTCCGGCGCTGGCGCAGGGCCAAGTTCTGGCAGCACCGCGGAATCCTGCGCACACAGCACTAGGAGCAGCAGAGGCCAAATAACCAAGACACTACGGGGAAACATCCGCGCAAGCACAGCCCGATAGACCGCAAAAGTAAAGTCTGAAAAAAGACTGCAGACGCAAGACAGAAGACTGGTATGCGCAAGTCCAGGCCGCTGCTCCTTGAGTGCGGTGGCTCGCCACTGCCTGGCCTAGCCAGCTAACTGGCGCGTGTGGGCGTCCAAAACTGCCGGCATCTTGCCCCCTCAGGCCCATGAGACGCACCCTCCCGGTACGGCAAGGACTCGGGTGCCGACAAAAAAAGCCTCCCCGGCAGGACCGGGGAGGCTTGGCTATGACCTGTTGACAGGATTGTTAGATGTTAGAATCGGAAGTTGGCACCCAGCACGAAGCCGGCCAGGCCAAAGTTGCCGTTGCCAATGTTGGAGTTTGGAAGTGCCCACCATTGACCTTCCACCCCGAGGCGGATGTTGGAGGCGACGCCGCTGAAACAGAAGTCATACTGCACGCCGAGGCCAAGTTCGCTGATGGATACCACACTATCGGAGCTGTCACTGTAATCGTTGTTAAGGCCCGCGCCGGCGCTTTTACTGGTACCGAAGATCACGGACTCCTTGGCGGTGCCGTAGAGCGAGAAGTCGTTGCCCAACGCGCGGGTGGCGTCAATGCCAACCACGATGCCAAGACCTTGGAAATCTTCCCGGTACGCCTGGATCGGCACTGTCGTCGTGCCTACGACCACTGGGTACGGGGAAGTTAGGGTATCCGTGTAACCTTGCTGACCCGTGGCCCAGCGCAGACCCACAAACGGCGAAAGCTTGAGCGTGTCGGTCGGTTTGAAATTTTGGCCAAGGACCAAATCAATGTACGTCGCGCTCATTCTGCCGCTATACTGTTCCAAATAGCCGGCCGAGCCGTCAGCTGGCGTGATGTTCGTGTGATTAATTAGATCGCCGCCATAACCAAAGTAGGTCGCGGTGACGAACAATCCGTCGGAAAATTGATAGCCGAGAGAACCACGACCCGCGAAGGTGTAATCGTTCTTGGTCCAACTGTCAGATGCATAGGGGGCCATAGCCATGGGTTCGACTCCCAAGGTCCAGCCTTGTTCGGTGTTTGCTTGCGGGGCGACAACCGGAGCTTGGGTACCGGCAAAGAGCGGTGCTGCGGTCAACAATAGTGTCAGGGTGTATTTTTTCATACATTGACGAAAATGCGATAAACCTCAGATATGTCAATCGAAAAATGCATACACGTTATCAGAAGCTAACAATTAACGTGGATTTTGATGGATCGGGAAGGGCGGGCGCGTGTTATGTGCTAACAATACATCCAGGCCGTTGCTAAATACGGAATTCTAGTTCGCTTGCCGAACCGCTATTTACACCCGCTTCCTTGCTTTTTTGTACCGGTTCCATATAAGGGAAACGACGGCGTGACCTGCGTGATTTGCGCCAGTTAGTCTAAAGCTGCTAAGAAGACTCAAGACCCAAGACCCAAGACCCAAGACCCAAGACTTCAAGACGCAAGAAAAGAGCAGATGCAGAAGCGCTGCGCTCTCTTCTCTGGTCTTGTGTCTTGCGTCTTGCAGTCTTGCGTCTTGCAG
>WBXD01000066.1 GCA_008932935.1 Verrucomicrobiota bacterium
ACCCCCCCCGCCAGGCTCACCCTTTGCCACCCTCTGCACAAACCCTGTAAAAGAAAAATGAACACGACCAAAACCCCGGCCTCCCCCCCCCCGACGCCTTTTATAGAAAAACTCAACCCCATGGCAGGATATGCGCAATCTTAGCCACTCCCCGCAGTGCCAATCGACCCACTTTTTCCCATCCTGTTTTTCGTCACGCACCCGTCCCCACTACCATGATCAGCAAAATTGACCACCTCGGAATCGCCGTTAGATCCATTGACGAAGCCCTCGCCTACTACCAATCCGTGCTGGGCCTAACCTGCCAGGGCCGCGAAGAAGTCGCCTCGCAAATGGTCAAAACCGCGTTTTTCGCGGTCGGCGAAGTGCATATCGAACTGCTCGAGCCCACCTCCGACGACAGCCCCATCGCCAAATTTTTGGCCAAGAACGGCCCCGGAATTCACCACATTGCCTTTGCCACCGACGACATCCAGGACCAACTCAGCCAAGCCAAGGAGAGCGGCGCGCGGCTCATTCATGAAATCCCCTTCGAGGGCGCCGGCGACAAGCTGGTGGCCTTTCTCCATCCTAAATCCAGCTTTGGCGTGCTCACTGAGTTCTGCCAAGCCACACGCTGAGAGCACTTAGCGCCGCTAATTCAAACCACACCACCCGTATGGCCATCGACCCCGCACTCATGGAGACTCTCAATCTCCGCCGCCAGGAAGCCCTCGACGGAGGCGGCAAGGACCGCCTCCAGAAACGCCACGAACAAGGCAAGCTCAGCGCCCGCGAGCGCCTCGCCGGCTTCTTCGATGAGGGCATTTTCATCGAGTTCGGCATGCACGCCCATCACTCGTGCACCAATTTCGGCCTCGAAAAACGCAAGATGCCAGGCGACGGCGTGGTGTGTGCCACCGGCGTGGTGGATGGCCGGCCAGTGGCCGCCTTCGCCCAAGACTTCACCGTCGGCGGCGGTGCCGTGGGTGCCATCCACGCAAAAAAAATCTGCGACTTGCTCGATTTTGCCATCAAAGCAGGCATGCCGGTGGTCGGCATCAATGACTCGGGCGGCGCACGCATTCAGGAAGGTATCGAAGCGCTCTCCGGTTATGGTCAGATTTTCTTCCGCAACGTGCTCGCATCCGGCGTGATCCCCCAGATCTCCATCATTGCCGGCCCCTGTGCCGGTGGCGCGGCCTACTCCCCCGCACTCACCGACTTTATTATCATGACCCGGGGCAACGCCAACATGTTCATCTGCGGCCCCGATGTCATTCGCGCCGCCACCGGCCAAACCGCCTCGCTAGATCAATTCGCCAGCGCCGACGCCCACGCCCAGGTCAGCGGCAACATTCACCTCATCGCTGAAGACGATACCCACGCCATCGCCCTGTGCAAACGCCTGTTGGACCACCTACCTTCCAACAATCTGAGCGATCCGATCCATCGCATGAACGAGCAGATCGAAATGGTCG
The DNA here is from genome assembly GCA_008932935.1 of Verrucomicrobiota bacterium. Taxonomy (GTDB): domain Bacteria; phylum Verrucomicrobiota; class Verrucomicrobiia; order Verrucomicrobiales; family Akkermansiaceae; genus Luteolibacter. Next base: position 1,461 of record WBXD01000066.1, read on the forward strand.
AGGATCCGCAGATGCACGAAATCATCCCCGCCGATCAAAAAGCTCCCCTCGATATGCAACAAGTCATCGCTAGAGTCATGGACTCCGGCACTTGGTTTGAAATCATGCCCGATTACGCCCCCAACATCCTTGTCGGCTTCGCCCGCCTCGAAGGCCTCGTCATCGGCATCGTCGCCAATCAACCCACCGTCAAGGCCGGCTGCATCGATATCGACGCGTCCGACAAGGCCGCGCGCTTCATCCGCGTGTGCAATATCTACTCGATCCCGATTCTCTCGATGGTCGATGTGCCCGGCTTCATGCCCGGCTTGGCCCAGGAACGCGGCGGCATCATCCGCCATGGTGCCAAGATGTTGTTCGCCTGGGCCTCGAGCACGGTCCCAAAAATCACGCTCATCTGCCGCAAAGCCTACGGCGGCGCCTATCTAGCCATGTGCCCCACAGATCTTGGCGCAGACTTTGTGTTCGCTTGGCCCACTGCAGAAATCGCCGTGATGGGCGCACAAGGTGCCATGAAAGTCCTCTACAAAAAAGAACTCGAAGAAGCCCTCGATCCCAAAAACCTCGAACTGGAACTGCGCCATGCCTACAGCGAAAAATTCTCCTCACCCTATCAGGCAGCCAGCAATGGCTTGATCACCGACGTCATCGACCCGGCCGTAACCCGCTCCACTTTGGCACTGGCCTTCCGCGGCATCATGAACAAGCGCGAAAGCCGCCCGCCAAAAAAACACGGCAACATCCCACTCTAATATAAAATGCAACCCCAGAACTTGTTAGCTCCAATCATGGCCGTCACTCTTGCCGGCATCTTTAATAGCTTGGCGTACTACGTCGGCACGCTCGTCATCATCGCTTCGCTCGCTTGGAGCGGCTTCTGCCTCCTCTCCTATCTGCTCAGGCGCCCTGCTCCCCCGGCCGTGCCGGCCAGCCTGCCGGTTCGCGTCACGCCTGTGCCTACGCCATTGCCAGTGGCGGAAGCGCTTGGCGCCAGCACCGAAGGCGCCATCTCGGCAGCGATCATTGCGGTGATTGCCGCCGCCGTCCAAACCATTGTTGATGAGAAACACAAAATCATCTCGATCAAGCCTCAGGATTCCTCTTGGGAAAAAGTCGGCCGTCAGGCCATACTATCTTCTCACCACATCCGCTAATTGTGCTAACCAACCGACCCCGCCTCCCTCTACACACATGAAACATCTCCGCATCACCGTCGAAGGCAAAACCTACGAGGTCATCGTCGAGCGCTTCGACGCTCCGGACGACGCCGGCAGCCCCCTTGCCACAGCCGTGACCAAACCCGTTGGCTCCGCCGCCGCCACCCCCATCGTACGGCCTACCGCCGCCCCCAAAGCCGCCACCGCTGCGGGCGATGTCATCAGCCCCCTCGCCGGCATCGTCAAGGCCGTCAACACCCAAATCGGTGCCGTAGTCAAAGCCGGCGACACGCTCATGACCCTGGAAGCAATGAAAATGTACACCGCCATCAGCGCCCCCACCGATGGCACAGTCACCGCCATTCACGTCAGCCCTGGCGACGCGGTCGATGAGGGCCAACCGCTCTACACGCTGGCCTGATGCCCCAGCACAGGCGACCCTACCCAACTACTTAACTGGCGCAGGGTCGCGCAAATGCCTACATGGGAGCCACTCGCGACTTGCTACTCGTGTTTTTATTGGAGGATTTATAGTGCAATCACTGCCGCTACCAACCTAACAAAATTTACTCTACACTTCTTCTCCATCCCTATGCAACGCACCTACCCCATGCTCTCTGCCGAGGAAGCGGGCGCCCTCGTCCACCACGACGAAATCATCGGCTTCAGCGGATTCACTCCCGCGGGCGCTGCTAAAGTCATCCCCACCGCTATCGCCGCCAAAGCCCGCATCCAACACGCTGCAGGACACCCATTCAAAGTCGGCGTCATCACCGGCGCCTCCACAGGTCCCTCGCTTGACGGTGAACTGGCCATGGCCGATGCCATAAAATTCCGCACTCCCTATCAGTCCAACAAGGACCTGCGCGACAGCATCAACGCCGGCAAGACGCATTTCTTCGACATGCACCTGTCGCTCTTACCCCAATACGTCCGCTACGGGTTCCTCGGCGAGCTCGACTGGGCCATCGTAGAAGCTGCCGATGTCTCGGTGGACGGTAAAATCCTGCTGACCACCAGCGTCGGAGCGGCCCCAACTTTTCTCACTCAGGCCAAACGCATTCTCATCGAACTCAATAGCTGCCAACCCAAGGAACTGCTAGGCTTCCACGATATTTACGAGCCAAAGTCCCCACCCCACCGCCGCCCCATCCCCATCTGCAGTGCCGATGACCGCATCGGCACGAAGCGCGTCTGGGTCGATCCTAAAAAAATTGTTGGCATCGTTGAGTCCCATTGTCAGGACGAAGTGAAGGAATTCACCCCTGTTACCGAAATCACGACCCGTATCGGTGAGCATGTGGCGGAGTTTCTCGCCGCCGAATTGCGCAACGGCCATATCCCAAAAGCCTTTCTGCCAATCCAATCCGGCGTCGGCAACGTCGCCAACGCGGTACTCAGCGCCATGGGCGCACATCCTGAAATCCCGCGCTTCCAGATGTACACCGAGGTGATCCAGGATTCAGTCATCTATCTTCTCCAACAGGACCGCTGCAGTTTTGTTAGCGGGGCTTCCCTCACCCTCAGCAATGCCGTGCTGCAAGGAGTATATGACAACCTCGAAAGCTACCGCGGCCGCATGCTGCTGCGGCCCCAGGAAATTACCAACAACCCGGAAATCGTCCGCCGCCTCGGCATCGTCTCGATCAACACTGCCTTGGAAGCAGATATCTTCGGAAACATTAATAGCACTCATGTGTTAGGCCAGAAGATGATGAACGGCATCGGCGGCTCTGGCGACTTCACCCGCAACGCCTATATCTCGATTTTCACCTGCCCCTCCACTGCCAAGGGGGGCAACATCTCGGCCATCGTGCCGATGTGCTCTCACATGGACCACAGCGAACACTCGGTGCAGGTACTCATTACCGAACACGGCGTGGCCGACCTACGCGGCAAGGATCCCCGCGAACGCGCCACCGCCATCATCAGCAACTGCGTGGATCCGTCCTACAGGGACTTACTCTGGAACTACTTCAAGCTCACCGAAAACGGCCACACCCCGCAATCGTTCCGCTCCGCCTTTGCCTTCCATGAGGCATTCCTACAGAGTGGCGACATGCACGACGCCAAGTTCTAATCATGGCGCGGCAGCCGCCCGCCGCCGAATTTATCAAAATCTGAAATCTGATAACTAATCACCAATCACCCACAGCCGGCGCATAACACGTTCTTCTCTTGCGTCTTGAAGTCTTGTGTCTTGCGTCTCCCCTCCCATCATGCCAACGCCCGCCCACGCTGAACCGCTGCTCGCGGAGTTTCCCGAGCACACCTACAAACAATGGCATCGAGCCGCAGAGGCGCTGCTTAAAGGTGCCGCGTTTGAAAAAATTCTTGTCAGCAAGACCTACGAAGATATCACGATCCAGCCGATCTATCGCAGCGAAGATATCGCCAATCTCGAACACCGCCACCACCTCCCGGGCTCCGGTTCTCAGGTGCGCGCCAGCCAGCGCGGCGGCTTCCTCAAGACCGGCTGGGAAATTTCCCAAACGCTCATCACCCGCTGCCCCGCCAAGTTCAACCAACTCGCCCTCGAGGGCCTCCGCGGCGGCCAGACCGAACTCAATATCCCTATTGCGAAGCGCCGGCATCAGCCGGCCAGTGTCTCGTCCTCCGGCCTAGCCCTAAAAAACCTCTCATCCCTTCAAACCGCTTTCGCCGATATCGACCTCAGCATCATCTCCACATTCTGGCGCGCCGGATCCGACACCATCCCCGTCGCGGCTCTGGTTTTTGCCGCTGCCCAACAGCACAACCTCGATCTAAACACCATGCGCGGCTGTTTCGCTAATGATCCACTCGGCGATCTAGCCCGCTACGGCAGCTTGGATGCTGGCCTGGACCTGCGCCTCGACCACCTAGCTGCACTCACCGGCTTTGCCTCTGCCAAGGCCCCCCACATCCAGACCATCGCTGTCCATGGCGATGTCTATCATAACGGCGGCGCCTCCGCCACCCAGGAACTCGGCTATGCCATCGCAACCGTCGTTAGTTATATCGACGCACTGCAAACCCGCGGCATCGCTCCGGCCACCGCCTTCCAACACGTCCGCCTGTGCCTCGCCGTCGGCTCGGACTATTTCATGGAAATCGCCAAACTGCGCGCCGCCCGCTGGCTCGTCAGCAAGGTCGCCTCTGCCTATGGCGTCACCCATCCGACCATCCACATCCATGCCAGCACCTCGCGCTGGAATAAAACCACCTACGACGCCCACACCAACATGTTGCGCGTCACCGCCGAAGCGTTTGCTGCGGTGGTCGCTGGGGTGAACAGTCTGCACATCGGCCCCTACGATGAACTCGTCGGCGGGGGCGACGAGTTCTCCCGGCGCATTGCCCGCAACATCCATATCATCCTGCGCGAGGAATGCGGGCTGGACCGCGTCATCGATCCGGCCGGCGGCTCGAACTACATCGAATGGCTCACCGACCAGGTGGCCGCCAAAAGTTGGACGATTTTTCAAGAGGTTGAGGCCCAGGGCGGCATGCTCGCCGGGCTCGAAAGCGGCAGCATCCAGGCTGCCGTTGCGGCGGTGTGCAACGCCAAGCTACAGAACATCCGCCGCCGCAAAGATAAGCTCGTCGGCTGCAATATGTATCCCGATCTCAAGGGCCAGAAACTCACCCCCCCAACCCTCACCGCCCCCCACGCGCCAGCCGCTCCAGCAAGGGGTTGCGGCTTCCAACCGCAGGCTTCATCTAGCAGTGCCCCGCTGGTCGCCGAAGCCATCGCCGCAGCGCTCGACGGCGCCACCACCGCCGACCTCGCCGCCGGCTGCGGCATCCAACCGCCGTCGGGTCCCGCTCTAACCATCACGCCCATCCCCCAGCGCCGTGCCGCCGAGGAATACGAAGCGTTGCGCGATGCCTCCGCCGCCTTCGCCCTAACCACCGGATCGCCCCCCTCTATCCTCCAACTCAATCTCGGCCCGTCCGGCCGCTACCGCCTGCGCGCTGACTGGACCGCCTCGTTCTTCGAGGCCGGCGGCTTTGCGGTGGATGGCAGCCGCGACTTCGCCACCGTGGCCGACGCCGCCCAAGCTGCTGCAGCCAGCACGTCGTGCATTGCCGTGATCACCTCCGACGATGTTACCTATCTGGATGCAGTCGTACCCCTCGCCACCGCGATCAAGGCCGCCCGAGCGGATCTCATGTTACTGGTTGCGGGCGCTCCCGGTGATCATGAGGCCGACTGGCGTGCCTCCGGGGTCGACCACTTCGTCAACGTCCGCTCCAACAATTACGAACTCAATCGCCAACTCCTCTCCAAGGCGGGCGTGCTCTAAGACACAAGACTGCAAGACACAAGACACAAGACACAAGACACAAGACACAAGACACAAGACACAAGACACAAGACACAAGACGCAAGACAAGAATGCCCACTCTTCACCTGCCCTCGACGTCCCATTGCATGTCTTTGCTGCTCCTTCCACTTCTCACCAGCCACTAATCACTCCACCCCATGCTTGCTCTTCTCTTGCGTCTTGCGTCTTGAAGTCTTGCATCTTTTTCAGCTTTTCAGTGTTTCAGCATCTCAGCTTTCTCTTCCTATGAGTCGCCCGAATTTCGCAGCCATCCACTACTCCGCCCCAGCGGCCGACCTCAGCTACGCCGAGTGGTGCCAGTCCCTCGAGGCCGAACTGGGCCAGCCCATCGACAAAATCGTGTGGGACACCATGGAACAAATCCCGGTCAAGCCGCTCTACACCGAGGCCGACACCGCGGGCATGGAGCACCTCAAATACCAGGCCGGCATCGCGCCGTTCCTGCGTGGCCCGTACGCTACGATGTATTGCTTCCAGCCGTGGACGATCCGTCAGTATGCGGGCTTCTCGACCGCTGAGGAAAGCAACGCGTTCTATCGACGCAACCTAGCCTCCGGCCAAAAAGGTCTCTCCGTTGCGTTCGACCTCGCGACCCATCGCGGCTATGATTCGGACCATCCGCGCGTCGTCGGCGATGTCGGCAAGGCCGGCGTGGCCATCGACTCGATCCTCGACATGAAGGTGCTCTTCGACAGCATCCCGCTCGACAAGGTGTCCGTCTCGATGACTATGAACGGCGCGGTGTTGCCCATCCTCGCGTTTTACATCGTCACCGCACTGGAACAGGGCGCCACCCTCGAACAACTCGCCGGCACCATCCAGAATGACATTTTGAAGGAGTACATGGTGCGCAACACCTATATCTATCCGCCTGGTCCGTCGATGAAGATCATCGCCGACATCTTCGAGTTCACCTCGCTGAAAATGCCCAAGTTCAACTCGATTTCCATCTCCGGCTATCACATGCAAGAAGCCGGCGCCACCGCCGACCTCGAAATGGCCTACACCCTAGCCGACGGCTGGGAATACCTCCGCACCGGCATCGCCGCAGGCATCGACATCGACGCCTTCGCCCCGCGCCTGTCATTTTTCTGGGCCCAGGGAAAAAACCACTTCATGGAGGTGGCGAAAATGCGCGCCGCCCGCGTGCTGTGGGCCAAGATCGTCAAGACGTTCAACCCGAAAAATCCCAAGTCCCTCGCCCTGCGCACCCACTCGCAAACGTCCGGCTGGAGCCTAACCGAACAGGACCCGTTCAACAACATCTCGCGCACCTGCATCGAGGCAATGGCCGCCACCCTCGGCCACACCCAGTCGCTGCACACCAACGCGCTGGATGAGGCCATCGCACTGCCCACCGATTTTTCAGCGCGCATTGCTCGCAACACTCAGATTTTCCTCCAGGACGAAACTTCTATCTGCCGGGTCATCGACCCTTGGGGTGGTTCCTATTATCTCGAGGCACTAACCGACGCACTGATCCACAAGGCTTGGGCCCACATCATGGAAGCACAAGAACTCGGTGGCATGTCCAAAGCCGTCGAGGCCGGCATCCCCAAAATGCGCATCGAGGAGGCCTCCGCCCGCCGCCAGGCGCGCATCGACTCCGGAGCGGAAACCATCGTCGGCGTTAACAAGTACCGACTCGCCCAGGAAGCCCCGATCGAAATCCTCAACGTGGACAACACCGCGGTGCGCCTGGCCCAAATCGAGCGCCTGCGAAAACTCCGCGCCCAACGCGATGAATCGCGCTGCCAAGTTACTCTAACGGCCCTGAGCGATTGCGCCGGCGGCGGGCCGGGCAACTTGCTAGCGCTGGCCATCGAAGCCGCTCAGGCACGCGCCTCACTCGGCGAAATATCCGATGCCATGGAAAAGCATTTCGGCCGTTACAAAGCCGTCATCCGGACCATTTCCGGCGTCTATGGCAAGGAATTCAGCAACCAAGGAGATATGTCAGACATCACCGACCTCATTAAACAATTCGAGGCGCTCGAAGGGCGCCGCCCGCGCCTCATGGTCGCCAAGATGGGCCAGGACGGCCACGATCGCGGTGCCAAGGTGGTTTCCACCGCCTATGCCGACATGGGCTTCGACGTAGACATCGGCCCGCTCTTTCAGACGCCCGAGGAAACCGCCAAGCAAGCCGTGGAAAACGATGTGCATGTGGTTGCCATGAGTTCGCTGGCCGCCGGTCACAAAACTCTGCTGCCACAACTCATCGCCGCCCTCAAGCAACTCGGCCGCGATGATATCATGGTCGTCTGTGGTGGCGTCATCCCCGCCCAGGACTACGACTTCCTCTATCAAAACGGTGCCGCCGCCATCTTCGGCCCCGGCACCGTCATCCCGGACTCCGCCCGCAAAATCCTCAAGCTGTTGCTGGAGCAACTCGGGTGAGGCGGCGGTGATGGCTTACTTGAGGCAAACCGCGTCCCCGCCTTGTAGCGGCGCCTCTATGACCGCCGCTACCCATGGACAGCCAATGCACCGCATATCCGACAAGCGCCATCCCATTCACATCGGCGCTCACAGAGCGCCGCTACAACACATCTCAGACGCCTTGCGACAATAATTGTTGCGCATGCCATTCGGCATAGACCTTGGGGGAGATTTCCGAGGGTTTGATTTCCGAGCGACCACCCCAGAACACGTTGGTGTAGGACACCGGCATGCCGATGGCGGCCAGATGCCGGTCGATGGCGGCCTTGTGTTCTAACACCCGCTGCTGTTCGGTGCCGTGGACCACCCCCATGATGTTGACGTTGCCAAACTGCGGGCCGCCTTCGCGCCAATAACAATGGGTCATGCAGAAGTGCCGGCCAACCTCGGCGCCCCCTTCGATTTCGCGGCCCGCGGGCACTGCCCAGTGGAACAAGCCGTTGAAACGGGTAACTCGTTCGCCGCTGGCGGAGGGTTTCACATGTTCGAGGAAGGTGGAAAATCGCCCAATGACCTTTTTTGCATTAAGAGTTTCGGCCACCTCGCAAAACCGCTCGAGCGACACACCCGCCAGCGCCGCACGCCCGAGCCACGGATTTTCCACCACTTCATCAAGCGTGAGCTCTTCCTTAAGCGCGAGCAATACGCGCCACTCTTCAGGTGTTAGATCCACCGCAGTAGTCGTCATCATGACTGCAGGTTGCTCGGACTTATCGCCGGGCTCGAGGGTCTTGCGGCGGACGTGGCCGACGCCAAGGGCAAACACCCCGCGGGCCGGCATCAGAAGGTACTCGGTGGCACCCGTCAGACGCAGCAGGGCACTGGCATGGTCATCGAGCGACTCGCCGACGGGCACCTTGAGGGTGGTCCACAGGCGATAGCCCGCACCGGAAACCTCGCCATCGGTGGAGCGGATCACCACGTGGCCGGAAAACGGGTCCTGCTGCGACATGAAATCAAAGGCGGCGTTGAGCTTTTGCTCGGGAACTTTCCACGCGACCAGTGCGCCGTGGGCGAGCTTGGTGGAGAGCAACGTCTGGCGGACGCGGCGGACCACCCCGGCTTCCAACATGGCGCGGATGCGCTCAATGACCGTGGCCAGCGGCACCCCGGATTGGGCGGCGATGGCGTGGAACGGCTGGCGCTGAAAGCCGGCGATGAGGTCCTCGGAAACCGCTAGAATTGCGGCATTGAGCGGATCAGTGTGGGCGGTGGGGTGCATCGGTTATTTAGTTAGAATCGAGAAGTTGTTGGAGGTAAGCGAGCGCGTCAGCGCGGTCATTGAGGCGGCCTTCGAGTTGTTCGGTTTGGATGGCTTCCAGCAAGTCCTTGAAGCCTGGTCCAGGTACCATACCCAGTTGAATGAGGTCGCGTCCACTGAGCAACGGCGGCGGAATCAAGGGCTCCGAGGCAAATTCAGCGGCTTTGGCCTGCAGGAATTCGTAGTTGTCGGTAAAGCCATTGGAGGAGGCGCAGTCGAGACGGTGCAACTCCATTTCCAACGAAAAGGTTGCGGCGGCCATGAAGCGCTTCACTTTGGCTTTGCGCATGTGCTGCACCGCCATGAATTGCATGTGGCGGCCGACCATTGGAACCACGGCGGCGATTATATCGTTAGAATAACGCAGGCGGCGGAGGATGGTTTCGGCCATGGTGGCACCTAGGGCATCGTGACCGTTGAAGCGGATGCGGCCGACTGCCTCATCGAATGTTTGGGTGGGCGGCTTGGCGATGTCGTGGAGCAGCACGGCGAGGCACAATTCCAGCGGGGCGTCCGGGGCGAGCATCTCGAGCATGATGCGGGTGTGGGTGAATACATCACCTTCCGGATGCCATTGCGGGGGTTGCTCACAGCCGATCATCGCCAGCACTTCCGGCACAATGTGACGCATCAGCCCGGCATCCACCAGTAATTGCACGCCCTCGGCACGCCGCGACGACGTCAGGATTTTTGAAAACTCGTCGCGAATCCGCTCTGGTGAAATCTTATCTAACAAGTACGCGCACTCGGCCAAGGCCGCACGAGTGTGTGCTTCGACCGGCATGCTGAGGCAGGTACTGAAGCGCACGGCACGCAGCAGGCGCAGAGCGTCCTCGCGGAAGCGCGCGGTGGGTTCGCCGATGGCGCGCAGGATGCCGGCGTGCAGATCGGCTAGGCCGCCGACAAAATCAATCACCTCGCTAGTTTCCGGGTGCTCAAACAGACCGTTGATAGTGAAATCGCGGCGTTGGGCGTCCTCTTGGGCAGTAGCAAAGGTGACGGAGTCTGGGCGGCGGTGGTCCTTGTAGCTGCCATCAGTGCGGAAGGTGGCAATTTCGATATGATGGCCCCGGAATTTGGCGATGACGACGCCGAAGTGGGAGCCGACCTCGTTGGAGCCCGGAAAGAGTGTGATCACCTCGGCCGGACGGGCGGAGGTGGCAATATCAAAGTCCTTCGGCTGGCGTCCCAACAACTTGTCGCGCACACAACCACCGGCAAACAGCGCCTCGTGGCCAGCCGCCATCAAGCGGCGGGCTAGGGTGAGAGCGGCTGCACGGGCGGTCATGGGCTGAGCTTCGGCAGGGAGCGGACTCATTTCAAGAAGGAATCGTCTTAGATTAACGGAGCGCGGGCGGAAGCCCAATCCTGCTGGCGCCAGATAGGAAACTAGAAACCACAACCGAGCGAAGCGAGATGGCCTGAAGCCCGCGTTGTCTGCCCGCAAAAACGGCGACCCTCGCGGGCCGCCGTTAGTTTTAAATCACAGTTAAACCGAGGATTAGATCCCCTTTTTGACCACGTCGGAGAGCAGGTCGATGACGCGGTTGGAATAACCCCACTCGTTGTCATACCAGCTGACGAGCTTGAAGAAGGTGGAGTTCAGCTCGATGGACGAGCTGCCGTCGAAGATCGAGGACGCCTTGTGATGAATGAAGTCGCTGGAAACCACTTCATCTTCGGTGTATTCGAGGATGCCCTTGAGGTAGGTCTCGGAAGCGTTTTTCATCGCTGCCTTGATCTCGGCCAGCGAGGTTGGTTTGACGGTCTTGACGGTGAGGTCGACCACCGAAACCGTCGGGGTAGGCACGCGGAAGGCCATGCCGGTGAGCTTGCCTTTAACTTCCGGACAGACCAGAGCGACGGCCTTGGCGGCGCCGGTGGTGGAAGGAATGATGTTGAGCGCGGCGGTACGACCACCCTTCCAATCCTTCTTGGACGGACCATCCACAGTTTTTTGGGTGGCGGTGTAGGAGTGCACGGTGGTCATCAGACCCTCGGCAATGCCAAATCCTTCCTTGAGCAACACGTGCACCACCGGGGCCAAGCAGTTGGTGGTGCAGCTCGCGTTGGAAATGATGTGGTGGTTGGCCGGATCATACGTTTCGTCATTGACGCCTTGGACGAGGGTAACGTCCTCGTCCTTGGCTGGTGCGGAGATGATGACCTTCTTGGCACCGGCGGTGAGATGGCCCTTGGCCATGGCCGCGTCAGTGAACAAGCCAGTGGACTCGATGACCACTTCCACACCGAGGGCCTTCCAGGGCAGATCGGCGGGGGTTCTGGCGCTGACCACCTTGATTTCGTGACCGTTGACAATGATCACATCGTCGTCTTCGAGCTCCGGGGAGGATTTCTTGGACGACACCGTGCCGTTGAAGCGGCCTTGGGTGGAGTCGTATTTGAGGAGATAGGCGAGGTTGTCGGCGGGCACAATGTCACCCACGGCGACAACATTGAAGGTGGTGCCGAGGTGGCCTTGTTCGACGAGGGCACGGAAGACAAGGCGTCCGATGCGACCGAATCCATTGATGGCAATAGTAGTCATGGCTGTGTATTGGGGGATGCGTTAGGGGGAAGCGCCAGGCAGCATATCCGCCCGCGCCGCGGGATGCTAGCCAAAATCCGCCAGCCGTCAACCCTGCTGCTGCGGAAACGCAAATATGCGCAAATGGCAGGATCCGCGCAGCGGTGGAGCACGGGCCACCTAGGAGTGCGGCAGCTTGCTGCCGCCTAGCCAAGCCAGCTTGCTGGCGAGTGTGCATCTCAGCGGAACCTCGTTCGCTGCTCCGCGCCACGGCGGGCAAGCCCGCCCCCAGCATGGCGGGGGCAAGCCCCCGCACTCCAGCGCATGCGGCGCATCAAATGACCTCATTCATCCTCAACCGCGCGATATGATGTGGAATCGCCGAGGAACTTGCAAGCAAGCGGACTGATGGAAGCAGACTGGCGGCGAGACGCCGCCACCACGGCCTGCGGCGAGACGCCGCAGCCACTGCCGCAGCCACTGCCGCAGCCACTATAACACGCCGCTGCCTAGCGGGGTTTTTCGATCACGGCGTAGGCGTTGTGATTGTGGATAGACTCGTAATTTTCGGCCTCGACGCGGTACCAGGTGATGGTGGCGTGGGCGTTGGAACGGGAGGCGACATTGCGCACGAGATCTTCGACAAACACCGGATTGTCGTAGGCGCGCTCGGTGACGGCCTTTTCATCGGTGCGCTTGAGAATACTGTATAACTCGCAACTCGCCGAGCGCTCGACCAAGGCGATGAGGTCTTCTATCCAAATCGGTTTGCTG
>WBXD01000067.1 GCA_008932935.1 Verrucomicrobiota bacterium
CCCTGCGGAAAACCTTGTCAAAACCACCCCAAAGAAGCAAAACCAACCCAAGCGCCGGGTGTCATGAATCCTGGCGCAACGACTTAACCCCTCCGGTGTCATTTATCATTGGCGCAATACGCTATCCATGGCCCATGGCGGTTAGCAACCGCCACTCCTTGAGTGCGGTGGCTCGCCACCGCCCGGCCACCAGCCAGCTTGCTGGCGCGTGTGGGCGTCAAGGAGCGGGGGCAGCTTGCCCCCATCTGCCCATGAGACGCGTAAGAGCAAGCCGCCATCCGGCGGCCCTTACTCTATCCATGGGCCATGGCGGTTAGCAACCGCCACTCCTTGAGTGCGGTGGCTCGCCACCGCCAGACCAAGCCAGCTTGCTGGCGCGTGTGGGCGTCAAGGAGCGGGGGCAGCTTGCCCCCATCTGCCCATGAGAAGCGTAAGAGCAAGCCGCCATGCGGCTGCCCTTGCTCTATCCATGGCCCATGGCGGTTAGCAACCGCCACTCCTTGAGTGCGGTGGCTCGCCACCGCCCGGCCACAAGCCAGCTTGCTGGCGCGTGTGGGCGTCAAGGCGCGGGTGCGACAGCGGGAGGAAACACCACGTCCGTAAGCAACTGTTGGTCGGCGTTGGCGCTGAGGGCATTATCGGCGAAGGCCGCGGCATTCAGGCCTTGTTCGAGACTGAGGCCGGGGCCATGGTTGTGATGAATTTGGTTGCTGGTGACGGGGATGCGGCCGGCGGCGCGAATCACGAAACCGCCGAGGAGGTTGCCGCTGGCGGTGTTTTTGTGCAGTTGACCGGAACCTGCGGCGTCGAGCACCAAGCCGAATTCACGGTTGTCGAGGAGTTGGTTGTTATCCACGGTGACGACTGAGCCAGGGTTGTCGGCGTGAATGCCGTTGCGGCCGTTGGCCTCGCAGCGGTTGTCGACTGCCACCAGAGCCGCACCGTCCCAGGACTCGAAGCCGTGCTCGAAGTTGCCGCTGGCGCTGGAATCACGGACTTCCAGCAGGCAGTCGGCCCCCATGGCCGCGGCCCCGTCCCAGCCGTTGGCCATAAACCGGCAGCGGGTGGCGGTGGCCTTGCCGCCTTCGATGACGGCGAGGCCGTGGCCGCAGGCGTCGCGGAACTGGCAATCCAGCAGGGTGACGGTGGCACCACGGACGAGGCCGGTGGAGAAGCGTTGGGCGGCGGCGGTTTGGGATTGATGGCGGAAGGTGATGCCGCTGAGGCGGGAGTCACTGGCGGCCGGGCCCAGGGTGATGGGGCAACCGTCATCCGCCGGGCATTCGATGCGGGTTTTGTCGGTGCCGGCGCCCTGCAGGTCGATGGGAATATTGACGCTCAGGGGGCCTTGCCAAGTGCCCTCGCCGAGGAGGATGCGGTCGCGGGGGCGGGCGTTGGCGAGTGCCTCCGCCGGCGTGGCAAAATCCCCGGGAACCCGCAGGGTGCGGGTATAGGCCGCCATTTTCGCAAGCTCCGCCGCGATTCGCGTGTCCTCCGGAGCCAGGGCGCTGGCTTCGTGCAGCCAGTCGAGTGCTTGCTGGTCAAATTGCCCTTGATCGAGGGCGGTCGCCTGCTCGAAAAGTTCGTGGGCTTTAGTCAGGTCGGCGGCGGCCTGTTGCTTGGCACGGACGGCGACGGCGACGAGCGTCGCCGCATCCAGGTCGGCGGGATGGGTGGCTAGAATGGCATTGGCCGCCCCAATAGCGGCATCCCACCGGCGCTCGGCGAGCAGGTCCTGGGCAGCGCCGACAGCGGCCCGGTGGGCGGCGGCGGCACGCGCGGCGGCAATCGTTTCCAACAGCCCGGCACTCTCCTTGTCCGCCGGCAATTTTTCCAGCACTTGGCCGACGGCACTTACTGCATCGTCCCAGTGCCCTGCTTCCAAGGCGGCGCGGGCTTGGCTGCTCCAGTACCCGGCGAATTGCCGGTATTCCCCGGCGATACCCGCCTCGATACGGCAGCGCCCTAGCACGACGGCCGGGGAGTTGGGGGCGAGGTGTGCCAAAGCGTCGTAGGTGGCTGCGGCGGCGTGCCAGCGGCGGGAGTCGATGTGATCCGCACCCTCGCGTTCCAACTGGGCGATGCTCGAGTGGGTGTCGAGTGCTGCCTGCTGCTGGAGTTTTGCGTGGTAAAACCAAGCGCCAAGCGCCGCGCCGAGCAGGATGAGGCAAAGCCAGGGGAGAAGGCGGGCTTTAGACAGAATCATATCAGGCGGCACAATAAGCCTGATCCTAGGCAAGGGAAAGTAGGAATTTCATAAAAAACCGTTAGACCAATGGGCAGCAAGCCCCCGTAATGCGCCTGAATTTAGCCTCGCTGCCCGACCTGGCCGGGCCGCGTAACAAATCTATTATTTCGTTACTTCCGCGCTTGTGCGGAGTGCGAAACCACAGTATTGCCCATGCATGTCAACTGAGACCTCACTCGTTTTATTCAAACCGGATGCCGTAGCCAAGCGCTTGGTTGGGCCCGTGCTGGCGCGCTTTCAAGTCGCCGGCTTTCACATTCGCGGCATCAAGATGATGCAACTCGACGAGGCAATCCTCCACGAGCATTACGCCCATATCACCCATTTGGAGTCATTCCCCGTTATCCTCGCATTCATGCAGCAGGCACCAGTGGTGGCGGTGGCGCTCGAGGGACACAATGCGATTGCGGTGATCCGCAATTTGCTGGGGCCGACGGATTCCAAGGCGGCGGCGCCCGGCACCATTCGCGGCGACTTCGGCGAAACCAAAATGATCAACGTCTGCCATGCCTCAGACTCGGTGGAAGCCGCTGCCGTGGAATTGCGGCGCTTCTTCAAGGAGAGTGAGCTGTTTCATTTCTAAGCTGCCCGCCCAGGGGCTCACCGCAAGAAGCGGCTGCGCAGCACCACAGGAATGGGACCCATTCCCACCAAAATTCCGCTAACCCTGCACCACCCCACTCAACCAGTGAAAAAACATTTTCTTTCTTGAGGCTTGGCAATTGGCTGGCATCGTTCACAACAGAAGCATGTTCAGCGCCAGCCAACTCACTACCGAGCAGAAAGCCTCCCTCGTCCAATGGGCCGGCGAGGGAGCCACCATGTCTGACCTGCAACGCCGCCTCAAGGAGGACTTTCAGCTTGGAATCACCTACATGGAGACCCGAATGCTGGTTCTCGACCTCGGCCTGGAACTCCAGGAAACCCCCAAACCGGTTGAACCCAAGGTCCTTCCCGCTGCCCTGGTGGCCACCGGCGCGGTTTCCGTTACGATGGACCACCTCGCCCTGCCCGGCGCCTTGGTCAGCGGACGGGTCACCTTCAGCGACGGCGAAACCGGGGTGTGGATGCTCGATCAAAGCGGCCGCCCGGGCTTGGACCCTGACACCGCCGGCTACCGACCGACCCAGGAAGACATCCAGGCGTTTCAGCAGCAATTGCGGACCGTGCTTGAGAAGAGCGGCCTATAGCCGCGCGGCGGCCAAGAACTCGCCCCTTGCGCAGCAGGCTCGGCTGGTCTTTACTGCCGCCACATGCAAGAAGAAATCTCCCTGACGCGCGAAGTCAGCGCCATCCAAATCCCCAGCGGCGACGCGCTAACGTTGCCCCTTGGCACCCCGGTTTACATCACTCAACGGCTCGGCGGCACCTTCACAGTGGCCACTTCGCAAGGGTTGGCACGCATTTCCGCGAGCGACGCCGATGCGCTCGGCATCGATCTGGAAGCGGAAAGTCGCAAGCGGGAGAGCGCCGTCCGCATCACCGATGCCCCGCTGGAAGACCAGGTGTGGTCCCAGCTCAAGAGCGTCTATGACCCGGAAATCCCGGTGGATATCGTCAATCTCGGCCTAGTCTACGACTGCATGCTGGAAGAAAGCGACGGCAAAACCACCGCCTCAGTGAAAATGACGCTCACCGCGCCGGGTTGCGGCATGGGCCCGGTGATTGCCGCCGACGCCCAAGCAAAAATCATGATGATCGACGGCATCGACGATGCACGGGTGGAACTGGTGTGGGATCCGGCGTGGAATCAGGAGATGATTTCCGAGGAAGGCCGCATGAAGCTCGGCATGATCTGACGCCACAGGCTATTTCCCCCACGTCTGATCGATAAACGCGATCAGGCTGGGAATCGCCTCCTCGAACACTTTGGCCACCTCTTCATACGCCGCACGACCCATCCCAATAGGATCGGGCACATCCGCACCGACCCCCTGACCAGGGATATCGGCGAATTCGCAAACTAGATAGAATTTCCCCGCGTGCTGTGGAAACCGGCTCTCCAGGGTGTTGAGGTGGCTCTGGGTCATTGCAAACACGTGGGTCGCCTCGTCCAACACGTCCGCAGTCACCGGCCGACTCGCAAATTGCTCCAATCGCAACCCGCGCTTTTTGAGTACTGCGGCGGTATCCCGACTGGCCGACTCGCCGCGTGAAGCCGCCACTCCGGCGGAGCTGACGGTGAAATCGCCGCGCGCTGCAACCGCCTTGCGGAACAAGCCCTCGGCGAGCGGACTGCGGCAGGTGTTTCCGGTGCACACAAAGAGCACGTGTTTTGGCGCTGACATCACGGCGACTGTGGACTGCCGCAGGCCATCCGTCAAACCGCTATCCAGCCAGTTTGGCAGGAGGATTGGCATCCTGCCTGTCATGGACGACGGGCTTCCAGCCTCTCTAGGGTCAGTCTCTAGGGTCAGTCCCCGCAGTGAAACATTTTATTTGTTAGGCGTGCTCATGGCTGCGTATCTCCACTCCGGCGCATCCCGTTTTTTCCAGCTTATTGAGCCGTCCCTGCAGTTTCCGGTTTCTCTTCACGATGCCCACTTGGCGGCTTACCGAGCCGGGGTGGCCCATGTGCAGCCTCGTGGCAATCCATTCGGTGCTTGCCGCTGTCCGCCACCGGATCAGGGCGGCCATCATGGCCTTGCGCTCATCGCCTTTCCGCAGCTCGGCCAACTCCGCCGCTCCGACCGGCAATCCCAGCTTCGGCCCATATTCCTGAATCAGCCGCTCGGCATCCTTTTCGCAGTAATCCTTCTCAAACCCGTCCGCCTTCCTGCGCTCTCGCGGCTTGATCCCTTTCGCCTTGTCCACCAGCGCCAGCAGGCGGTCCCGGAAGGTTTCCACTCCCAGATACCATCCTCGCCGCAACGCATCCTGCGCGACTTGGTCGATGTTGCCTCTGTCATTGCTCGCCCGCGCCTCCAGCCAGGCGACATAGGCACGCCGTCCCCGTCCATCCTGCGCCAACTCGAAGGAGTTCAGCACTCGCGCCATCTCCAACCATGGTGCCCCCTTGCCCGCCGCATATGACGGCAGGCTGCTCCAACGGTAGCCGGCCAACTTGCCCGCTGAACCTCCGGCGAGACCTGCACGGGCTGGATTGAGATGAATATAATCCGCCACGATCCGGAAATAATGCGCATCCGCTTCGCTTCCATTCACAGGCACCGATTTGTAACGTCCTTGGAAAACATGTCCCTGCCTCTTCCGGGCCCGGTTCCAACCCTGGCTGAAGGTGCCCAGCAGCCACTTCATGCCTGCCACCAGATTGGGCAATGGCGTTTCCAGCAGGAGATGGAAATGATTGCCCATGAGCACCCACGCATGCACCCGCCAACCACAACTGCCGCAGACCTCTCCCAACCGGCTCAGGAAAACCAAGCGGTCGTCGTCGGTCTCGTACACCGCTTTCCCGCCATCGCCACGGGCCATCACATGATAGACCGCACCGGCATATTGAAAACGTCGCTGCCTTGCCATGTTTCACCAAAGCTCCAGAGAGCGATTGCGTCAAGCCTATTCTGTTCCACTGCGGGGACTGACCCCAGAGACGCGGGCCTTGAACGGGTGCCAGCCCTGCGCATCGAGAAAGCGCAACGCGGCGAGGCGGTTGAACCAAGTGTAGGCCACGCGCTCGATGAGGGCAGCGCGGTTGCTCCCCGCCTCCCTGCGGAGGGATGCCACCTGCGCGGCTGCTTGGCGGAGGTCCGGCGTATCGGCGGTGAGAACGTAGTCGAGCTTGCGCCCGACCGCTTCCATGAGCTGGGTGCGGACGGCGGGGGCGAAAGATTTGAGAGCGGAGGTGTTCACTTTGAAATTATGAAGGATGAATTATGAATTATGAATCAGAGGGCGGATTCTTGGAGTTTTTGGAAATGGTCGTCAGGATGGCTAGAAGTTGGTTGGTTTCGTCCTGGAGGGATGCGAGTTTGGCGGGTGGGAGGACTCCGGATTCGGTGAGGAGTTCGAGCCAGTAGGCGGTCTCGTCCAGTTCCTTGAGGCAGTCGCCTACTTTTGAAATGAATTCCGGCTTGGAACGAGCGCGGTGGGCCTCACGATAGTTGGCTCCGACGGAGGTGCCGGAGCGCAGGACTTGCTTGCCAAGCACCCGTGCCTCCTCAGTTTTCGGCAACGCCACGAACATGCGCACGATCCGCAGCCCGAAAAGCTTCGTTCGTTCCCTCAGGTCGTATGGCGCTTCATCATCCTTCATAATTCATAATTCATCCTTAAAATGTCGGGCTTTGATCTTGTTTTTTGGCTCAATGTTATGACTCAGATCGAGCGGGTGAACTTCGAAATTGGCGCATAGAAAACATTGGAAATGAAAGACTTGAAATCTTTTGCGCCAGAATGTTTGGGCTTTTGGTTCATAAATGATCGGGGTTTTGGCGCATAAGTTCCGGATACCATCTGGCCGCCTTTCGTTGTCCAGCGAGGTTGGCCCGTCCCTCGGTGCGCATCTCCGCAAGGAGTCGCTGCACGCTGCGGCGGGATAGTGCGGGCAGGACTTGGCAGAGGTCGGCCAAGGGCGCGCCCTCTTGCGCATGGTCCCGAATGTGCTTTTCCAGAAGTGCCTTGTTGGTCTCGTGATCCAGACCGCGCTTGCGGGTGTAGGCTCCTTTCCGGCCAAGCGCGGCGTGGAGGCCGCGTGAGAGATGGTAGCGGGTGCCTCGTCCGCGTCCTTGGGATTCAACCACCCCGGTCTCGATCAGACCGGGCAGCCGCGTGCGCATAGCCTCCGTGAGCGGTCGCTCCCGGGCGATGGCATCCAGCGCAAGAAAATCGTAGGTCGAGAATCCTCGCAAACGCTCCTCGCCCACCCTCTCCAGAAAGCGGACAAAGGCGGGATCCTTCACAGTGCCATCGAGTTTCAGCCGCACCTCGTGTGCCGCTGAGCCGGTGTAGTCGGGCAGGGGTTTGCTCTGGCGAATGGCGGTTTCCACCATGAGGTTGAGACCTTGGCCCGAGCGTTCGATCAAGCCGCAGCGGGCGAGAGCCTCGGCGAGGCGACGGTTCCGAGGGTTCTGCTGGTCGAGAATGTTCTCGACCGTGATGCCCGGAGGGAAACCTCCAGGACTCACAATTTCCAGCCGGCGGGCAAACTGGCGCACAAACACCGAGCCACCCAGGCGGTAGTCCCGATGGGCCACCGCATTGAGCAAGGCCTCGCGCACGGCCGTTTCGTCGAAGGTGGGAATCTCAAAGCGGAAGAGGCCATCCTGATAGCTCTGGCGGTCGTTGCGCAGGTTGATCTTCCGCCACAGCGCGTCATGGAACAGAAAAAAGCCCTCCCGGAAATCGGCACGCTCGGCGGCCGGTCCGGAGGCTTCCGACGACCGGTATTCGAAGACGACCTCAGCCTGAGCCAAATGACGCCCGAGCGCGGCACGAGTGCCGAAAAGGATCAGTGCGCCATAAAGCAACCTTCCGTCCTGCAGCAGTTCGGCGTTCACCAGCGTCTCCTCATCGGTCCATGATTCGATGCGTGGATTCCCTGCTTTGCGCGCCCAATGCCTCCTGAACTCGGCAAGAGCTTCAGGAGAAAGCTCGGCAGGCGATGCCGGCGAAGGTTCGGCGGAAAAATCGGGGCCGGTCTCGGCGAAAATCGAACGCAGCTCGGTATCGGACATGCCGGTGAGTTCGTCACCGGCGCGTTTCAGAAACTTTCCATCGATGCTCCAGGCGGTTCCCGGCAGGCGGCCGGGGACGTGCACGATGAGGATTCGTTTGCCCCTGTGATGCAGTTCTTCCACCGGCACGCGGTGGCTAAGGCGTTCGTGCAAGCCTGACTCGGTCCGCCCCGGCTCGGCGAAGGCCGAGGTGCCCAAGACCGTTCGCGGGCGCTCATCGCTGACGCCCAGGATGATCTTACCACCCCCTTCATTAGCGATGGCCACGCAATACTCGACCAGTTTGTCGAAATGATAACCACCGGTAGCCGATTTAAACTCGATCCGCGTCCCTTCCGGGGCGGCCAGCAGCTCAGTGAGTTGTTCGGGTGTGGTGGTCATCGCAGGTCAGAGACTGAGGCGTTTGCCGTTTTGAATTTCGGTGACGGCGGATTCGCGAAGATCTGCAAGCCACTCATCGACATCCGCCTCGGTGGATAGAAATGGTAGCTTGCACTTCGTGCGGAGAGACGAAGCTGGAACGTAGGTGGGTGCGGGAGGCGTGGGTGCGGGTTTGCCACCACCAGCGCTGGGTGGCGGCGCGGGGGCCGCGAGGTCAGCTGCGAGGGCAAGTTGTGCGGGATAGTCGTTGTCGCGATAGCGGTTGATTCGATCCCGGATGGCGCTGACGAAGCGGGCGGATTCGATGGCGGCGCGGGCATCCGTGGATTTGGCGAGCACTTGTGCTTTCGCGGTGGCGTCGAGTTTTCCAAAATCCGGCAAAGTCGTTAGGCGTTGCTCGTGGTCATCCAGAACTACCCCAGCATTCTGCCTCTCCTGATTGAGGAGATCGGCAATGGCGGCCCGCAGCTTGGTTACGGCAGCCTTGGCCAGGGGAACCGCGTTTCCGCGATACGGGGTGGCAGCTTGAGCAAGATCCCGCAATGGCTGGACATCCTCTGGTGCGAGGTCATTAAAGTTCGCCTCCTCCTCCCTGAGAAAGGCGATGGACTCGTCGTATGCGACCCTTTGCGGTCCGTTCATGAAGACTTTGATAGGATCTAGAATGTCCTCTTTCGCGGTGAGAAGAGGGTCATCGGAATCCGCCAAGTGGTTCAGCAGGTAGGTGTAATCACGGTCAGCGAGCTTGGCGATCTGTTCCTCGACGCTGCGGAGGGATTCCAGGAAAGTGTAGCGGTCGGCCTGCAGAAGAAGATCCTTGAGCAGGCGCGATTCCACCGCCAGCAGGGCGAGTGTGGATTGGCCGACACTGCGGGCGTCTGTACCATCGTTGGCGCGGTCGAAGAAATCCTGATGGAAGCGCTTGAGGGCATTGATTTTGGTGGAGTCGAACTGCTCTTGGAGTCGCACCCGCACGGTGCCATGCAGGCGGGTGTTGACGAGGTGTTCCAGCGCGGCTTTGCCATCAAGCGTCCCGGGTGCTCGAAGCTCGATCTTGCCCATTCGGAAAAGGCGACCGATCAGCGTCTGGACCGCGAGTGGATACCAGCCGTAGGGACGGCGTCCGAACTGGCGGATCATTTCTTCCACGGAGGTTCGTTCGCCTTGGTCCTGATTCCGCTGGACGTAGGTCATGATTTCCTGCTCGGACTCGGAGAGCGGTTGCTGCCCACCAGTCAAAAGGTCATCTGGATCGAGGAGGGTTTTCCGGAGCAGGTTCTCGTCATAGCTACCCTTCAGCATCCGAAGATTCGGGAAGGCAAAGGTGACAAGATCCTGTGCCATCTTGTGGAAGCAAGTTCTGGGGTCTGAGTAATACGTGCCTTCGACTTTCGAGCCATTCAGATAGATCGAGGCCTTGACGAAGAGTTCGGAGCAAAGCGTCTGAAGGCTTGAGCGGCGGACACCATTCTGCTTCCGCCGTTCATCGAGGATGACTTTGCGGCTGGGATCGG
This sequence comes from Verrucomicrobiota bacterium, assembly GCA_008932935.1. Taxonomy (GTDB): domain Bacteria; phylum Verrucomicrobiota; class Verrucomicrobiia; order Verrucomicrobiales; family Akkermansiaceae; genus Luteolibacter. The sequence goes on from WBXD01000067.1 coordinate 9,780, forward strand.
TGTTCGTTCCCGTGTTCTGCTGGGCGTATTTCTCGGTCTTGAGGTAGAGGCGTGCCTCCTCCATGAGATGGTAGTCGGAGGCAAGCACGACGATCAACTCGGACTTACCGGTGCCTTGAGCTGCCAGCGAGCGTTCGTCACCATGATTCGGGTGATCGGGGGTGATGATGTTCAGGGTCAGCTCGGCATCCCTGCCAACCAGATGGTCGTCGAGTTTGCGGGCGTAGGTGTAATCCTGACCGTTGCCCTCGAAGCGAATCTTGGGTGATTTCACGACGTCATCGAACAGAACCTCGGAAAGGAGCTTGGTGACCTGGGAGTCGTCAATTTCGGTGCCCTTGACTTCGACTTCCACGTCTTTCTCGGCATCAGTGAGGAATTCGAAGACTTCGCCATTCTGCTGGAGATAGGACTGCGCGGCGAGAATAGCCAGGGACTGCTTGACTGCCTTCTCGTGGGCGGCAACGTCCTCAATATTCGCACGGTCAATCAGTAGGATCGCAACGTTTCGAGGGGTGGCCTTGAACTCGCGCACCCATTTGAGCAGGAAGAGCGCCTTGAGGATCTTGAGCGCGAGCGGATCGTCCAGGTGGTTTGCGGCCTGGAGGATCGAGGTCTGCATGTCGCCACGCAGGGTGGCGGTAATGCCGTCGAACATCCGGTCGAAGGTGGCCAGAGATCCGACCTCCTCGTTTTTGAGAGACTTGGCGACACTTTGGAATACCTCCAGCATCGAGCGCTCGCCGACTGAAGTGTGTTTCCCGGTGAAGGCATCATGCTTCGAGAGTTGTTCGATGGCGCGCTGGAATAGATTGAACTGATAGGGATGGAATGGATAGAGATCACAGAATTCGTCGCTTCCCCGCCAGCCCTTGTATTGCACGGAGTCGTCAGAGAACCGGTATAAGGTCACGAGGTTCTCTTTTTCATGATCAAAGATGTTCGTGAGCACCTCGGGTTCCGCTTCCGTCTTGGCGAGAAGGCGTCGCTGAATCACCTCTTGGACATCGGCACTCGTTAGATTTGGGCGAGTCTTGAATCGTCCCTGAATCTTTGTGAAATCGTCGCCCTGTTCCTTCCTAAGGCCACCGAGCACCTTCTGAAGATCTCCTTGAGAAGTGACGAATACCCAGGAACGACCGTTGCATTTGGTGGCCAAGCTTTCCGCCACCGTTTGCAGGTTGAGCATCAGCTTCGAATCCTGACCGATGAACTGTCCGACCTCATCGACGAAGAAGTTGAGACGGAAGTCTTTTCCCTGTTGGTCGATGTATTCGCGGACTTGCTCGGCGAATGACTCGATGGACACGCGATATTCGTCGCGGATCTGGTTCAGCACATTCACGGCGTCCTCTTCCGAAACGCCGAAGTGTTTTGCGTAGGCGGCGTTGAATGCTTTTCTCCGGGCCGTGGCCAAGGCGTCGCGATCTTTCTCCCATTCGCGACCATTCACTTCGAGATAGGTTTGCTTGAAGAGTCCGAGCTGCCCGGCCTTGTCGAGATCGTATTCCAGTTTTGCGATGTGGCCTTGTTTGCCATGGTAGCCTCGCAATTCATTGAGCACCTTCACGAAGACTTCAAGGATCGGCGCAGCGGTGTCGCCTCCGATGTGGTCGGCCTTCTGGTCGATGTTGAAGAGGATGCTGTGAGATGGAATCCGGACGGCACGCGCCATATTACCACGTAGGATCTCATCTTCGATGTTAGGCAGGATGACATCTGCGGGCTTGCGACCGCTGGGGAGGGTTCGTTGATCGAGCAAGAGCGAGAGAATCTTGAGCAAATGGGATTTCCCCGAACCAAAAAAGCCGGAGATCCAAACGCCATTTGCGTTGGCATCCTCCAAGTATCGCTCGACGAATTCATTAAGCGCTCTCCCCACTTCGCGGGTGACGACGAACTCCTCGACTTCCAGATCAAGATGACGGTCGTCGTCGGCCTTGATGACTCCGTCAATTGGGCGGGATACGTCCTTGAGAAATAGTTGGTGGATCTTCATAAGTGGGCGAGACGGTAATGGTCGAGATTGAAGGCGCGGTAATATCCCTTGGCGGTAAGACTGCCAAAGAGCGTGAGTTGCGAGCCAAGGCCCGGCATTTGAATGTATTCACCTGGGAAAAACATCACTAGGGGATGGTGCATCATAACTGGTTGGATCGAGTCCAGGAGTGTATGAGCGCGCAGGAACGGGAAGACGTGCCCCACGCCGGATACTAAAGTGAGCTGGACGCCGTCTTCTTCCATGATCCGCACCAAACGAGGCACAATGCGACTTTTCGGATCGGCGTAGTTCTTGAGATCGCGGAGGAGATCCTCTCGGTCATAGCCAGCGTCTTCATCGGTGAAGGCATCCAAAAGCCCCTCCTCCTTGAGTTCTTCAAGCAATAGCCGGAACAAATCCACTTCGGCAACCTTGATGCCAGATGTGCGGAGCCGTTGGGCCAAAGCGCGGATCATGGACGATTCCTGATCTTCTTCCCTAACCTTGTAAGGTTGGATGAAAATCGGCACCTCATTCGCCAGCCCTTGCATCGAGAGAAAATTCCCGTTGGAAAGGATTGAGAACAAGCGATCAAGTTGATGATTCATCGGGTGCTTGAGTTGGTTTGAATTTCGCTATCCGGCACCAGATAGGCGGCGAGCCATGCGGGGTTTTCCTTTCGAATCGAAAGTTCCACTTCATGTGGGATGGCAGGTCGCTGAAGCGAGCCGATTTCCTCACCCTTCGAGAGGATTCCGGCCTCACGCAGCATGGCGAACAGGACGCGGCGAACTTTTCCAGATGTAGATGCGGATAGCTTCAACAACTCAGGGTGTGAGGGCGTTTTCTCTTCGATGAAGCGGCGATAGTCAGATTCACGAAGGACGTAGTCATGACGTTCAACTTTCGAACGAATGGCATCTACGGCGAATTCGAAAAGGAACGAGGAGTGCTTCACGGCAGCCAGCCAAGCCAGGCTGATTCGGGTGTCGGCTCCGGATTTGACCAGCAATTCGAGTTGGTGATGACTGAGGGTCTGGAGGCGCGGACGGAGTTCCCGTTCCATTCGTTGGGCACTCGTTGCCGTCCGACACTGCAGCTCATTGCCGGCAAGGACGCTCTCCTTGGTTTTCTCCCAGGATCCGGTCTGGAGGAAACGTTCGGCGATGATATAAAGCAGCTCGGGCCGCAGGGAGGCTGCGGTGAAACTGAATCCGTAGGGTGCATTGCAAGTAATCAGAGCGAATGGTTTTTAGGTTGGAATAAATTTTAAGGGCACGTGGTTTATAGAACTTTCTCCTCCGCCTCCCAATTTCCCAGGACTTCGCCGAGGACGACGGTGTAGGTGAGGTTGCCGTGCTGAAGGTCTACATCGGGGAGGAACTCTTCGTCGAGCGCGGAGAGCAGTTGTTCGATATTCGATTCGTCGAGGCCTGACCCTTTGAGGATGATCACCGTGCCAGCGACGGTGCCGTTGGCTAGGTAGTGAAGATCCACGGCGGCAAGGTCCGCGCCATCGCGGAGGGCGAGAAAGCGCTCCGACGAGGGAGTGCGGAGGGTGCGTTTCCAGGTGATGTTCATGATAGAGAGGTGGCGATCCAGTGGGTGAATGCCAGCGAGGCGGGGATGGCGGCGAGCAGGGCGATGATGTTGCCGTTTTCCAACTCGATTGTTCCGAGCTGGAGGGTGGATTTCACCTTTTTCTGTGAGGCGGTGAGCGGTTGAGGAGTCGAAAACAACTTCAAGGTTCCATTCGGAAATAGCCAGTGCAGGAGGCTCCGCCATTCGCCGCGCGGGTAAGGCTGACGGAGACGGCTTTGATGAGATGGAGTGGTGGACATGGAAAAGAAGGAAACAAAAAAAAGTTTAAGAAGATCAGAGGTGGGAGCGTCCTGCCGGGGTGATCCGGTATTTCTGGAGTCTGCTGTTGGGTTTGTCCGGAAGGGTCATTTCCACGAGACCCGCCTCAAGCAGGGGCTTGAGGATCTGGTTTCGGAACTTGGTGCGATCGCGGCGCTCTGCGATGGCCATCAGCTCGCCGATGGCGGTCTCTGTTTGGCATTGGCGGAGGATTTCGACTTGGTGCTGACTGAGTGCCGAC
>WBXD01000068.1 GCA_008932935.1 Verrucomicrobiota bacterium
CCAGTCCAGCCAGTCCAGCCAGTCCAGCCAGTCCAGCCAGTCCAGCCAGTCCAGCCAGTCCGGCCAGTCCGGCCAGTTCGACCAGTCCGGCCAGTCCAGCCAGTCCAGCCAGTCCGGCCAGTCCGGCCAGTCCAGCCAGTCCGGCCAGTCCAACCCGTCCGACCATTCACATCCCTCCGGCCAGTCAGGCCAGTCCAGCAGCAGCCACCGCGGCGCTGGCACCTGCCGCCTCTGACGGCCGCAGCACACGCCGGCCGCTGTCGCTGTTGCGCCGCAAGATTGCCACCCAACTCGTCACCGCCCAGCAAACAGCAGCCATTCTCACAACCTTCAACGAGGTGGACATGAGTGCTATCATCGACCTGCGCCGCCAGGCTCAGGAAACTTTCCTCAGCCGGCACGGCGTCAAACTCGGCTTCATGGGATTTTTCGTCAAAGCCGTGGTGCTTGGCCTCAAGCAGGTGCCCTCGCTCAACGCTCGCATCGATGGCAACGACGTCATAGAGAATCATTATTATGACATCGGGGTGGCGATCGACACCGTCAAAGGGCTTGTGGTACCGGTGCTGCGCGGTTGCGACCTACACCCGCTGTCCCGCCTCGAGCAAGACCTCGTTGGCTATGCCGACAAAGCCCGCGCCGGAAAAATCACCCTGGAAGACCTCCAAGGTGGCGTTTTCACCGTTTCCAACGGCGGCGTCTATGGCTCGCTACTCAGCACTCCCATCCTCAATCCTCCTCAGAGCGGCATCCTCGGCATGCATGCCATCCAGCCCCGCCCCGTCGCCCGCGATGGCCAGGTCGTCATCCGCCCCATGATGTACATAGCTCTCAGCTACGATCATCGCTTGGTCGATGGTCGCCAGGCAGTCACTTTCCTCAACCACGTCAAAGCCTGCCTTGAAGAGCCAACCCGCCTGCTGCTGGATGGGGTTGGCTGATGAGCTTGGGTGTTGGCGGGCCAAAGTATGCGCTCCAGATCGTGGCGTTTGACTGTACAGCGGCTCGCCGCCAAGGATTTAAAAAAAACTTTGTGGGTTGCTTCTTGACATGTTGCGGGGATTCGTTCATATCCCCCGCCCCGACAATCTGCGGAACCAACCAACCAAAACAACGAATCGCATGCGTGGAGTGATCATGAAGAAAGGCGAGCCTGTCGACCGGGCTCTCAAGCGCCTCAAGACAAAACTCGATACCGAAGGAGTACTGGAAGAAATCCGGCGGCGCCGCTCATTTGAAACGCCCACCGAGCGCAGACAGCGCAAACTCCGTACCGCCTCCAAGCGTAACAAGATCCGCTGGCGCTACACCTCCGGCACCGGTTCCGCCAACAACGCGGAAAAAATCGAGATGGCCAATTAATTTCCCAGGTTCCGCCGATCGGGAAGCAAACGGGTGCCCCACGGCACCCGTTTTTTATTTGTGCGTGGCTGGTCCGCGGCGTCCCCGCCGCAGCCAGCCGCAGCCATTCTTAACTAGGCATTGAATTGTTGAAAAATGTGCCAATGTATTTTCCACCGAGTTCAGGCACTGTGAGCCTCTTTCATCCACGAGCTACGATCCGCCCACCCGCGCCACCACCGCGGCCTTGAGCACGCCGATAAACGGCAGGTTGCGGTACCGACCCAGGTAGTCCAGCCCGTAGCCAACGACAAACTCATCGCCAATTTCAAAACCCACGTAATCGGCGCTGACCGTGACGGCCCGCGGCTTATCCTTGGCGAGTAACACGGCGCTGCGCACGGCAGTGGCCCCCTCTTCATGCAGACGCTCGATCACCGCATGCAAGGTGCGGCCGGTGTCGAGGATGTCATCCAACAAAAGCACATGCCGGCCGCGCACTTCGGGAAACTGGCGGTCAAGGAAATCGACCTTGCCGCAACTGGTAGTGGCTCCGTGATAACTCGCCACGTTGAGGCACTCGATACCGATGGGGCGGGCTACCCGCCGCAATAAATCCGCCGCAAATACCAGCGCCCCCTTGAGCAAAATAATCACCACTAGCGGCCCTGGCGGAAAGTCCCGCTCAATCGCCGCGGCCATCCCATCCAAGCGCTTCTCAATAACCACCTCATCGATCAACACCCGCTCGATATCTTCACGCATGTGCTTACATTGGCAAACGCCGCCACCCCAGCCAAGCCCAAATCCTGCCCGCCTCCTTCACTCCGCTTTGCGGAACTTCAGCACCCGCTCGCCTTCCCGATAAACATTGAGCCGGTCACGTGCGTAAATCTCCAAAAATGCCGGATCCTCGCGCAAGGCCCGTTGCTCAATTTCGTACGACTCCCGCTCCGCCAGCGCGTCCTGCTCTCGCGCATTGGCCTGCACCAGCTTCCCTTCTAACTCCACCAAGCGGCGCTTTTGCGGCACCGCTGTGGCCACCACTACCAAACCCACCGCCATGCACAGCACCCAAAAAACTACGTGGCCCGCCCGTTGGATAGCCCGGGTCCGGACCTCCAATCGTCTAACTTTCTCAACCGCCAACTTGCGTCGTGCCATCTGCGCTAAACCTCTAAAAGCGAAAAACCTGTCGATTGTCAAGAAAACTTAATTTTACCCGGGCGCGTTTTTGCCCGGCCGCCGGCAAGTCTCACCACTGCGAGGAGGAGGCCCGCAGGTTTGGGGGAAAAAACTGGATAAATGGCCGGAATAAATGTTCCTTATTAGAACTCCAAACTGCGCAGATGAATGAGTTTGCTGAATTAGTCGATGCCCATTACCAAGCGCTGTTCCGCTTTGCGGTGTCGTTGACGCGCGATGCGGATCGGGCTGCGGACTTGGTGCAGGAGACGTTTTGTATCTGGGCGGCCAAGGGTGACCAGTTGCGGGACCGCTCCAAGGCGAAGACTTGGCTGTTTACCACCTTGCACCGGGAGTTTCTTGGGCAGCGGCGGCGGGCGGAGCGCTTTCCCGAACAGGAACTCGACGAGAAAACCGCGGCAGCGGAAGCAACCCCTGCAGGGGACGCGGAGCGTCAGATGGACGCGCAGCGCGCCGTTGAGCTGTTGGGCTCGCTCGACGAGACCTACCGCGCGCCGCTGAGCTTGTTTTATTTGCAACAGCACAGCTACAAGGAGATTGCGGAAATTTTAGATATACCGATTGGCACGGTCATGTCGCGGCTGTCGCGGGGCAAGGAAATCCTGCGGCGGCAGATGACCATCCCTCCCTCCAGCGTGCCCAGGAATGTTCTAAAACTTGAACCGGAGGCCTTGCACCAGCGCCGTGGATAAGGAGCAAGCCCGCTTCATTCTACACAGTTGCCGCCCCGACGGCTCGGATGGTGCAGATCCGCAATTCGCCGCCGCCCTCCAACTGGCGCGCGCAGACGTCGAGCTTGGCCAGTGGCTGGCCAATGAGCGCAGTTTCGACGCGGCCTTCGCCGCCGCCCTAGCGGCAGTGCAACTGCCCGTGAACCTGCGCCAAGACATTCTCACTGGCCTCGCCATTGGGCGCGGCGATATCCCCCAAGCCAGCGACGCGATGGATGTTGCGATGGTCGGCGCGCTCGCTTCCATCGAGCCGCCCGCTGCGCTGCGCTGCGAGTTGCTCGCCGGCATGAACGGCAGCGCACGCGCCAGTCGCCAGCGCTCGTGGTTGTGGCGGCGGGGGACCATTTCGCTGGCCGCTGCCGCTGGCGTCGCACTGGCATTTGTGGTTACCCGGGGCGAGGCCCCGTCGCCGTTGGCGCAGGTCGTGCCCTTGCCGCTGGAAGTGGTGGAGACGGGTTTCATCCGCACCTTTGAGTCGCCGCTATTCAGTTTGGATGCCGAGCACGGGGATCGCCGCGTCCTTGTCGCTCACTTGCAGGAGCGCAAACTCCCCTGCCCCTGCTGCCTGCCACAGGGCTTGGCCGACGTCCAAGGCATCGGCTGCCGCGAATTGGTCATTAACGGCAAAACCGGCTCGCTCATCAGCTACGATGATCCGCACAATGGCGTCGTCCATCTGGTAATTTTCCACCGCCAGGACGTTTGCGGCGAGTTGCCACAACGCGAGGCCCCCGGCATCAGCCAACACGGGGTCTGGACCGTGGCGAGCTGGGCGCATGATGAGAAAGTGTTCATGCTGTTAGGCAGTGGCACGAGCGTGGCCAAGCTTGCAGCGCTATTTTGAGCCGGTCGGCTGGTGGCAGGAGGTGGATTTGGTAAAGCGCCACGATGTCAATTCGGCCATTCGCAAGTAAGGAGCCCCCCTCACAACATTTATTCAGGAATCATGGTTCTCTTTGTCCCGCCCACCCTTACCAGTGGTAATTACGCCCTGAGCCACGCGCCTTCGCGCTTGCCCAGCCGTTGGCTTGTGCCTATCCTGCGGCATGGCGTCCACGTTTGGCGAAATTTTCCGTATCCACACTTTTGGCGAGTCGCACGGCGGCGGCGTCGGGGTGGTCATTGACGGCTGTCCGCCGCGCATCGCAGTGAGCGCGGCGCAGGTGCAGAGCGAGCTGGACCGGCGCCGGCCCGGCCAGTCAGAAATTGTCACGCCGCGCCAGGAGGCTGACCGAGCTGAGATTCTCTCTGGCATCCACGACGGACTCACCCTCGGCACGCCCATCGCCATTGTGGTGCGCAACACCGACCAACGCCCAGCGGCGTATGCTGAAATGGCCGCCACCTATCGGCCAAGCCACGCCGATTTCACCTATGACGCGAAGTATGGTATCCGCGCTCCATCCGGCGGCGGACGCGCTTCGGCGCGCGAGACAATCGGCCGCGTCGCCGCCGCTGCGGTGGCTCGCCAAGTACTCGACGTCTATCATCCCGGCATCGAAATTGTGGCTTGGGTGAAATCTATCCAGCATCTTGAAGCCAGTGTCGATCCGGCTACGGTCACCGCGGAGATCGTCGAGTCGAACATCGTGCGCACCGGCGATCCGGCCATGGTTGAACCGATGATCAAGCTCATCAAGGCGGTGCGCGGCGATGGCAACTCGGTGGGTGGAATCATCGAATGCGTGATTCGCGGCTGCCCGCCCGGCTTGGGCGAGCCGATTTTTGATAAGTTAGAAGCGGAGCTGGCCAAGGCAATGCTCTCGCTGCCGGCGACCAAAGGGTTTGAAATTGGCTCCGGCTTTGCGGGCACCCAGCTCACCGGGCGCGAGCACAACGATGCCTTCCGCATGTGCGACGGCAAGGTGCGCACCACCACCAATCATTCCGGCGGGATCCAGGGTGGTATTTCCAATGGCGAAAACATCATCTTCCGCGTCGCCTTCAAGCCCACCGCCACGATTATGACTGCCCAGCAAACCGTCACCGCCAGCGGCCACGACGCCGAACTGGAAGGCCGCGGCCGCCATGACGCCTGCGTGCTGCCCCGCGCCGTTCCCATCGTCGAGGCCATGGCCACCTTGGTTCTAACCGACCATCTGTTACGCCAGCGTGCCGCTGCACGGAGATAGAGGATGGCGGATAGTAGATCGAAGATCATCCACCATCCTCACTTTCGCGGCGATGGTCACAGACCGCCGCTACAATCACCTCATTCGCCCCATCCACCGCATGTCCATGGATTTTCTAAGCCACCTAAATCTAACCACTGGAGCCTTGCTCATTTTCGCGCTGTGCGTGTTTTTTGTGTTGCTGCGGGGCGTCGCACGATTGCTGTTTGGCGCGGTAGTGCTCGGCGCGAGTGCGTGGCTGGCCTACTGGGTGTGGCAACAGGCGCCGGCGTGGTCGATCAAGGTGTTGGAGAAGCCCAATGGCTTGATCACCACCGGGGCGCCAGTGGCCGCATTTGTGTTGGCTATGTGGTTGATCCGCAGCGTCCTCAAATTGGTGATGAGTCCGTTTATGAGGCCAGGGTTCGGGGCGCCATCGGCATTCACCAACGTGCCGATCCGGCTCATCTTCGCCTTGCTTGCCGCTGCCGGGCTCTGGCTTATTGGCGTCACCTGGGTGCATCATGCCGGGTCGCTAGCGGAAATTCGCGGGTTTGTCGAAAAGACCGCCGACCCCAGCAAAACCTCGGTTTATTTGCTGCGCATGAAAGCGTCAGTGGAGGCCGTGTTGCCCAAGGACTGGATTAAATTATTAGATCCGCTGACCGAGCCGGCGCGTTTGGCCATGGCCAAGTTGATCGCCGCGGAAAGCCGCCCGGCCGACACGTCGGTGATTGATTCGAAGACCGGCAAGCCCTATCCGCGGGCGGTGGTGGTGGCCGACGCCACCCTGCAGGGACTCGCCCGGCAGAAGGATTTTTCCGGGCTGCTGCGCCATCCCAACTTGACCCGCGTCCTCGACGATCCGAAAGTCAAGCAAGCCATTGAAGAGCGGAAGAAATGAGAAGACGCAAGACACAAGACTTGAAGACGCAAGAACAGAGACAGCACGGCATATTTCCTCTTCTCTTGCGTCTTGTGTCTTGCAGTCTTGTGTCTTGCATCTTCTCCTGACAACTGACAACTGATCCCCCCCCATGCCCTACCTCGTCACCATTGGTCTTGAAGTCCACTGCCAGGTCAAAACCCACACCAAGATGTTCTGTGCCTGTCGCACGTCGTTTGGCGAGGAGCCCAACACCCACACCTGCCCGGTGTGCCTGGGTCTACCCGGCGCCTTGCCGGTGCTAAACCAAGCGGCCATTGAGCAAACGTTGCTGAGCGGACTTATGTTAGGTTGCGCCTCGCCGGAAATTTCCAAGTGGGACCGCAAAAGTTATTTTTATCCGGACATGCCAAAAAACTTTCAGACGACTCAGATGGATCTGCCGCTGTGCATTGGGGGCGGGGTGCCGCTCTACGCGCATTGCTATCCGGCTGACGCGCGCCTGAAGGCTGCGGGGCCGGACAAAGTGGTGCGGCTCAACCGGATTCACCTTGAGGAGGACGTTGCCAAATCGACGCATCTAGGCAGCTCTTCGCTCATAGATTTCAACCGGGCCGGCACGCCGCTGATGGAGATTGTGAGTGAGCCTGATCTGGAAAGCGGCGAGGAGACGTACGCCTATCTGCGTTCACTGCAAATGATCCTCATTGCGGGCGGCGTGTCGGATGCCGATATGGAAAAAGGCCAGCTGCGCTGCGATGTGAATATTTCCTTGCGGCGTAAGCCCGAGGACCCGCTCGGTCCCAAGGTCGAACTCAAAAACCTTAACTCGATCTCCGCCATCCGCCGTGCCATCCACTTTGAAATTCGGCGCCAGGGAGAGGATCTCACTCATGGCATCGCTCAGGTTCAATCGACCCGCCGCTGGGACGACGATCGTGGCGAGACCCAACTCATGCGCACCAAGGAGGATGCGCATGACTACCGTTATTTTGCCTGTCCCGACCTGCTGCCGATACGCACAGCGCCTTTGCTAGACAAGGTGCGCCCGCTGGTGCCGGAATTGCCGCACGAGCTGGCGCTGCGCTTCGAGCGCGATCTGGGCATCACCGGCTATGATGCCGGCGTTCTGTCGTCCGACAAGCACCTTGCCAGCTATTTTGAAGCTGTCTGCGACGCCGCGCTGCCCGGCAAGAAGGTGGCCAATTTCATCATCAACAATTTGTTAGGAATGCTCAATGAGCGCGGGCTAGGTATTGACGAGTGCGCGGTGGCTCCGGAGAAATTGCGGGCACTGCTGGTGTTAGTGGAAAATGGCACCTTGGCCGCCGGTCAGGCACGCGAGGTGTTTGCGGTGTTGATCGACTCCCCGACGAAAGACCCGGCAGCCATAGCCGATGAGTTGGGATTCAAGCCAGCGGTTGCCGGGGAACTCGAAGCGCTCTGCGTGGCGGTGATTGACAAGTGCCCGGCGGAAGTGGCGGCGGTGCAAGCCGGCAATGACAAGCTACTCAACTTTCTAACAGGACAGGTAATGAAGTCCGCCACCACCAAGCCCAATCCCAAGCTGGTCACCGAGATATTGCGGGCGAAGTTGTTGGGGTAGGGAGTGGAGCGGCACTTGCCAAAGTGCCGTGTCCGCTTCTCAGTAGCGATGCATTCACGCGGGACTTTGGCAAGTCCCGCTCCCCTCAGCGCAGCATGGCGACGACCTTGTAGGTGGCCTCGGCGAAGGCGCGGACGTCGGCCTCGGAGTTGTAGAGGGCGAAGGAGGCACGGGTGGTGCCGGTGATGGCGAAGCGGGCCATGAGCGGCTGGCAGCAGTGATGGCCGGTGCGCACGGCCACGCCCATTTTATCTAACAGGGTTCCCAGGTCGTAGTGGTGGAGGCCTTCGATGCCAAAGGAGAGGATGCCAGAGCGCTCTGGTGGGCCGAAGAAGTGGATGCCTGGGATATCGGCGAGGGCATGTGCGGCGGCGCGGGTGAGGTGAAGTTCGAGTGAGTGGATGGCGGCGAGGCCAATGGCGTTGATATAATCGATGGCGGCGGCGAGGGCGATGACGCCTTCGATGTTGGGAGTGCCTGCTTCGAACTTGTATGGCAGCTCGTTGTAAGTGGTGTGAGAGAAAGTGACTTCCTTGATCATTTCGCCGCCGCCGCGCCATGGGGGCAGGGCATTGAGGATGGCGGCGCGTCCCCACAGCACGCCGATGCCGGTGGGGGCATACACCTTGTGACCGGAAAAGACGAGAAAATCAGCGCCGAGTGCCTGGACGTCGATGGGCAGATGGGGGGCCGCTTGAGCGGCGTCGATGAGGACGAGAGAGCCGGCTTGTTTGGCGGCGGCGGTCATGGCTGCGACCGGATTGAGGGTGCCAAAGGCGTTGGAGATCCAAGTGAGGGCGAGCACTTTGGTGCGCTCGCTCAGCAGGGCGGTGAAGGCGGCCTGATCGAGGGTGCCGTCGTCGTGGCAGGGGATGATTTTGAGGGTGGCGCCGCAGCGCTGGCAGAGCATTTGCCAGGGCACTATATTCGAGTGGTGTTCGAGGGTAGAGATGAGGATTTCGTCGGCGGGGCCGAGGGTGGCGGAGCTGGCGAGACTATTGGCGACGAGGTTGATGGCGTCGGTGGTGCCGGAGGTGAAGATAATTTCCTCATCGGCGGCGGCGTTGAGGTGCGTGGCCACAGTGTGGCGGGCGCGCTCAAAGGTTTCAGTAGCGGCGCGGGCGAGCGAATGAGTGCCGCGGTGGATGTTGGAGTTGAGCACTTCGTAATAATAGCGCGAGGCATCCATCACCGCGCGCGGCTTCTGGGTGGTGGCGGCATTGTCGAGGTAGACCAGTGGCCGGCCGTTGACTTTGCGGTCTAGGATGGGGAAATCGCCTTTGATACTTTCGGGATCGAACATGGGGGAAGGAGGAGTTATGGGTTATTAGTTAAGAGACGCAAGACACAAGACTGCAAGACGCAAGAGAAGAGGAATATCCAGAGGCGCTCTGCTCTCTTCTCTGCTCTTGTCTTGCGTCTTGCGTCTTGCAGTCTTGTGTCTTGTGTCTTGTGTCTTGTGTCTTGTGTCTTGCAGTCTTCATCAGTATCTTGCCCCGGATTTCGGGTCGATGGTGATGGGCCAGCCGGGGTAGGGGGAATTGTTGGGGGCGGGTTTGGCGGGAGACGCCCAGTACGGCCAATTGGCGAGGGTGACGCGTCCCGAGGCTGGATCGCAGGAGAGGATGGAGTAGCCTACGGGATGGTTGAGAAAGTTGGTGGGTGCGTGTTCTAGCTCAACGGGGTTGGCGACGGCGGCCACGGTGATCTTGTTGCCGAAGCCATCGTTGAAGTCGCCAGTTTCGCGCGGTGCACCGGCGCGGGGGGTGGTGCCCTTGACGGCAGGCATCCAGCGGCGTGTACACAGGCTGGAAATGGGTGGAGTGGCGATCCACCATGGGCCATCGCGATAGGAGCTGAGCCCGTATTGGCCGCTGCTGCCCAAGTCCTGATCGCCGGTGACGTGGAGGGCGCCGGCCTGTTTCATGAGGTCGATGGCGCGTTGACGTTTGGTTTGGGGCCAAGCGTTGGATGAAAAGTCGGGCTTGGGTTGGTCATCGGGTGGGTAGTTGCCGGGCTCGAGGAGATGCAAGGCGCTGGCACCGGTGTCGGCTTGGGCGGCACTAGGTTGGGTTTGGACGGCGGCAAAGGCGGCACGGGAAAGGACGAGGCGGATTGGGGTGGCGGGATCGGTTTTTGCCGCCCAGCGGGTGAGAAACGCCTCCTGGCGGGTGCCGAGGAGTTCGGCTCTGGGACGATCTGGCGGCGGGGAGGCGTAGTAGTCGGGGTTAGCGGGCCAGCCGTTATTGATTTTCCCATCTGGCAGCAGTTCGCGTGGGGCGGATTTGAATTGGTGGTCGGCGAGGATGGCCATATCGAGCGGGCCGTACTGCCACTGGGTGAAAAACACCGAGATGAGGTTATCGGCGATGGTGGGGTCGATGGGAGTTGGCAGGTTGCCGGTTTGAGTGGCATGGACGGTATTGATAAATTCCGGAGCCATTTTGTATCCGCCGGAGTCTTGGGCGCTGGCACTGTAGCCTTTGGAAACCCCGGCGAGTTTACCGCCGCAGCCCCAGAGTTTGTCATGGAACACATCGTGATCTGCGGGAAGGGTGATGGACGGTGTATCCCGGAGGATTTCGCGCCAGGTCCAGCCGTGCATGGCGAATTTGCGCAAGTAGCACAGCAGAGTGCGCTCGTTGGGGCGTTGATCCACCACATAGGAGTAGCCGCCGCTGAGCTCGTTGACTTGGTCGCCGAGGAAGGCGATCACGTCGGGCTTGTGGGCGGCGACGTTGGCGACGAGCTCATTGTGGGGGAAACCGCCAAAATTATTGCAGGCGAGGGCGGCCAAGGTGACGGGGCGGGCTTTAGGCAGTGGGTGGATGCTGCCTGTGAACGAGCCGCCGTCGAGGGTCACTTCGTAGGTGTGGGGGAGGGTGAGATCGAGCCGGCGGAGGGTGAATTTGGCGCTGCGGGTGGTGGCGTCGAGGGCCACGGAAGAGCTGGGTTTGCCGTCGAGGATAAGAAAGACATCGGGTTTTTCGGAGCGGGCAAACGCGGCGGCTTGGACTAGCAGGCGCAGGCTGCCGTCGTTGGATGGGGTTTGGGTAACCCACAAGATGGGTCCAAAACTGCGCTCCGGATGGTGGGCGGCTTTGTCCCCGGTGACTAGCAGATGGTCGAAGGCCATGCGGAAATCGCCGCCGCGATCCTGGGAGATGGCGGGGGTGGTTGACGGGCGGGATTTCGCGGAATCGATGGCTGGGGGCAGTTTGGAGGAAACGGTGAAAGCGACGAGGCCGGCCAGCCATGAGGCGTGGACCTCGGTGGAGACGTTGCTGAGGAGGCGGGCGGAGGGGTCGGTGGCATTGAGCGAGAGTTTGAAGAGGTCACCGGCAAGGGGTTCACCGCGCAGTTCGAGGGTGATCAGGCGCAGAGGAAACGCAATTTTAGCACCGCTGCCCACGGTGCTGCCGATGAACAGACTGCCATCGCAGCGAACCCCGGCGCTCAGGCCGCTGCCGAATATGGCGGCTTCGCGGAAATCGCCTGAGGGCGCGCTGAGGCCGACCTGAATGCCTGTGAATCCTTGGAGCGGCGAGATGGTCGAGACCTGGTCGGCACGGCAGCGCACGGTGAACGGGGCACTTGCCGGGGTGAGTTCGGCGGTGAGCAGGACGAGGTTGCGATTGCCGCCGGAGAAGGTATTTTCGATGCGCCCGGCCTTGGTGGTCCAGTCTTCGGCGGGGTTGGCCCACAAATCGGGGCCAGGCCAAGCTCGGGTGATGGTGTCGTGCCACTGGGGCTCGATGGTGGCTGCGCTGGCGAGGCCACCGAGCACAAGGAGGAGGAGAATCAGCGGTTGCATGGGCGCTTGCGACTATGCAGCAGGGGTGAATGGGCTGCAACGCCAGAATGCGAGGCTCGGAAATGAGGAAAAATGCATCCGCTCTTGCGGTGTGGGGTAAGTGCGGCTTGAATTCCGGCCTCGCATGTTTTTGCTCAAAAAGATATTTCAACTCAGGGATCATGTGAGTTCCGATCAGGAAAAGCCGTTTCTCGAGCACTTGGAGGATTTGCGCTCGGTGATTTTCCGGGTGGTCATCACCCTGATTGTCGCAATGATGGTGTGCTTCAGTTTTCAGGAAAAACTCATGGAGGTGCTGCGTCGGCCGGTGGAGCAGGTGTGGATGAGTCATTTACTAGAAAAACTCCCGCAAGGCGGCAAAGACGGCAGCGTGCGGGCAGTGGACGTGGACACCTGGGAGCGGGCCAAGGCGGTCGACCACGCGGTATTGGGACAGGACGCGGCGACGCGCGAAGTGTTTTACCAGGCGCTGGGAGATGATGCCTTGCGTTTTCATGCGCAGTCGGTGGGCTTGCTGCGGGCGGCGCTGGCCTTGCCCAAGGACAAGCGGGATGGGTTTGTGACTGGCTTGGCGGGGTCTGAGGCTTTGAAAGCCCAGGTGCATGCCTTGATCCAAACCGCGCCGAGTCCGGAGATGGATAACCGCGGCAATTTGCGCTTGATGTCGGCCTTGAAGCCAACCGAGACATTCATGCTCTCGATGAAGCTGTCGTTTTTCGCGGGTATTGTGATTTCTTTTCCATTGTTGATGATGTTTATCATGCAATTTATTCTGCCCGGCATGCACGACAAAGAAAAACGCGTGCTGTGGCCGTCGCTAGCCATCGGTTTCGGCCTGTTTTTAGGAGGGGTGCTATTTGCTTATTATGCGGTGCTGCCGCGGGCCTTGGGCTTCTTTTACGAATGGGGCGGCAAGCTCGGGGTGTCAAATGACTGGCGCATTGGCGAATACATCAGCTTTGCCACTCAATTCACCCTGCTCTTCGGCTTGTCTTTCGAGTTGCCGGTGGTGGTGATGGTGCTCGTTAAGTTGAACCTGCTCACCTACGAGACGATGGCCCGCACCCGCTCGTATGCCATCGTGGCCATTTTTGTGGCGGCGGCAATTTTGACGCCCACACCCGACGCGCTGACAATGACCCTGATGGCCGGGCCCATGGTCATCCTCTATGAAATCTGCATCTGGCTGGCGTGGTTCGACGCACGCAAGGCCCGCCGCGCCGATGCGGAGGAAGCGCGTCAACGCAAGGAGCAGGGGCCGCCGCCACCAGCCCCGGAATCCGAACCTGAACCGCCAGCGGATCTGTCCAGTGAAGACCGGAGCTGGCACGCCACCTATCCGGACTTGATCCCAAACATGACCGAGAAGACTGCCCCGTCTGATCCGTCTGATCCGTCTGATCCGTCTGATCCGTCTGATCC
>WBXD01000069.1 GCA_008932935.1 Verrucomicrobiota bacterium
AAGCTGATTTGTTCCGAGACGTTGTTCCAGATTGCGTTCAACGGCATGCAGGCACTTGGCGGTTATGCCCAACTGCCCGAATACGATATGGAACGTTATTTCCGCGAGTCAAAGCACGGTATGGTGGGTGGCGGAACGAACGAGATCCTGCGCAGCATCATTGCGAAGGACATGGGTTTGTAGGCTTCCTCGGGCTGGCCTCGCTTGGGGCAGTTGCCAAAAAAGACGCTGTCGATCCCCCTGTGATCTGCAGCGTCTTTTGTTTTGAGTGTCGGGCTAAAGCCAGGTACCGCCTTGCAGAGGCGGCATGGGTGGCGAGCCGTCACTGAGGAAGGCGCCGATGAGGAAGCTGAGTCCGGAAATGAAGATGCTGGCGAAGAAGGCGGTCCAGAATCCGGACACGGTAAAGCCTTTGACGATTGCCGAAACCAGCAGGATCATCAACGCATTGATGACCAGCAGAAAGAGCCCGAGGGTGAGTAGCGTCAGTGGCAGTGTCAGGAAAATCAATACCGGTTTGACCAATGCATTGACAAAGCCAAGCAACAAGGCAGAAATGACGAGTGCCGACGTATTGCTGAACTTGAGGCCGGCAAACACGTAGCTGCCGACCCAAAGCGAGAGCGATGTAATGCCCCAGTGGATGAGAAACGGCGCGAGATTGCCGATCATTTGCCGTTCTTGCCCAGCTGCGCTTCTTCCCACAGCGCGCGCCCGAGTTTTTTCCAGACCGTACCTCCATGGGTGAGGATGCCCTGGTCGGCGCTTTCCTTC
This sequence comes from Verrucomicrobiota bacterium, assembly GCA_008932935.1. Taxonomy (GTDB): domain Bacteria; phylum Verrucomicrobiota; class Verrucomicrobiia; order Verrucomicrobiales; family Akkermansiaceae; genus Luteolibacter. The sequence continues at coordinate 775 of WBXD01000069.1, forward strand.
ATCACCCGCAGCATCAACTGCGAAAGACCAACAATTTCCAGCATGGCCATACCCTTCGGGCTTGCCGCAGGATGATCAAGTTCCAGTGTGTCGAGATGTGACGAGAGGGCGCGTCGCGCGATGGCGTTTACTTCAGCATCATTCTTCCAGTCGATACCGAGCACCACTCCCTTGCGGATAATTTCGATTTCCAATTGCGCAGCTTCTGCTGCGTGGTTCTCAAATGCAGACATTCAGTTTTTCCCCTTGCGCTTAGGTTGCTTTACCTGACTGCTTGCCTTGTTCGCCAGCAGTGGTCCGAGATAATGCCCGGTATGGCTACCTGTACATTCGACGATTTGCTCCGGTGTGCCGGCGGCGAGAATGCGGCCCCCACCCTCACCACCTTCCGGGCCGACATCCACAATCCAGTCAGCGGTCTTGATCACGTCGAGATTGTGTTCGATGACCACGATGGTATTGCCATGGTCGCGCAGCCGATGCAACACGGTAAGCAGCATTTCGATATCCTGAAAGTGCAAGCCGGTTGTGGGTTCATCGAGAATATACAAGGTTCGGCCGGTATCGCGCTTTGAAAGCTCCAGTGCCAGCTTGACACGCTGCGCCTCGCCGCCGGACAGCGTGGTCGCACTCTGCCCTAGAGTGATGTAGGACAGCCCGACGTCAATCAGGGTTTGCAGTTTTCTGGCCACAACCGGGACGGCATCGAAGAACTCGCGCGACTGCTCCACGGTCATCGTCAACACTTCGTGGATAGTTTTTCCTTTGTAACGGATTTCCAGCGTCTCACGGTTGTAGCGTTTGCCATGGCACACGTCACAGGGAACGAAGATGTCGGGCAGGAAGTGCATCTCCACCTTAATCATTCCGTCGCCCTGACAGGCTTCGCAGCGACCGCCTTTGACGTTGAAAGAGAAACGGCCCGGTTCGTAGCCGCGCTGGCGCGACTCTGGCACGCCGGAGAAAAGCTCTCGGATCGGCGTCAGCAGGCCGGTGTAAGTGGCAGGATTGGAGCGTGGCGTGCGGCCAATCGGTGACTGATCGACGTTGATGACCTTGTCGAAAAACTCGAGGCCGACAATTTCGTCATGGCTTGCCGGTTCCAGCGACGAACCGTAGAGGTGGCGTGCCGCTGCCGCATACAAGGTGTCGTTGATCAGTGTCGACTTGCCGGAACCCGAAACGCCGGTAACGCAGGTGAATAGTCCGACCGGAATATCCAGAGTGACATTTTTGAGGTTGTTGCCGCGGGCACCGGTGATGTTGAGCCAGCGATCGGGCTGCGGCGCATGCCGTTTGGGCGGCACAGCGATCTGACGACGGCCGGACAAGTAGTCGCCGGTGAGTGATTTCGGATTTGCGGCGACTTCGGCCGGCGTACCTTCGGCAACTACCTGGCCACCGTGTTCGCCCGCTCCGGGGCCGATGTCGACGACGTAGTCTGCGGTTTCAATGGCTTCGTGATCATGTTCGACGACGATCACGGTATTGCCCAGATCACGCAAGTAGGCCAGCGTTTCGAGCAATCGCTTGTTGTCACGTTGATGCAAGCCGATGCTGGGTTCGTCCAGCACGTACATCACGCCAGTCAGGCCGCTACCGATTTGCGAGGCGAGACGAATACGCTGGGATTCACCGCCCGAAAGCGTTTCCGCAGAGCGGTCGAGGGACAAGTAATCAAGTCCGACATTGATCAGGAAGCTGAGCCGGTTGTTGATTTCCTTGACGATTTTGTCCGCTACCTGAGCGCGATGGCCGGTGAGGGTAAGCGTCGCAAAGAAATCACGACAGACGCCGAGTGCAAAGTGGCTGATAGTTGATATCGTTTGGCCGCCTATAAAGACGTGGCGCGCTTCACGACGCAGTCGCGTGCCATTGCATTCGGGGCAGGGTTTGGAGTTGAGATGTTTGGACAGCTCTTCGCGCACCATTGTCGAATCGGTTTCGCGGTAGCGTCGTTCCAGGCTGGGGATGATGCCTTCAAAGGTGTGGCTGCGATCGAAGCGCGTGCCTTTCTCGTTAAGGTACTTGAATCGAATCTGTTCTTTGCCCGAACCGAAGAGAATGATCTGCTGCGTATCTTTGGGCAATTCCTCGAACGGGATATCGGTCTTGAAGGCGTAGTGCTCGGCAAGGCTTTCAAGCATCTGGAAATAGAACTGGTTGCGTTTGTCCCAGCCCTTGATGGCACCAGCCGCCAAAGACAGATGAGGATAGGCAACGATTCGTCCCGGATCGAAAAACTGGATCAGGCCAAGGCCATCGCACTTGGCGCAGGCGCCCATCGGATTGTTGAATGAGAACAACCTGGGTTCCAGTTCCTGCAGGGAGTAGGAACAAGCGGGGCAGGCGAACTTGGCCGAGAACAGATGTTCTTTCTCGGTATCCATTTCAACCGCGAGTGCACGGCCTTCAGCGTGACGCAAGGCAGTTTCAAACGATTCGGCGAGACGCTGGCGCAGGTCGGGTCGCAGCTTGAGCCGGTCGACGACGACATCGACAGTGTGCTTGCGAGTTTTTGCGAGCTTCGGCAGTGCGTCGATGTCATATACTTTGCCATCGACACGCAGGCGAACAAAACCTTGCGCGCGCAGTTCGGAGAAAAGTTCCAGTTGCTCGCCCTTGCGATCAGCCACTACCGGCGCCAGGATCATCAGCCGTGTGTCCTCCGGCAGCGCGAGGACGTGATCAACCATTTGCGTCACGCTCATCGCTTCAAGCGGCAGGTCGTGATCAGGGCAATGCGGTGTGCCGGCGCGGGCATAGAGCAGACGCAGGTAATCGTGGATCTCGGTGACCGTACCTACCGTGGAGCGCGGATTGTGGCTGGTCGCCTTTTGCTCAATGGAAATCGCTGGCGACAAGCCTTCTATCAGGTCGACATCGGGCTTCTCCATCAATTGCAGGAACTGGCGGGCGTAAGCCGACAACGATTCGACGTAGCGCCGTTGGCCTTCGGCGTAAAGCGTGTCGAAAGCGAGAGAGCTTTTCCCCGAGCCGGATAGTCCGGTAATGACGGTCAGCCGATTGCGCGGCAGGTCGAGATTGATGTTCTTGAGGTTGTGGGTGCGAGCACCACGAAGGCGGATGAAATCCATAATCGGCTGGGTTGGCGTTGCGTCTTGAGAACCGGCTAATATACCGGCTTTTCGCCACTCCCTTCAAATGAATTCCCCGGAAAAACTGACCGCGCTTGAATGGCGTGCCACGGTCTCACTCGCGCTGGTTTTTGCGCTGCGCATGTTCGGCATGTTTTCAATTCTGCCTGTGCTTGCCATCTACGCTCGCGGCCTGCCCGGCGGCGAAGACCAGTTCCTGATTGGAGTTGCGCTGGGAATTGACGGCCTGGCCCAGGCCTGCCTACAAATTCCGTTTGGTCTTCTGTCGGACCGCATTGGGCGCAAGCGCGTGATCTACATTGGTCTGCTGCTGTTTGCGCTGGGCAGTTTCATCGCAGCAGGGGCGACAGACATTCACATGATCATTCTCGGCCGCTTGGTGCAGGGTACGGGTGCGATTGCAGCTGCGGTAATCGCGCTGCTGGCGGATTCGACTCGCGAAGAACACCGCGCCACGTCGATGGCCGTGATCGGAATGAGCATCGGCGTCACTTTTGGGGCGTCCCTGGTGATCGGGCCGGCGCTTAATCACATCATCGGCGTACCGGGCATCTTCACTCTCACCGGCGTACTTGCGATTGGTGCCATGGCCGTGATTCGCTTTATCGTTCCCGACCCCCTGATCAGCCGTGTGCATGGTGACGCGCAAACAATCCCGGGCCAGATTGCTACGGTCTGGAAAAATGCCGAATTGCAGCGGCTGAATTTCGGCATCTTTAGTCTCCATGCCGCATTGCGCGGCTTGTTCGTTGCAGTGCCCTTGCTGCTTCTAAATATTGGCGGCCTGCCGCTGGAGCAACATTGGAAGGTCTATTTGCCCGTGATGGCGGTATCGTTTATCGGCGTGATCCCTGCCATCATCGTCGCCGAAAAGCATGGCCGCATGAAGGCCGTGTTCTGCGGCGCGATTGCCCTGCTGTTTGTCGCGACCATGCTGATGGCAGTTCTGGTCAATCATTTCTTTGGCATCGTGATCGCCTTGTTTTTGTTCTTTCTGGCGTTCAACCTGCTCGAAGCCACATTACCCACCCTGGTGTCGAAAATAGCCCCCTCCGGCAGCAAGGGCACGGCCATCGGCGTGTATAACAGTGCGCAGTTTCTCGGCCTGTTTTTGGGTGGGGCATTGGGCGGTTTTCTCGCCCAACACTCCAGCTATGGTGCGGTGTTTGCGTTTTCCTCAGGACTGGTAATCGCCTGGTTCATGATGGCGATTTCAATGGAAACGCCGCCTGCGGTGAAGACACGGATGTTTCATGTCAATGTCGGTGACCGTAGCCTTGCCATCACGCTTGCCCAGGCATTGGCCAGGCTGCGCGGCGTGGTGGAAGCCGCCGTCTCGCACGAGGAGGGTGTGGCATACTTAAAAGTCGGCCTGCATGATTGGGATGAAAATGGCGCGCGCGATTTGATTGCGAATTGGGAAACAAGGTTCGATTCGGGAAAATGAGGGAGAGATGACATGGCTTCGGTAAACAAGGTGATTCTGGTGGGCAACCTCGGCAAGGATCCGGAGGTGCGTTATATGCCGAGCGGAGAGGCGGTGACGAACATCACTATCGCGACGACTGACTCCTGGAAAGACAAGAACAGCGGTGAGAAAAAAGAGGCTACCGAGTGGCACCGCGTAGTCTTTTTCCGCAAGTTGGCCGAGATTGCAGGCCAATACCTGAAAAAAGGCTCGCAGGTCTATATCGAGGGTTCGCTGAAAACCCGCAAATGGCAAAAGGAAGGACAGGATCAATACACCACCGAAATTGTCGCTGACAGCATGCAGATGCTGGGCAAGCGCGAAGGCGGCGGCAGTCCTGATTTTGACCGCGGCGAGCGCAGTTCCGCGAGCACTTCAGCACCGGCGAGAGCCCCAGCCCAGCCTGCCGGAGGCATGGCGGATTTCGAGGACGACATTCCGTTCTGAATCGCTAGTTTGACGACTGGCAGTGTGGAAAGAAACCCCGGTACCCACTTTTCGGATCGGGGTTTTTTCCATTGTTTTTATCGGGAAGTAGGCCACCATGCTAGTGAGTAGACATGTTCGAATGTAAAATCCGTGCCAAACCGGGATGTCGCGGGAACCATTTGTAAATCGGGAGTGCGAATTGATTGAAGTTATCGTCATGCGCAAGCAGCGCGAGGCAGAGGATATTCACAGTTTTGAGCTTAGAAGGGCCGATGGTGCTCCGTTGCCGCCTTTCTCAGCTGGGGCTCACGTCGACGTCAGCATCCGTGAGGGTCTGACCCGGCAGTATTCCCTGAGCAATCATCCGGAAGAACAGCATCGGTACCTGATCGGCGTGCTTCGCGATCCCGCATCGCGCGGTGGTTCGGTGGCACTGGTGGATAATGTCAAAGAAGGCGACCACATTCACATCAGTGAGCCGCGCAATCACTTCCCCCTTGCACATGAAGCTAGGCGGTCCCTGCTGTTTGCCGGCGGTATCGGTGTGACCCCAATTCTTTGTATGGCGGAGCGTCTGGCCCACGTTGGTTCGGCATTTGAAATGCACTACTGCACGCGTTCGGCGGCGCGGACTGCTTTCATGGCGCGCATCCAGTCAGCTTCATTTTCTGATCAAGTGAAGTTTCATTTCGATGATGGCGCTGCCGAGCAGAAGCTTGACGCTACTGCCGTGTTGGTAAAACCGGTACCTGGTACGCACCTGTACGTGTGCGGCCCCACAGGATTCATGGACTACGTGTTGAAAACGGCCAAGGATATGGGCTGGCCCGAGGAGCAAGTACATCGTGAGTACTTCGCAGCGCCAGTACTGGCGCAAACAGGGCCTGACGACAGTTTCCAGGTGAAGTTGGCGAGCAGTGGCCAGGTGATCGACGTGCCACCCGAAAAAACGATCACGGCGGCGCTACTGACGCATGGCATCCGGATTCCGGTTTCCTGTGAATCCGGCGTTTGCGGAACCTGCATCACGCGAGTGATCGAAGGCGAACCGGATCATCGCGACGCGTTTTTCACCGATGAGGAAAAGGCAGCGAACGACCAGTTCACGCCTTGCTGTTCGCGCTCCAAGAGCAAGCTGCTGGTGCTTGATCTCTAATCGTTGATAAAACAGCGACGGGTATTGCACCCGTCGCTCGTGTCACTGATTCTCAGCTGAATTTGCTGTAATTAACAGTTGCTTCGGTCTTGGCCTTGATCTCATCCAGCGTCACGCCGCTGGCGATCTCGATCAATACCACGCCACTGCCCTTGCGATCGATTTCGAATACGCCCAGATCGGTAATTACCATATCGACGACACCCTTTCCGGTGAGCGGTAGCGAGCATTGATGTTTGAGCTTGGAATCGCCAGCCTTTTCGGTGTGATCCATGACGACGACAACGCGCGGTACACCTGCGACCAGATCCATCGCGCCGCCCATGCCCTTGATCATCTTGCCCGGTACCATCCAGTTGGCGAGGTCGCCGTTTTCAGCCACCTGCATAGCGCCAAGGATGGACAAATTGATATGACCGCCGCGGATCATGCCGAAGCTGTCGGCACTTGAAAAATAACTGGTCTGGGGCAATTCAGTAATCGTCTGCTTACCGGCATTGATCAGATCGGAATCGGCCTCGCCCTCGTAGGGGAAAGGGCCCATGCCCAGCATGCCGTTCTCGCTTTGCAGCGTGACCTTTATGCCTTCCGGAATCATGTTTGCAACCAGCGTCGGGATGCCGATGCCCAGATTGACGTAGAAACCATCCTTCAGCTCGCGCGCAGCGCGCGCGGCCATTTCATCGCGAGTCCAGGCCATTATCGTTTGCCTCCGGGATCAGCCGCAGCGGAGTCGCGAGGGCGGGTGGTGAGACGCTCGATGTGCTTGACGTAGTTCGAGCCCTTGAAAATCCGTTTTACAAAAATTCCCGGCGTGTGAATCTGGTCCGGAGGCAGTTCTCCGGGTTCGACCAGTTCTTCCACCTCGGCAATGGTGATCTTGCCGGCGGTGGCGATCATCGGATTGAAGTTGCGTGCGGTCTTGCGGTAGATCAGGTTGCCTTCGGTGTCGCCCTTCCAGGCTTTGACCAGAGAGACATCTGCGACGAGGCCCGTTTCCATCACGTACCATTCGCCTTTGAACTGGCGGGTTTCCTTGCCGTCGGCGATCACGGTGCCATAGCCGGTGCGGGTATAGAAAGCAGGGATGCCGGCGCCGCCGGCACGGATGCGCTCAGCCAGGGTGCCCTGCGGGTTGAATTCGATTTCAACCCCACCATTCATGAACAACTGCTCAAGGATCTTGTTCTCGCCGACATAAGAAGCCAGAACCTTCTTGATCTGGCCGTTGGCAAGCACTGCCCACATGCCGTGGTTGTCGGCACCGACGTTGTTGCCGATCACAGTGAGGTTTTTGACGTTGGAATCCCGCAATGCGGTAATCAGATTCTCTGGAATGCCGCACAGGCCAAAACCCCCTGACATGACGGTCATGCCATCGAATACAGCACCAGCGAGCGCGCTGGCTGCGTTGGGAAAGACTTTCGATTGCATTGGTTGATCCTCGGATGTTGGATAGGGCTTCGCGTATTTGATCGTTCGGCAGCAAGTACAAACTGAAACGCTTTACCAAAGCACTCCGACCATTTTATCAAGTTTGCAGGCCCCGACAAGGCCGAACGGCAATGCGATGCTTCCGGATGCGATGCGATACCATCGCCTTTTACTCAGTCCTTCCCCCAATTTGTCGCCCGTCATGATGACACGCGAAAAACTCTCTGCCCGGATTCGCCGCACGTCACTCAGGGATATCGCCACTGTTGCCGCTGCCGGGGCGTTGGTGACCGCGCTTGGCTTCTGGGTCGCTGCGCAGTTCATCCGGCCCGCACCGCCCAGGCAGCTCTTCCTCGCCACCGGTGTGTCAGGCAGCGCCTACCAGCGCTATGCAGCGGCTTACAAGCAATTCCTGGCGAAATACAACATCGAGCTGGTTGAACGGCCAAGCACCGGTTCGATTGAAAACGCCACCCTGTTGCGCGACGAGAGCCAGTCCATCGACGCCGGTTTTGTCCAAGGCGGCACCACTGAACCGCTGGAAGATGATGGCCTTACTTCGTTGGGCGCCTTCTATTACGAGCCTCTTTGGATTTTTTATCGCGAAGGCATAGCGCATGACGCGAACCTTGGTCATGTCGCCCAGCTGAAAGGCCGCAAAATTGCGGTGGGCACGCTGGGCAGCGGCAACCGACGGCTCGCGATGGACATTCTTCACGCCAACAACATGGACGGCGCCAAGGCGAGATTGGTGAATATCGGCGACCTGGACGCTGCGGTGGCCCTGGCCAGCGGCAAGGTCGATGCGGCCATGGTGGTCGGACCAACCCAGTCATCTGCAGTCTGGATGTTGTTATACACCCCCGGCGTGCGTGCGATGAGTCTTGCCAACGCCGAGACCTATGTACGTATGTTTCCTTACCTGTCTACCGTGGTGCTGCCGGAGGGATCGATCGATCTGGTCAAAAACATCCCTCGCCGCCAGATAACATTGGTTGCACCGTTGGCAACGCTGGTGGTGCGCCGCGCGACCCATCCCGCACACATCGATTTGCTGCTGGAGGCAGCGCGAGAGGTGCATGGCCGCCCGGACATCTTCAATCGTCCCGGCGAGTTTCCCAAGGCGCAGGGTGTCGATTTTCCGCTGGCGCCGGAAGCCGAGCGTTATTACAAATCGGGCAAGCCTTTCCTGCAGCGATACCTGCCGTTCTGGGCAGCGACATTGATCGATCGGCTGGTAGTAATGCTGATTCCGCTCTTTGCCGTATTGATTCCGGTGGTGCGCTTTGCTCCCACAGTGTACGGCTGGCGCGTCCGTTCACGAATTTACCGGCGCTATGGCGAGTTGAAGTTTCTCGAAGCGGATGTTGAGTCTGACCCGAATCAGCAAACGCAGCAGGAATGGTTAAAAAAACTGGACGTGATCGAACGCAGCATCAACGGCGTTCCGATTCCACTCGCCTTCTCCGACATGCTCTACACCTTGCGCTCGCACATCGCGCTGGTGAAGGAAACGATTCTCAAAAGAACCGCAGCCTGAAATTAGAGTTTGCGGATTTTCTGCATCAGTGCAGTAGTCGAGCGCTCATGGATGAAGGGGATCGAATGCACTGTCCCGCCCCAGCCAATGACTTCGCGATAGCCTACGATTTTCTCGACCGGCCAGTCGCCACCCTTGACGAGGATGTCTGGGTGCGAGTCAAGGATACGCAACAACGGTGTGTCTTCATCAAAGCTGGTAACCATATCCACACTTTGCAGGGCCGCGAGTACGGTCATCCGATCCGCGAGGGAATTCACCGGACGATCATCACCCTTGCCAAGTCGTTTTACCGATTCATCCGAGTTGACGGCAACCAGAAGGCTCGCGCCAAGGGCACGCGCCTGCGCCAGATACGATACGTGACCGCGATGCAGGATATCGAAACAGCCATTGGTGAAAACCAGTGGTCGAGGCAGCCGGGCAATGTGCTCTGCCAAGCAATCAGGCGCACAACACTTGCCCTCAAACGTCGGCGACGGATACTTCATGGATATCCTAGGGCTTGGAAGCGCCTGGTGGCCGATTGTCGAGACGCGCGGCGTCCTGCTCGGTGAGATATTCAAAAAGACGGACTACACCGAGAACGCCAGACGTTTCTCTCGCGATTTGAGTTGCTGCGTCAGCTTCGCGCTGCGTCACCAGCCCCATCAGGTAAACCGTACCGTTCTCCGTGACTACCTTGACGATGTTCGCAGAGAATTTGCCATAGTCGATGAAACGTCCCTTGACCTTGGAGGTGATCAGAGAATCGTTGCTGCGGCCGCCCAGTGCGCTAAGACCCGAAATTTTCAGTTCGTTCTGGGTTGCCTTGACGTTTGGTTTGCCTGCAACAATTTGTTCTACATCGGCCTTTGTTGCAGCGTCTGGCACCTCGCCGGTGATCAGAACCATGCGGTTGTAACTCGTGACATTGACGTGAACCCGGTCATGGTATTTCTCGCTGATGCTATTGCCGGCGCGCAGTTCGATTCCTTGATCGGTGACGTAGGTTTCGGACGGACGGCGATCCGACAGCATCAATGCACTAGCCCCCATGCCCACAACAGCGACACCGAAGCAACCTGCCAGAGCAGGCAGCAGAAGTGCCAGCAAGACGCAGAGCGAGATTTTTTTGTAGATGGCGGGATTCATGCCGGGTCCCCAAGCATTATTTGATCGATGCCATCACACAGGCAATGCAAGGTGACCAAATGGACTTCCTGAATGCGTGCCGTATTGTCCGAGGGCACACAAAGATGGATATCGCCCTCCTTCAGCAGGCTTGCCATTTTTCCACCCTTTTTCCCGGTAAGCGCTACGACGGTTACACCGATTGCCTGCGCCACCTTGATGGCTTCGATCACGTTGGCCGAATTGCCGCTGGTGGAGATCGCCAACAAGACATCGCCGCGGCGCCCCAGTGCCTGAACCTGCTTCGAGAACACCTCCTCATACCGGTAGTCATTGGCTATGGAAGTCAGCGTCGATGTGTCCGTGCTCAAGGCGATGGCAGAGAGCGGCGCGCGTTCGCGTTCGAAGCGGTTGATCAGCTCGGCAGCAAAATGCTGCGAGTCTCCGGCGGAGCCGCCATTGCCGCAGGACATGATCTTGCCGCCTGCATTCAGGCTTGCCACCATCACGTCAGTCGCACGGGAAATAAACGAGGGCATTACCGCCATGGCGGCCTGTTTGGTTTTAATGCTGTCTTCAAACTGTTTTCGAATCCGGTTTTCAATGCTCATGAAGAATCATTTCGTGTGAAGTGTTGTGGGATTTTAGCTTGCCCCTGTTTTTTTTCAGGCGGCAAAAAGATGCTTCATAGTACGACAAATACCTCGATCAACAACCGCAGTCGCGGATTGGGGTGTTGTCTCAAGCCGGCGACACGCGCCTCGATTTTTCCACCTCGATCCATCTCCGCTGCAACCGCACGATTTTCCGTTCTTGGCAGATAGCCCAGTTTTTCGCCGTGCCATTCAACTCTGACTGCATTGACATCGTAAGGGTTGTCCGGTTCCCTGACGAGCTTCAGAACTTCGCCGACCTGCAGGTCGGCAAAATGGCTACCGGCTTTGTAATAATCAAAGCCGGCCAGAGGCGACCTTTGTACCAGCATCTGTATCGATTGGGCCCGTGCAGCAACAGAAACGGCGAACAGAAGGCTAATCAGCAGAAAACGCATTTTTGACCCATTCAACCCTGGCCTCGTCGAGTTCGTCCAACAGGATGCAGTCGAATCGGCAAGTTTGGTCGCCATGTTGCGATAGCCAGTGGCGCGCCGCCAGAATCAGCCGCTGCTGTTTTGAAAACGTAATGCTTGCTGCAGCGCCACCGTAAGCGGTTTTGGTGCGCAGGCGAACTTCGACAAAGACCAGCATTGCTCCATCGCGGCAAACCAGATCGATTTCTCCGCCGCGGACACGGTAATTTTGGGTCAGGATGCGCAGTCCGTGTCGACTGAGGTACCTCGCAGCAATCGCCTCGGCTTCGGCACCGCGCTTGCTTGTTGAGACATGGCGCCGGAGAATGCGGTCTATGAACGACATGTTGAATACAACCCAGGACAGGACAACAGCATTGTATGTGGTGGCGACGCCGCTCGGCAATCTTGCTGATATCACGCTGCGTGCGTTGGAGGTGATGCGCACCGTCAGCCTGATCGCCTGCGAAGACACGCGTCACGCGCGTCGTTTGCTGGATCATTACGACATCAAGACGCCGACCGTTTCCCTCCATAAGCACAACGAAGTGCAGGCCGGTGGAAAATTGCTGGAGTCATTGCGTCAGGGCAAGTCCGTGGCGTTAATCTCCGATGCTGGTACGCCGGCCATCTCCGATCCCGGAGCGCGTGCGGTCGCCGTAGTGCAGGAAGCGGGTTTCCTGGTTGTGCCTTTGCCCGGTCCCAATGCGGCGATTGCTGCACTTTCGGCTTCCGGTCTCGTTGACGAGCGATTTCTGTTTGTCGGTTTTCTTCCGGCCAAGGCTGGCGCTCGCCGCGCGGAAATCGAGCGGTTGAGGGCAGTTCCTGCGGCACTGGTGTTCTATGAGGCACCGCACCGTATCGAGGAAACC
>WBXD01000070.1 GCA_008932935.1 Verrucomicrobiota bacterium
ACCTTGAGGATTGTGCGGTTTTCGGTAGCTTGGTGGGAATTGCGCAGGTCCCGATGGCTGGCAGGTTGGAAGGACTCGGGCACGAAGCCGGTAATATACCATTGCATTAGCCGAGTGGTGGATCGGCGGGTGTAAGCGCTCAATAGACGGCCAGTAGGCAGGCGGGGGCATCGGTAGCAACCAAAGTCGCGTATGCAATCTAGATCATCCGAACCGGCCCCCACCGATAGGGTGATTGGCTGATGGCCTGTTTGAGCAGGCCGCAGTCCCATTGGCCGGGGGCGGTGGGGGTGGTGCCCAGATAGCCGTAGTTAAGGACGCTGCCGCATTGGGCGCAGAGCAGGCGCGAGGCTGGTGCCAGTGCGCCCATGCCCATGGTGGCCAGGGGCAAGCCTTGTTGGCTGAGTTGGAACTGCGCCAGTCGCAGGACATCTTCGAGGGTGTTGAGCTGTGCCGCCACCTTGAAAACGGCGGCTCCCGCAGCCCGTGCCTGTTGCGCCGCTGCCGCCAAGACCGCAGTAGCCGGCAGTTTTTCAAAATCATGGCAGGAGGCGATCCATGGAATCGCGCGGCGGCGCGCCTCTGCCAGGATGTCGCCCATGGCAGCATGACTTGCAAGCTCGACGTCGATGCACGCCGCGTCGTCGAGCACCGTAGCCAACAGCGCGGCGCGTTGCGTCGCAGCCAGTGCCATGGCGCCGCCCTCATCGTTGCGCCGTGCCGTGAACAGCAAGGGCACGCCCGCAAGCTGCCGCCAGAGCCCTGGCGTCGGCTCCAACCCACGCGATAGCAATACATCTAGGCGGATTTCAGCCACGTCACAACGTTCCAATATGCCACCCGCTGTCGCCTCGCCCAAGGCTGCAGCGTCGCCAAAGCTGCCCACCACCCACGATCGACCGGGCAAAAATGTAATTTGTGCGTGCGCCATGCCCCATTGATGGGCGCACACGGCCCGGGCGTCAATCGTTGCTGACGAACGCCTGAATTTACTTCGCAGAAAAAACTTTCCAATAATTGACCTTTTGGCTGGTCAACCCGGTGGCGGGTTTTCTAAGGTTGGAGAAATTCACCCCAATGAAGCCCCATATTCGTCAATCTGCGTGTCTAGCAATTACGGCCGCCGTCGCTTTTCTGTCACCGTGCGCTGTGTATGGAGCGGTCAAAGTGGACGTGACGGAGAAGCCCAAAAGTGAGGACGTCGTATCGCCGGAATTCGGCGTGATGAAGGGCAAGCCGGTCAAAGGCAGGGATTGGTTGGAAGTGGAAGCCAGAATCAAGGTGGACATGGCGCCGGAGCCCAAGAGCAAGACTTGCGACTCCCTGACCGTGAAATGGTACGTCGCGGTGGATAATCCCGAGAAGGTTGGCACCTACCTCAAGCTAACCAAGGAAATCGAGTACGTGAATGTGCCGCTCAAGGAGGATGTGTATTGCTCGGCATACATTTCCCCCGCCTCGATCCGACGCCTCACCGGCTTCGAGCGCAGCGGCAAGCGGGCGATCAAGCTCATCGGCTTTGAAGTGATCATCGATGGCAAAGTCGTCGCTAGCGCAGCCGACAAGCCGGGCAAGGAAAACTGGTGGTCAGCGGCCTCTTCCGTCATAGCCGACACCACAGCAGTGCCATTGCTCAACAAGATGGAGACGCCTTTTGCGAGCCTCTGGTGGGATCGCTATGCCGAGATTAAGGCCAAGACGAGTCCCTGAGCTTGCCTTGCCGCATTTGCCAATTTATCATTGCCCCGCCTCCATCTCTTCTCTCTTTATCGCAACGCACCATGGCTGACACACTGACTACCGTCGCACTCAATATCGGTTCCCAGCGCATCGGGATGGCTGTTTTCGAGACCGCGAAAAACGGCGGTCTATTGCTCAAGTCGTATGCGACGGAGACCATTGTTGCCGATCCGGCGCAGGAGGCATCGCGCATCGGCCAGACGCGAGTGGCGGTGGCGGATTTGGCGCGGCGGCTCAAGGTAGGCCGCACCAAGGTGCGCTACGCCATTTCGGGGCAGGCGGTGTTCACTCGTTTTGTAAAATTGCCGGCGCTGCAGGATGACAACATCGAGCAGCTCGTCGCCTTTGAAGCCCAGCAGCACGTGCCGTTTCCGATCAACGAGGTCGTCTGGGATTACGAGATGATCGAGGGAGCGGGGGACAAGGAGGTGGTCATTGTCGCCATCAAGGGTGAGGTTCTCGACGAGATCAATGCGGCGGTCAACGAGTGCGAGTTGTCCACCGCGGAGGTGGACGTGGCGCCGATGGCGCTGTTTAACGCGTTTCTGGATTCCTACGGCCAGCCACAGGAACCGGTGTTGCTCATTGATATCGGTGCCAAGACGAGCAACCTGCTCTACTTGGAAGGCAAACGGTTTTTCACCCGCAGCATTCCGGTGGGCGGCGCGGCGGTCACCTCGGCCATTGCCAAGGAATACGGGGTTTCGTTTCTCGAGGCCGAGCATCAGAAAATCGCCCATGGCTTGGTGGCTCTGGGCGGCGGACATACCGAGCAACTCGATGAGTCGGTGGCGGCGCTGGCGATGGTCATTCGCAACGCGCTGACGCGCTTGCCCTCGGAGATTGCCCGCACGACCAATTACTATCGCAGCCAGCACGGTGGCAACGCGCCAAAGCGGGTCTATCTGTGTGGCGGCGGGGCCAATTTGCCCTACACCCTCGAGTTTTTTGAAGAAAAACTCAATCTGCCAATCGAATTTTTCAATCCCCTCAAGACCATAGCCGTCGGCAAGGGGGTGGACACTGCGGTGCTCCAAAATGAGGCCCACTTGATGGGTGAACTCATCGGCTTGGGCCTGCGCGGCCTCGGCAAGTCGGCCATCAATATCGACTTGGTGCCTGCCGTCGTGGAACAAATTCGTGCTGCAGACCGGCGCAAGCCCTTGCTGATTGCGGCGGCGGCGGTGTTTCTGGCGGGAGCGGGTGCTTGGTCGGCGTTGCAGATGGTAGCAGCTGGGCGGGCGCAAGACAAGACGCGCACGATGATGGAGGGCAGCGACACGCTCAAACCCTTAGCCGAAGATATTAGCAAGCTGTTGAAGACCCAGGAGGCCCTGCAAGCGGTGGCCGCCAACTTCACTTCGGCAGAGGCGGATCACGCGTTCTGGCCGGACCTGTTGAGCGAGTTGACCGGTGCGTTTGCCAGCGATGCGGTGTGGATTACCGATCTGGAACCGCTCAAGGATTTTAATGCGCTCGACCCCGATCCCAAACCGCCCGCCGTCAATGGCAGTTCGGTGGTCAAACCGGATTTCTATGCCGGCACCTACGGCAGCAGCGGATTTGCCGAAGTGACGCGCGGCGAGCAACCCGAGGTTCTGGCCAAGGGAGCGAAGAACCAGCCTGCGGCAGCCACTGCCGGGCTTGCCAACGCGCTGCGCATCCGCGGGTTCTGGCGCGAGAATCCCGATAGCCAGAATGCGGTGTCGAAGTTGCTCAAGCGCTTGCGCGACAAACCCGGCTCATTCAGTTTCAGTGTCCCCGGCGCGGATCGCAAACCGGTCCAGCTCAAGGACGAGCAAATCCTCAAGGTCAACCTAGCGGCTGCCGATGGCGGTGAGCTGGCCTATCCGTTTACGATCACCCTGCCCCTCGCTCGTGAGGTGCGCATCAAGTAACCCCAAGCGCTTTTTCGCCACCCGCAATTATGAGTTGGATCAAGGATAACAAATTTGCCGCCATCCTGGGAGGGGCCACCCTGCTAGGGGCGATCGTGCTGATCTACATCGGCATGATCTATCACGGGCGTTACGCCACGGCGTTGGAGAACTACCTCGGTGCCGCCGAGGATGTTGGGGGATTTGAAAAGATCCCGCTCTATCCGAGCTTGGCAAACCGGGCCGGCAAGACCAAGGCGCTCAACGAGTACCGCACGGCCATTGCGGCGATGGAGGGTGCCTATGACAAGTTCCGGCCGAAGGAGCTTAAGAACGTCACGCCGCAAAGTTTCACCGATCACGCCAAAACTGCCAATGAGGAAGTGGTCAAGGCGTTTGAAGCTGCGGGTGCCAAGCTGCCCGAGGTGGCCGAGGGTTTTTTCCTCGGCTTTGAGACTTATACCAAAGGCTTGGCCCGCGAAGAGGCCACCGGCCTGCTCGACTATCAGCTCGGCGCGACCAAGGAATTGTTGCTGGCCTTGGCCAAGGCGACTCCGTCACGCCTCCAGAACCTGTACCGCCCAAAATTCCCCGAGGAAGATGGCGAAAAATGGCAGGCCAATGCCAATGATGCCGCCCGCTCCTTCCCGCTCGAACTTACCTTCCGCGGACCCGAACGCTCGCTGCGCGAATTTCTTTCCACCATCGTCAAATCGCCCAATTACTTCTTCGTCGTGCGCACCGTGCGCATCATGAACGAAAAATCCAGCGCGCCCAACGCGAAAGATGCCAAGTTTGAAGCCCCGCCAACCGCGCCGGGTGCCGCCGCCAAAGCGGCCGACCCGTTCGGAGGCTTTACCCTGCCTGCCGATGAGCCAGTTGCTCAGGCTCCAGCCGCCACCCCCGCGCCGGCCAAGCCCGCGCCGGCCAAGCCAGCTGCCGTACCCGCGCCAGTGAAACCAGCTGCCGTACCCGCGCCGGCCAAGCCCGGTGCCGTCCCCGCACCCGTGAAGCCCGCCGTCGCCGCCGTGCTGCCTAAGCCAGTGGCCGCGCCAGTGGCAGCCGCGCCAGTGGCCGCAGCGCCGGTGGATACGAGTCGCATTCTCAACCGGGTTCTCGGCAACGAAGAGCTCGAGGTGTTCCTGCACATTGATGTGTTGGAGTTTCTTCCGGTCAAGGCACTGCCAGTAGTGCCAACATCGCAACCCTGATACTAGTCTCTCCGCCCACCATGTCCTGGTTCTCCCAGAATTACGAAAAAGCCGCCATTGGCGGTGCCGCCGTTGCCGCCCTTGGCTTTGTCTGCTTGGGTTGGTCCAAGCTCGGCAGTGTTGCCGAGGACTTCAACGTCAACACCCAAGGGGCCGGCGCGAACAATCCTGCCGTCGCCAGTGCTGATCTGGTGGCCAAGGCCGTATCCTCGCTGAGCCTAAACCGCGTGTGGAGCCAGGCGAAGCTGGAGGATCGGGTGGTGGATTTATTCACCGGCGTCCAACTCTTCGTCCTTCGCGACCAACCGGGCAAGGCCGTCGATCTCTTCAAGAGCCCGCCCATTCACCCGCCCATCCCCAACCTCTGGTGGATCCAAAACGGGCTGGACCCGGGGCTTGCCGATTCGCCCAGTCGCGATGCCGACGATGATGGCTACACCAATCTGGAGGAATTCCTGGCCAAGACCGATCCGAAGGATCCCAAGAGCCATCCGTCGCTCATCAACAAGTTGAAGTACGAGAAGGATGATAGCCTCAATTGGTGCATCCGCCCCGGGTTTCCCGACGGCGATGCCTTCACCTTCAATTACGGCGACAGCCATAATGGCCGCAACCGGAGCAAAACCGGCATCACCGTCAAGCCCGGCGAATTGTTCTTCACCGAGGGCGTGATGAAAGACCGCTTCAAGTACCTCGGCATGGTAAAGCGCATGGAAATGAACGCATCCACCCACACCCAGATGGAAGTTACCTATGCCAAAATCGAGGACCAACTGCCTAATAAAAAGGGCGTGATCTATGAAATTCCGCAATTTTCGGAAGGTCGCGAGCAGGAATTTTCCAAATATGACCGCAGTGGGGTGTTGAGCTTGGAAGCCATTGGCTACGAAGGCAAGCCGGAGACCATCAAGGAGAACACGCGTTTTGGCCTGCCTTTCGACAGCCCCAAGAAAGATTACCTGCTGAAAAAAGTCTCGCCTGATGGTGTCGAAGTCGAATACACCGACGCCGTCAGCGGGGCCAAGAAGACCGCCCTCATCCATAAGGGGAGCTTCCCCGAAATAGCCCATTGAATATTTTTTTGAGAAATCTCTTTTCAAAGATCACAAACATCGTCAGAAAACGCCAGCCAATCATGCAAAAATCGCCCATGTATCGATCCAGTCGCGCCGCCATCGCATTGATGTCAGTGGCAGCTGCCATGCCAGTCGCCATCACCGTCGTCAATGCCGGTGAGGGCGTTGGCTCTCCTCACTTCAGCGCCCTGGCTGAAAAAGAGATTGTCCGCAGGCAAAATGATGTTGCCGAGGCAGACCGTTTACTGGGAGAGGCCAGAGCGGCCTATCAAAAACGCGATTACCAGTTAGCTTTCGACAAATGTACGATTGCCTATGGCAAACTTCCGAAGAGTGCCACGTCACTAGATGATCGTCGCGCAGCCGTCACGGCACAACTCGCTGATGCCAGTGTAGCGTTGGCGCAGCAATTCCGCCGCCAGGGCGGAGATGCGAAAAAAGGCGATAAAGGCAAATATGAGGATGCGCGTACGCTGCTAGAGGATGTGCTGGAGAAGGATCCGGGAAATATTGCGGCCAAGCGCGAGATTGGATTTTTGGATGATCCCATCCGCACCAACCCTGGCCTCGACTACAAACACACTCAGGATGTGGACACGGTCCGCCGCAGCCTCTACACCGCGGAAGGCTTCTATAACCTCGGCAAGTTTGACAAGGCCAAGGAAGAATATGAGAAGGTGCTGCGCGTCGATCCTTACAATAGCGCCGCTCGCCGTGGTATGGAATCCGTTGCCGGTGCCAAATCGCGCTACTATCGTGCAGCCTACGACCAGACCCGCGCCGAATTGCTCGCAGAAGTGGACAAGGCCTGGGAGTTGTCCGTTCCTGCCGATACACCGGTGGGCGGCATCGCTGGCCCCGGCCGCACCACGGTCAGTTCGGGCGTCGCTTACATCAACGAAAAGCTCCGCCGCATCATCATCCCAAGCATCGCCTTTGATGATATCACGGTGGAAGAAGCCGTCGATTTCCTCCGACTGCGTGCTGCCGAGTTGGATTTGCTCGAGCCTGATCCGGCCCACAAAGGCGTCAATTTCCTCATTCGCAAGCCGCAAGCGGCAGCGGGTGCCGATGCCGCAGTGGATGCCGCACCGGTTGAAGGTGCTCTGGGTGGCGGAGGCAGTCCAGGTGCGATCCGCATCAAATCGCTGCGTCTCACCAACATTCCGCTCGGTCAGGCCCTCAAATACATTTGTGACCAGACGAACCTGCGCTCCAAAGTGGACGATTTTGCGGTGACCTTGGTGCCGCGCACCGAGACGGGCAATGAGATGTTCACCCGCACCTTCCGCGTGCTGCCAGGCTTCTATGAGACACTGGCTTCCGGTGCAGGGGATGAAGGTGGTGCTGCCACCGCCGTCGATCCCTTTGCCGGTGGTGCCGCCGCAGGTGCCGAGAAAAAGGGGATCACCGCCCGCAAGCCAATCATCGAACTGCTCAAGAAAATCGCCACCTTTGGCGAGGGCAGTACCGCCACCTTGGGTTCCAGCGGCTTGCTGGTAACCAACACCAGTGCCGAACTCGACAAGATCGAGCAATTCGTTGAGGCCAACTCGAACAGCCAGCCCAAGCAAGTCAAGATCACCACCAAGTTTGTTGAAGTCACCCAGGATAACAACGATGAACTGAGCTTCGATTGGCTCGTCACGCCCTTTGGCCTGAGTAGTAACACCGCCGCTAACACCTTGTTCGGCAGTGGTGGCACCGTCGGCAGCGGCCAGGCACGCAGCGGCGCCGACCTAATCAATCCGGTCAACGGCGTATCGATCCCTGGGATTCCCTCCAACCCGGTGAGTAACGTGGATAATTTGATGACCAACGGCAACCGCAGTGGCACCGGCGCGATCAATGGCAATAGCATTGATTCGCTGCTGAACAACCCGCTGCGCACCTCCAGCGCGTCCAAGGTGGCGCCGGGGATTGCGGCGGTCACCGGCCTGTTCTCGGGCGGTCAGGTCCAGTTGATCATGCGCGGCCTCGCCCAGAAAAAGGGTGCCGACCTGATGACTGCGCCGTCGGTCACGGCCAAGAGTGGCCAGAAGGCGACCATTCAGATCATTCGTGAGTTTATCTACGCCACCGAATACGCGCCCCCACAGTTGCCCCAAAGCGGCGGCGGCAACGGCGGTGGCGGTGGTGGCAACGGCGGCAATGGCGCTGCCGCTGCCATGATTGCAGCTCCGTCCACTCCTTCCGCATGGGAAACCCGCAACACGGGCGTCACCCTCGAAATCGAACCGACCGTGCAAACGGATAACTACGTCATTGACGTGCGTTTCGTGCCCGAAATCGTCGAGTTTGAAGGGTTCATCAACTACGGCAGCCCGATCAAGTCGCCGTCAGTGGACGTCTTTGGCAATCCCACCACGGTGATCCTCACAGATAACCGCATTGAGATGCCGGTGTTCTCCACCCGCCGCGTCAATACCTCGCTGTCCATCTATGACGGCTACACCGTCGCGGTTGGCGGCTTGATTCGCGAGGATGTACAAAACGTCCAGGACAGCCTGCCGATCTTCGGTTCGCTACCCATCATTGGGCGCTTGTTCCAGTCCAAGGCGGAGAAACGCCTCAAGAGCAATTTGATCATCTTCGTCACCGCGCAGATCATCGATGCCACTGGCCGCCCGCTGCGTGGCAGCGAACCAAACACCCCACCTGCAGGCGAAGCGCTGCCCAGCGCTCCAGGCGAAGTCCTGCCGCCGCTGCAATAACCTTGCAGGGCTGAGACTATTTATCAGGGGTAGGGAAGCAATTCCCTACCCCTGATTTTTTGCTTGGGAAGAGCTTGTCAGTTACTCTGCAGACAGCTAGATCAGCTGCCGCCATGGCAAGTATTGGTGAGTTTGCTTTTCCCCACAACGGCTTTGAGGCCGTCATTTTCGATTGTGACGGCACTTTGGTGGATTCCATGCCGGCACATTTTGACGCTTGGTGCGATGCTCTGAGCGTATATGGTGCAAGCGGGGTTCTGCGCGAAGATGTATTTTTTGCCATGGGCGGCCGCTCGTCGCACGACATTGTCGTCGAGATCAATGCCCTCTACGGCCTCAAACTCGACCCAGAGGCCATCGCGCTGGTCAAACGCGAGTCTTATTTCAAACGCCTCGCCTCCGTCACTCTGATTGACGAGGTCGCCGCCTTCGCTCAATCACTGCGCGGACGGGTGCCCATGGCCATCGCCTCGGGCAGCAACCACCGCGTGGTCGAAAAAACCCTGCAATTGCTAGGCGTGTCGGACTGGTTCGATGAGGTGGTCACTGCGGAAGATGTGGCCGAGGGCAAACCCGCACCGGATGTGTTTTTGCATGCAGCAAACCTGCTAGGTGTGGCTCCGCACAAGTGCTTGGTGCTGGAAGACGCGCCGCCGGGCATCTTGGCTGCGCAACGCGCCGGCATGCAGGTGATTGCTATCCCGATGCCCATTGCCGCGCCGCGGGCTTGAGGGGGGCCGGATTCCTTCGCTCTGATGCGGCCCGTTATGGAGCGACAACATTCCTGTCGTCATGCTGCAGGACCGACCATGCAACAGAGCCTTCAAGGGAGTCGGGTGATTTGAACGCAAAAGTGGAAAATTTTTCGAGTGGGCGGGATTTCGGGCTTGCCAGGTTGGTGCTGTTTCTATTGCCTTGCCCATGGCGGAGATTTCCTTGGGACTATCATTTGATGACGTGCTGTTAGTGCCGGCGCTCAGTGCGGTACTGCCCGGCGAGGCGGACATTTCCACCCACGTGGCGCGTGACATCGCGCTGCACATCCCGGTGGTTTCCGCCGCCATGGACACCGTGTCCGAGCATGATTTGGCCGTCGCTTTGGCACGTGAGGGCGGCATGGGGGTGATTCATCGTGCCTGTTCTATCGATGAGCAGGCGGCTATGGTGTCCAAGGTCAAACGCTCCGAAAACGCGGTCATTCAAAAGCCGCTGACCGTGCGCAAGGAGCACAGCGTCGCCCACGTCCACGCCCTGATGGCCAGCAACGGGTTTTCCGGCTTCCCGGTGGTGGCCGCCGACGGTCTGCTCGAAGGCATGGTCACCGGCCGCGATGTGCGCTATCTTGACCGCCAGGACGCCACCGTGGCCGACGTGATGACGCCGCGGGCCAAGCTGATCACCGCGCCGCCGCATACCAGCTTGGAGGATGCGCGGCGCATTCTCTATCAAAACCGCATTGAGAAGCTGCCGCTGGTAGACAGCGCAGGTCACTTGGTGGGTCTGATCACCGGTGCGGACATCGAAAAGCGCATCACTTTCACTAATGCAGCCAAGGATATAAATGGCCAACTGCGCTGCGGCGCGGCGGTGGGCGTCGGGCCCGATAGCGTCGAACGCGGACGGGCATTGCTAGATGCGGGGGCCGATGCCCTGTTCATTGATGCAGCCACCGGTCACACGCGTCATATCATGGCGGTGGTGGAAAAACTCCGCGGCCTCTCGGAGCGGCCCGTGGTGGCTGGCAATGTGGTCACCGAGCAGGGCGCGCGGGATTTGGTGGCCGCCGGTGCCAGCGCGGTAAAAGTGGGGGTGGGGCCCGGATCGATTTGCACCACGCGCATCATTGCCGGGGTGGGCATGCCACAATTCACTGCCATTCAGAATGTGGCGGGTTACTGTCGCGAGCACGGCGTGATGGTCATTGCCGATGGCGGCATCCGCTACTCAGGAGATATCGTCAAGGCGCTGGCTGCGGGGGCCGACTTGGTCATGTTAGGTTCGTTGCTTGCCGGCACCCGCGAAAGCCCCGGCCAGATGGTCCAATCCCAGGGCCGGCGTTTCAAAGCGTACCGCGGCATGGGGTCCATTGGTGCCATGAAAAAAGGCGCGGGCGATCGCTATGGCCAAAACAGTTCTGGCAAACTCGTGGCCGAGGGCGTCGAGGGCCGGGTGGCTTACAAAGGCCCGCTGTCAGACGTGATTTTCCAACTCATGGGTGGTCTGAAGGCCGGCATGGGCTATCTGGGCGCGAGCACTCTGGCAGAGTTGCGCGAGCGTGCCACCTATGTGCGCATCACCGCCGGTGGCTTGCGCGAAAGTCATGTCCACGACGTGGTCATGACCGAAGAACCCACCAACTATCAGCCGCTCACTTGAGCAACACATTTTTCTCATGATGCATGACCACCACCACGTCGCGGTCCTCGACTTCGGCTCGCAATACACCCAGCTCATCGTGCGGCGCGTCCGCGAGTTGGGATTTTTCGCCAAGCTTTATGCGATTGAGGATTTTCCTAACATTGGAAGTCCGGCCGCGATCATTCTATCAGGAGGGCCGCGCAGCACCGGCGAGGAGGATGCGCCGGATCTGGACTTTGCGGCACTGCTGGGGTTTGGCGTGCCGGTGCTCGGCGTGTGCTACGGGATGCAATTGCTCAACATCAAGTTCGGCGGCACAGTGGTCGCCAGCAACCGCCGCGAGTACGGCCCGGCGGATTTGTTTCCTAACGAGTGCAGCGGCCTCTACGAAGGCATTTCGCCCTCATCCCAAGTTTGGATGAGCCACTCGGATACCGTCAAAGTCATTCCTGAAGGTGCCAAAGTCATTGCCACCAATCAACACGGCACCCCGGTTTCGTTGCAATGGAACGAACGGTTTTTCGGCATCCAGTTTCATCCGGAGGTTACCCACAGTCACGAGGGCTTGCGCATATTGCACAATTTCCTGTTGCATGCCAAGGACCTGCTGCCCTTCCGTATAGACGACTTCAAACGCGAGATCATCGAGGGGATCCGCCAACAGGTGGCGGGCAAACGGATTGTATGCGGGGTTTCCGGTGGAGTGGATAGCACGGTGCTTGCTGTGTTGTTGCATGAGGCTGGCGCAAACGTGCGCGCTATCTTTGTCGATCACGGACTGATGCGTAAGGACGAGGGCGAGGAAGTTCGCAGCAACTTCCACCGCATGGGCGTGCCTATCGAAACCGTCGATTGCTCGGAACGCTTTCTAACTGCCCTGGCGGGTGTCGAGGATCCTGAAAAAAAGCGTGTCATCATCGGCAACCTATTCATTGATGTGTTCTGGGATTCAGTGGGTGATGCCGAGATGCTGGCGCAAGGCACGCTCTATCCGGATGTGATTGAAAGCGCGTCCAACGCCAAATCCAAAGCCTCCAAAATCAAGACCCATCACAACCGAGTAGACCGCATTCTGGAACTGCAGGCGCAGGGCAAGGTGTTGGAGCCGCTGGCCGAGTTATTCAAGGATGAGGTGCGCGCGCTGGGTGCCTCGTTGGGTATTCCCCACGATATCCTCCAACGCCATCCGTTCCCCGGCCCCGGTTTGGCGGTGCGCTGTCCCGGCGAGGTGAGCGAAGACAAGTTGCGCATCATCCGCGAGTGCGATGCGATCTTCATTTCCCGCCTCAAGGTCCACGGTTGGTATGACAAAGTCTGGCAGGCCTACGCCGCTCTCATCCCCGTCAAAACCGTCGGCGTCAAGGGCGATGAACGCTCGTACGAATGGGCCATCTCCCTGCGCGCCGTCATCTCTGAAGATGCCATGACCGCCGATTGGGTCGAACTCCCATACGCCATCCTACGCGATACCAGCCACCGCATCCTCAACGAGGTCAAAGGCATCAACCGCGTGCTCTACGACGTGTCCACCAAACCCCCGGCCAGCATCGAGTGGGAGTGACGCGCGCCAGGCACTGAGCCTAAGAAAAAATTTGGGGTTTTTGGCGTTTTGGCGTCAAGTTCGCTCCATGTAACGAGCCTCCGTCTATATCGACGAAGTCCTTCACCAAGCAATTCTAGAACTGCTTGATAGATCACTCTTCATCACCAACGTCCAGCTGAAAATTAGTGGATTCTTGATCCCATGAGTGCGGTGGCTTGCCACCGCCTGGCCAAGCCAGCTTGCTGGCGAGTGGTGGGCATCATGGAGCGGGGGCAGCTTGCCCCCTGCTGCCCATGAGACGCGTAAGAGCAAGCCGCCATGCGGCTGCCCTTGCTCTATCCATGGGCCATGGCGGTTGGCAAC
>WBXD01000071.1 GCA_008932935.1 Verrucomicrobiota bacterium
ACCCAGTCGCGATTGTTGATCATCAGGGTGCCAAAACCACCAACCTCTTCGTAAAGCTTGTGGATCGCATCGACGCATTCCTGCGGGTTGCCGACAATCCATTGCACATTGTCGGCCATGTATTCGAGGTTGATGTTTTCTTCGGGCTCATCACTGTCCTGCTTCATCAGCGCACCGAACAGCTTGGTCGTATACCCGAAGTAGGAATTGTTCACGCCAGTGCGGATTTCATCCAGCGCGGCCTGGCGTCCCTTCGGATGTACATAGACCTCGCGCACGACCTTCCAGTTGCGGCGGGCCTCGAGCGGGTCACGGCCTGCTGCACGCGCCGCGTTCTCCATCGCCATGCCCTGATCGCGCAAGGAAGGCACTACCTTGTTGTTCTTGTAAGTCGGCGGCACAACGTGGACGCTGAGCGCATCCCAGCCATGCTTGCCACAATAGTCATAGGTCACCAGACTGGTCAGGCCGGCCATGCCGCAATGCGCCTTGCCCTTATACGGCCCGACCATCAGCTTGCGATTCTCGCCTCTTGAGTATTTCCCGTTCCAGCTGATCGGCTCACGCGTCGTCAATAACTGACGGATCACCTCGATCGATTCGTTGATGCGGGGACGAATCTCTTCCTTGGTCAGATTAAACAACGCCTGGTCGGCCGGCAAAGCACCGCCGCCAAAACCGTAGATCAGACGCCCCTCGATGATGTTATCGAGGAAAGCCATGCGCTCGGCGAGCAGGAAAGGGTCGCTGTGGTATGGCAGGTTCATGGTGCCCGTACCAAGCAGAATGCGTTTGGTCATCGTGGCGACGGTGGCGATCATGATGTCCGGCGCCGGCACCGGCTCGTAGTAGCCGGTGTGATGTTCACCGATCCACGCTTCATGGAAACCGAGATTCTCGACGAACACGATGTCTTCCATGTCGCGCTTCCAGGCGACGTGGAGGTTATCCCAAGGGTAATGCTCGGGCATCTGGAACAGGCCAAATCTCATTTGATTTCCTCTGATGATTGAGCCATCAGGTTTCGGAAAAGTCCGAAACCATCAAGGCGCCAGCAAGCTGGTTGTATCGGCACGTTGGGAGTGTGCAATTATTATTACCAACTGGTATTTAGAAGTTACCAGTTGGTAGTTTTATTGTCAATGTGAGTGACGCGATATGGTTTTTTCAGTACGCCACTCTCTCATCTGCTAGGTTTTTGCTAGGCGCTGAAGCCACCATCCACACCGATGATCTGTCCGTTGATGTAACCCGCGCCTGGAGAGACAAGGAAGTCGACGACCGCACTCACTTCTTCCGGGAGCCCCATGCGGCCCAGCGGTGTGTTCTTGACCATGGCATTGATCACGCCTTGTGCGTAAGGATCATTCACCAGATTGTCGGCATAAATTATTCCGGCGTCGATGACGGCGAGCGCGGCGCCATTGCAACGCACGTTGAACGGACCCATCTCGCGTGCGGTTTGCCTGATCAAGGCCGCCACCGCAGTTTTCGGACCGCCCGACATGCCGTCGTGTTCAAGCGTGCGCAACACTGCCGCGGTAAGGATCATCACAATGCTGCCGCCGCCGGTTTCCTTTAGTGCACGGGCACCATGCTTGATCACGTTGAAGGCACCGCGCACATCCGTCTTGTAAATCCGGTCGAAATCCTCTTCGCTGACATCAACCAGTGGCTTGAGCGAGAGCGCCGGTCCGGTGGCAAACACAATAGCCTCCAAGCCAGCGCCCGGCTTGCCGGCCACATCGATGAAGTTCTTGACCGACGCGGAATCGCAGATATCGACCTGCTGCACCGTGGCCTTGCCGCCACTCGCCTTGATGGTGTTGGCCAGTTCATCGGCCTTGGCCTTATTCTTTGCATAACCGATGCAGACAGGCGCACGTTTGGCCAGCGTCGTTGTGATATTTGAGCCCAAGCCGCCGGTGGCGCCGAATATTGCGATGCTTTTCATCCTGATCTCTCCGTGTAATTTTTATGGGGTGGCGCAGCCAATAAAACTGACCGCCGGAAGCTGGCATATCTCTAACACCACCTATGACACGTTGGCCTCCGGCAGTCCTGCGATCAGATCAGCCGGTTACTTTTTCTTGTGGTCGAACACCCCGGCAGACTTGGGCACGACGTCGATCGGCACGGCGCGATAGGCATTCATCAACACCGGACCAGCCAGGGTCAACGTATAGGGATCGACGATTGCGTGCACGTTTTCCACCAACGCATCGCGCAGGTTGCGGCCTAGAGGAGCGCCACCACGGAGACCGGCACTGCCCGACCAGACGAAGGCAAACCGGGCGACCTCCTCGGCCATATGCACGCCAAAGGTGTTGACCTGATTGCCTCGCTGGCGCTGCTCCTCGGTCAACTCCTTGCCGGCGTACACCGTCGACATCGCGTCGCGCACGCACTCCACCGCGTAGGCGCGGACCGAGCGGTACTTGGCATCCATCTCGGCGAACTGATACTGGAACACTTCGCTATCGCGATGCGCCGGCACGCCACCGGGGCGAGGCTTACTGGCGTCTATTGCCTTGACCAACTCTTGCAGCGCGCGCTTGGCGGTGCCAAGAGATACGGCAGTATGACCCGTGACAGCCATGTAATTGAGTCCTGTATGCAGGTCACGTTGGCCACGCAGTGGCTGCCAGGCCGCCGCTTTCCAGGTGTAAGCCTCGGGGATGAACTGCTCCGGTACCTTGAAACTGTAGCTGCCGGTGCCCGACAAGCCGAACACTTCCCAGTTGCCAAGAAACTCGACCTTGTCGCGCCGGACGAGATACTGCACCGCATCCTTGCTGCCATCCGCGAACTCGCAGATGCCGCCGGCCGCCAGCCAGTCGGCATGACCGGCTCCGCTGGCAAAATGGGTCGCGTCAACGCTGACCATATAGCCGCCTTCGACCTGCCTGACATTGCCCGGCTGATTGAGCGATGCCGCCGTCACCGTTCGCGAAGGGCCGGTGCCGCCAAACACATCCTTGACCCCACTCTCGCCCATCCCGGATGCAAAAAAAGTTGCGGAGAGCATGTTGGCAAAATAGGCCCAGCCCGTCGAGGCGTCGGCGCGGCTGATTTCTTCAACGACTTCAAGAAAGGTGAGCAGATCAGCACCCTGTCCGCCCGCTTCCTTCGGCAGGAAGATGTCCCAAAGATTAACCGCCCTGAAGGCATCGACAACGGCAGGCGCCATCGTCCCGATCTTGTCTCCTTCAGCCGCATGGCTTTCGATCAGGCCACCCAGCGAACGGGCAAGGCCAAGATAATCCTTGGTCGTAAAAACGGTCTCGGTGACACCCATGGCAAAGCTCTCCTCTACTGTTAGGTCAATATATAAGCGGCTGTTTGATAGAATCATGCACGACCGAAACCATGCTGTCAAAATTTGATTTGCAAGCAGAAAGTATTTGCGCTGCGCATCGTCCACACATTCCTTGATTTCCACCCGTCAAGCCAGAAAAGCCCAATCGCATGAGCAAGCCGCCCACGCAGCCGCCTGAAATAAATACCGTTGTAGCTGCGGTACTTGCCGAGCGAGCGCATTTACCGGGAGCGCTTCTGCCTGTTCTGCATGGCGTACAGGATGCGCTTGGCTATATCCCGCCTGAGACGGTACCCGAGATAGCGCGGGCTCTGAATCTTTCCCGCGCCGAAGTGCATGGCGTGATCACCTACTATCACCATTTCCGCGAAAAACCCGCTGGGCGCAATGTCTTGCAAGTGTGTCGTGCAGAGTCCTGTCGAGCCACGGGAGCAGAAAGCCTGCTCGCTCAGGCACGCGCCAGGCTCGGCTGTGACGGAGCGCAGCATTTGTCGGCAGATGGCGGTCACAGCGTCGAACCGGTCTATTGTCTGGGCCTGTGCGCATCTTCGCCGGCAGTTGTCCTGAACGGGCAATTGCATGCCCGCATGACGCCGCAACGCCTCAACGCATTGCTGGACAAAACGAGTAGCGCATGAACGCCATCAAGGTATTCGTTTCTGGCGACAGCGCAGCCGTGGCGGTCGGCGCCGACGAAGTAGTAGCGGCCATCGTCGCCCATTGCGCTGCCCGTGGTCTGGCAGTGGAGCTAGTGCGCAACAGTTCACGGGGTATGTTCTGGCTTGAGCCGCTGGTCGAGGTGGCAACGGCTGTCGGCCGTATCGGTTACGGTCCGGTCGCCGCTGACGACGTGCCCGCCATGGTCGACTCGGGTTTGTTGCAGGGTGACGGGCATCCTCGCTGTGTTGGTCTGGTTGAGGAACTGCCCTATCTCAAGCGCCAGCAGCGCTTGACCTTTTCACGCATGGGCATCACCGAGCCACTGTCACTCAGTGACTACGAATCACACGGCGGTTGGACTGGGTTAGGGGCCGCGCTGACGATGCAGTCCGACTCCATCTGGCAGCAGGTGCTGGATTCAGGCCTGCGCGGCCGCGGCGGTGCGGCGTTTCCGGCTGGCATTAAGTGGCGCACCGTGGCGCAGGCGCAGTCAGAGCAGAAGTACGTGGTATGCAATGCCGATGAAGGCGACTCGGGTACCTACGCCGACCGCATGGTGCTGGAGGGCGACCCCTACCTGCTGATCGAAGGCATGACCATCGCCGCGCTGGCAGCGGGAGCTACCCAAGGCTTTGTCTACATCCGCTCCGAATATCCGCTGGCATTCAAGGTGTTCGGCGAGGCGATCCGCATTGCAAGGAAGGCAGGATTTATTGGCCCTGACATTCTCGGTTCCGGCAAGCCGTTCGAACTTGAAGCACGCCTTGGCGCGGGCTCCTACGTTTGCGGCGAAGAAACCGCGATGCTCGAAAGCCTCGAAGGCAAGCGCGGCATCGTCCGCGCCAAGCCACCACTGCCGGCACTCGCGGGACTGTTCGGCAAGCCGACGGTGATCAACAATGTGCTGACCTTCGCCGCGGTGCCGCTTATCCTGCAACGTGGCGCCGATTTCTATAAAAACCATGGCGTCGGTCGCTCCACCGGCACCTTGGCTTTCCAGCTCGCCGGCAACATCAAGCAGGGTGGCCTGGTCGAGCTGGCCTTCGGCGTCACGCTGCGCGAACTGGTGTTCGACTTCGGCGGCGGCACGGCCTCGGGGCGACCGGTCAAGGCAATTCAGGTTGGTGGGCCATTGGGCAGCTATTTGCCCGAGTCGCAATGGGATGTTCCGCTCGACTATGAAGCCTACGCCACGATTGGTGCAGTGCTGGGCCATGGCGGAATCGTGGCGCATGACGAGACTGCCGATCTTGCCGGTCTCGCGCGCTACGCGATGGAGTTCTGCGCGCTCGAATCCTGCGGCAAATGCACACCGTGCCGCATCGGCTCGACGCGCGGCGTCGAAGTGATTGACCGCATCGTCATGAATCGCGACCGGTTGCCGCAAGTCGCGCTGCTGCGCGACTTGTGCGACACCATGGTGAACGGTAGCCTGTGCGCGATGGGCAGCATGACGCCCTTGCCGGTACTCTCGGCACTGAATCATTTCCCCGAAGACTTCGGTCTGTTGCCCGAAGCGTAAAGAGGAGCCATGTTCAAACTGACTGAAACCGATTACGGCACACCGGCCAAGACATCCGACGCACAGGTAACCCTCAATATCGACGGCGTCGATATCACCGTGCCGTGCGGTACTTCGCTGATGCGTGCCGCCGTCGAAGCCGGCATCCTGGTGCCCAAATTGTGCGCCACGGACAGCCTGGAGCCCTTCGGCTCGTGCCGCCTCTGCCTGGTCGAGATCGAAGGTCGCAAGGGCTACCCGTCTTCCTGCACCACGCCGGCCGAGAGCGGCATGCATGTGCTGACGCAAACGCCGAAGTTGCAGCAGATCCGCAAAGGTGTGATGGAGCTGTACATTTCTGATCATCCGCTCGACTGCCTCACCTGCGCCGCCAACGGCGATTGCGAGCTGCAGGATATGGCGGGCGTGACGGGCCTGCGCGAAGTGCGTTACGGGTTTGATGGCGCCAATCATTTGAAGGAGGCGAAGGATGAATCCAATCCCTACTTCACCTACGATCCCTCCAAGTGCATCGTCTGCAATCGTTGTGTGCGCGCCTGCGAGGAGACGCAGGGCACCTTCGCGCTGACCATCAGCGGCCGTGGTTTCGAATCGCGGGTGTCGGCCGGGCAAGACCAGTCTTTCATGGAATCCGAATGCGTCTCCTGCGGTGCTTGCGTGCAGGCCTGCCCCACCGCGACGCTACAGGACAAGACCGTGATCATGCTCGGGCAGCCTGAGCACAGCGTCGTCACCACTTGCGCTTATTGCGGTGTCGGTTGCGCGTTCAAGGCAGAGATGAAGGGCAACGAAGTGGTGCGCATGACGCCCTGGAAGGACGGTAAGGCGAACGAGGGTCACTCCTGCGTCAAGGGCCGTTTCGCCTGGGGCTACGCGACCCACAAGGACCGCATTACCATGCCGATGATCCGCGCGAAAATCACCGATCCGTGGCGCGAGGTCAGCTGGGACGAAGCGATCAATCATGCAGCCAGCGAGTTCCGCCGCATCCAGGCCAGCTGCGGTATTGATTCCATCGGCGGCATCACCTCGTCGCGTTGCACCAATGAGGAAACCTACCTGGTACAAAAGCTGGTGCGAGCCGCCTTCGGCACCAACAATGTTGATACCTGCGCTCGCGTCTGCCACTCGCCCACGGGTTACGGATTGAAGACCACACTGGGTGAATCGGCTGGCACGCAGACATTCAAATCGGTGGAACACGCCGACGTGATCGTAGTGATGGGCGCCAATCCGACCGATGGCCATCCGGTGTTCGCCTCGCGCATGAAAAAGCGCCTGCGCGAAGGCGCCCGCCTGATCGTGATCGACCCACGCAAGATCGACATCGTCGATTCGCCCCATGTCAAGGCTGATTTCCACTTGCAACTGCGCCCCGGCACCAACGTCGCGCTGGTCACAGCGCTGGCACACGTGATCGTTACCGAAGGATTGGAGAACAAGAAATTCATCGTCGAACGCTGTGAAGAAAAGGCTTTTAACGACTGGCAAGAATTCGTCTGCCGTTCGGATAACTCGCCTGAAGCGATGGCTGCCGTCACCGGCGTGCCCGCCGACATCCTGCGTGACGCCGCCCGGCTTTATGCCACCGGCGGCAACGCGGCGATCTACTACGGTCTCGGCGTCACCGAGCACAGCCAGGGTTCGACCGCGGTGATGGGCATCGCGAATCTCGCCATGCTCACCGGCAACATCGGCCGCGAAGGTGTCGGCGTCAATCCGCTGCGCGGCCAGAACAACGTGCAGGGCTCCTGCGACATGGGTTCGTTTCCGCATGAGTTGCCGGGTTACCGCCATGTTTCCGACGACGTTACGCGCGGCCAGTTCGAGCAGGCCTGGGGCGTCACCATCAGCCCCGAGCCTGGCCTGCGCATACCCAACATGTTCGACGCCGCACTGTCTGGCAGCTTCAAGGGACTGTATTGCGAAGGCGAGGACATCGTCCAGTCCGACCCCAACACCCAGCACGTCGCCGCAGCGTTGATGGCGATGGAGTGCATCGTGGTGCAGGATCTGTTCCTCAACGAGACGGCGAAATATGCCCACGTGTTCCTGCCCGGTTCGTCGTTCCTGGAAAAGGACGGCACCTTCACCAATGCCGAGCGGCGCATCTCGCGCGTGCGCAAGGTGATGCCGCCCAAGGCGGGCAAGGCCGACTGGGAAGTAACGGTGGCCCTGTCCAATGCGCTGGGCTATGTCATGAACTACACGCATCCGTCGCAGATCATGGATGAGATCGCGGCGCTTACGCCCACTTTTCACGGCGTCAATTACGAAAAGATCGACCGGTTAGGCAGCATACAGTGGCCGTGCAATGATGAAGCACCCGAGGGTACGCCGACCATGCACGTCGATCAGTTCGTGCGCGGCAAGGGCAGATTCGTCATCACCAAATATGTGCCTTCGGACGAGAAGGTAACGCGCAAGTTCCCGCTGCTGCTCACCACCGGGCGCATTTTGTCGCAGTACAACGTCGGCGCGCAGACGCGGCGCACGGCGAACGTCGCGTGGCACACTGAGGATGTGCTGGAGATTCATCCACACGACGCGGAGGATCGCGGCATCAATGAGAGCGACTGGGTCGGCATCCAGAGCCGCGCCGGTGAGACCGTGCTGCGCGCGACGCTTACCGAGCGCGTACAACCGGGCGTGGTGTACACCACATTCCATTTCCCCGAGTCCGGTGCCAACGTGATCACCACAGACAATTCCGACTGGGCCACCAACTGCCCGGAATACAAAGTCACCGCAGTGCAGGTGATGCCGGTAACGCAGCCGTCTGAATGGCAGCGCAAGCACCAGCGCTTCAGCGCACTGCAGGATGATTTGCTCAAGCAGCGCCAAGCTGGAGCCATTGCGCTGACAACAAAATGAAACTGGAAAAACTCCCCCTGCGCAACGTCGAGGGCAGTCGCGAAGTTGAGACCAGTGGCTTGCGCGGTGGGCAGCGGTTTGCGAGTGCCGACCGTGTTGCCGAAGAAGTGCCGGTTGCGATGGAATTCAACGGCATCTCGCACGCAGTCATGCTGGCGACGCCGTGCGATCTGGAAGACTTCGCGCTGGGCTTTGCGCTGTCCGAGGTAATCATCATCAGCCCGGCCGATCTTTACAGCGTTGAGGTCATCGAATCGGAGCAGGGACTCACGGTACGGCAGGAAATATCTACCGAATGCTTCGCCAGGCTCAAGCAGTATCGACGCAACCTGGCTGGCCGCACGGGTTGTGGCCTGTGCGGTACCGAGAGCCTGAATCAGGCCTTGCGTCCGGTACAGCGGGTCGATCACGATTTTCACGTCGATGCGGCGGCGATTGGTCATGCCCTGCAACTCATCCGTGCGCCGCAGTTATTGCATCAGGCCACAGGCGCAGTACACGCCGCCGCCTGGTGCGATGCTGCCGGCGAGATAAGCATGCTGCGCGAGGATGTCGGCCGTCACAATGCGCTGGACAAGCTTATCGGTGCGCTGGCAGGCAAGGGCATTGCCACCGACAAGGGGTTCGCGCTGGTGACCAGTCGCGCCAGTTACGAGATGGTGCAAAAAGCAGCAACGGCCGGTATGTCGATCCTGGTGGCGATCTCCGCGCCGACGGCATTGGCCATCGATATGGCGATCAACGCCAATATGGCACTGGTCGGCTTTGCGCGCGAGCGTGACATTGTGGTTTATGCGCATCCGGAACGAATCGACTTCGATACCTAGGGCGGCAGAATGGATCAACAACATTTGGTGCGCATGGCCAACAGCATCGGCGATTTCTTCGAGGCAATGCCCGATCGGCAGGAAGCGCTGGGGGGTATTGCGGGGCACATCAAGCGCTTCTGGGAACCACGCATGCGCAAGGAACTGATGGCCTACGTCGACGCCGGTGGTCATGGGCTTCAAGACATCGTGCGCGAGGCAATTGCCGGCGACAGGATTGCCTGACCCAAAAAATTGAGGAGATAAAAATGCCGGGAGTGATCAATCTCAAGCAGCTCAACCACTACAACATCCGGGTACCGCCCGAGCTGCTGGAAAAGACCAGGACGTTCTACACCGAGGTCATCGGCCTCAAAGAGGGATGGGCGCCGGGTCCGATGGCCTTCAAGGTGCACTGGCTCTATCTTGGCGATCAGCCGGTGCTGCATCTGAACGGGCATTCCGACCTGCAACTGTCATCCGATCTGGCGCCAAGAGCAACCGGATGGCTTGACCATATCGCCTTCTCGTGCAGCGACCACAAATCCGCCAAGGCGCGCCTGGATGAATTTGGCGTTCCCTATGTCTGCAACGAGTTCCCCCACTTCGGCATCGTTCAACTCATGCTGCGCGACCCGGTCGGCATTCAAATCGAACTGAACTTCACCGGCGAGATCGGCTGACAGAATCGCCGAAGGCACGGTTCGAGTCTCCTTGCACCGGGTTGTGGCGGGACACGGAAGAGTACTCCTGCCCCAGTCCGGCTGAAAGGCTGGCCGACTCGAACATAGCCTGCCAATAAAAAGAAATCTCCGCCGTTCTCCGATCGCTTGAGCCGAAGCGATCATAAGCGGTTGGACATCCCAGCCGGTCCGCCTTGATTCGGGGCATTGATCACCCGCCCCGGAATATTCTGCGCGAACATTTTGAACACTATGTTCATTTATATTGAACATAAAGTATTGCTTGTGGCAAAATGCAGAAACCACAAAAAAGTGGATGTGCGCAAAGCCAAGTCTGCTACCCGACGATACGCGAGGAGAATCACATGAACGATTATCTTAAGTACTGGACCGCGGTATTGGTGTTGGGCATTACCTTCGCCGGCTTTTTCCTCGGCGGCGATTACGTCTGGCTCGGCATCATTACTTTCCCGGTGCTTGCCATACTGGATACGCTGGCGGGCAACGACTTCAGCGTTCGCAAGACGAAGAATGCAGCCCTGATGAACATTCCGATCTGGCTGTGCGCGATTGGCCCGGTGTTGCTCTATCTGGTGTTTGCCTGGCGCCTGTCTGTCGAGGAGCTGACCGGCTGGCAAATGGTCGGCGGCATTTTGAGCGTCGCATGGATGGGCGTGGTCCCCTTTGTTCCTGCGTCGCACGAGCTCTATCACATGCGTGGCGCCTTTCCTCGTATGGTTGGCCATTACGCGCAAGTTTGCTATCTGGATTGCACGCGCGACATCGCGCATGTAATCAACCACCACATCGACGTCGCTACCGTTGAAGACGGCGATACCGCGCCGCGTGGCAAGAATCTTTACAGCTTCACTGGCAAGGCGTTAATCGAAAGCACGCTATTTGCCCAGAAGATGGAAGGCGATGCGCTCAAGAAACGCGGTCTGAGCCCCTGGAACATTCGCCATCGCGGCTATCGCGCACTGCTGGCACTGGCCATTTTCCATGCCGTGATTTTTGCTATCGGTGGCTGGGTTGCCTGTGGTCTGGCACTGTGCGGGCAATTGGTCGCACGCTTGTGGGTTGAATCATTCAATTACTTCCAGCACTACGGCCTGATCCGCTTGAAAGGTGCGCCGATCGGCCGTCGCCATGTGTGGAATCACCTTGGCTGGTTCTCGCGGACCGTCGCATTCGAGATCACCAACCACGCCGATCACCACCTGAACTCGTATCAGGTCTATTACAAGCTGAACCCGCACAAGGAATCGATTCCGATGCCGAGCGTGTTTGTCTGCTTCCTGTCGGCACTGATTCCACCGCTGTGGAATGAATGCATCATCAAGCCCGCCTTGAAGCGTTGGGATATCGAGTTCGCCAATGCCGAAGAACGCGCGCTTGCCGCCAAACAAAACGCTGCCGCCGGCTGGCCGGATTGGCAGAATGAACCCGGCGTCAATGCTGGTAGTGCAAGCACGGTAGGCGTTTAGGCGTTAGCTCACGGGATTCACATCCCGTTCTTTGCCGCGGTCGTGTTGCTCGTTACTTAAACTTGACCGTCGGCGAAAATCGCGCTTTCACAAACGTGCGCAACCGCAGCAATCATGCGCTTCAACTCGGCCCCATTGCGGCTTGCACTGAAGCGGCCCAGATAAAGCACGACAAACCAGGATAAGGCATCGGCGACATCGTTGCCGGTTCCGGGCCGACTGGCGCCGCTACGACTGACCGCGGCGATGTTTTGCCGACAGCGCGCACAAATCGTATCCATCATGTTCTGATAAAGGGCGGACAAAGTCTCGTCATGACGGGCAGCATCGTTGAACGCGGAAAGGATGGCGCGATGCTTCTTGAAGGTCTTGCTGACGCCGATCATTGTCGCCTCCATGTCCTTGCGCTTGGGCCGGTCGCCGTTTTCGCGCGTGGCGAGCCAGGTTCCCGCGCTGTCGACGATCTCCTCGGTAACCTGCCCCATCAGGCGGGCTATCAATTCATTTTTATCGCGAAAATGCGAATAGAAAGTCCCGCGAGACATGCCGGCCTCGATGGTGAGCTCCTCGATGGACAAGGACATGAAGCGCTGCCCCTGCTCGAGCCTGCGTTCCATGGCAGCCAGCAGACGTGCCTCCACAGTAGGCTTTTTGCCGCCATGCTTCTCTCGGGTTCGTCGTGTGGGTCGCGTTGAGTCTGTCAGCATTTGATATCGGTATTGGCGTTATTGCCTGGTTGTGCACCGCTCTCTCTGCCGGCACAGGCCAAGGATTCGAGTTACCAGCGGCTTCTGCATTTTATACGGTAGCCGCTAGCAGGATCAGCGGACGAATATCGAAACCGGCACGAAAGCATTCCGCCGGCAACTAGTTATATTTCATTTCGTATGCTGATATACTGGCAAGTATGAAAAAGATACCCGTTGCCGACTCCAGAAAAGCTGTCGCAGCGCGCAAGGCGCCGACGACACGCCCCGCCAAACCAGCCCCCCGCACGCTGACGCGCAGCGCGCCGGCCGAGCAGACCCCGGTAGATGACATCCGCGACGCGGTTTCCAGGCTGAAGCGCGAGCGCATCATCTCGACCGCCGTCGAGCTGTTCCACAACAACGGCCTCAGCAAGACGACGCTGGAAGCCGTCGCCAAAAAAATGAACGTCACCAAGCCGTTCATCTATTCCCACTTCAAGTCAAAAGACGATCTGCTGGCAGAAATTTGCTCGCGAGGAATCCGCGCTTCGCTCGATGTCCTCAATCGTGTCGTGCAATCCGGGGGAACGCCAACCGAAAAAGTCAGCGCAATGGCGCACGACTTCATGCTTGCGGTGATCGAAAACCAGGGGCACATCGCGATCTACACCCGCGAAGAAAAGCACATGTCTAAGGAAAGTCGTGAAGCCATCAACAAGATGCGGCGCGAATTTGACCGGAAGATCTGTGAACTG
>WBXD01000072.1 GCA_008932935.1 Verrucomicrobiota bacterium
CGTCACCTCCAGCAGAATGTGAAAATGGTTGGACATGAAGCAATACGACAGGATCCGGTTGCCCGAAAAATTCTCATACATCCGCATATACATCCGCTGCTGCTCCCGCTCCACATCCCCGAATACAAACTCCCGGTTCACCGCCCGGCTGACGCAGTGGTAGATCACCGGTCTGAGACACCCAGCCGTCACCGGAACAATCCATCGTGCCCGTCTCATGCTTGCACACTACGCCGATCCCGCCCGCAGTCAACAGGCTTCTTCCACTATGGGCCTGTCCCTTTTTACGCTATGGGCATGTCCCTTTTTACGCGCATTTTTAAAATAACCCCGGTGTCCAGAGAAGGAGGGTATGTGTCCCCAGGGAGAGAAGGCAATCGGAATGCGTTAGAGACAGGGTTCGCGGCTCAGCCGGCGTGGTGGCTCAGTTTGGCAGCGAGTTCGTCGCGCAGCGCATCGAAAAGCGCCTGCACGGCGGCCCCTTCTTCCAGCGCGCCAATCGGCAAGCCGCGGGCACTGGCGCGGACAAACAAGGCGTCGCGCGGGATTTGAGTTTCGCACACCCACCCGGGTGGCAACACCTGGCGCAGCGCCGCGGCCACGCCGCGGCTTTCCGGCAGATCGGCCTGGACCATCGACAGGCAGACGCCCAGCACATTGAGGCGTGGATTGGTGATGCGCAGGCGGTCGAGTTCCTCGAGCAGCTTGGGCACCGAGCGAATCCCCAACGGCTCGGCTTGCTGCGGAATGAGAATGGCATCGCAGGCTGCAACCACATCCCCGCTGATGCCGAACAGCCCGGCGGCCGTGTCGATGAGACAGATTTGGATGCCGCTGGCCGCGACGCCGCGCAGAAAAGCCCGGACCCGTGCCAAATGGCTGCCGTTGCCGCCCACATCGTATTCGCTGGCGCGGCCAGCGGCCATCAGCGAGAAGGTGGGCAGCCGGGTGGCCACCATCAGCGGTTCGAGAGGCAGGCTCGGATCGAGGAGAAAATCGTAGAAGCCGCTCAGCAGTCGCGATTGGCGGGTGAGCGAATGTCCGACGGAGCCCTGGGGATCGGCATCGACAAGCAGGGTTCTGACACCGACCCGTGCGAAGGCATGGGCCAAATTGATCGACAGAGTGGTTTTACCCACTCCGCCTTTTTGACTGGAAACAGCAATACTGGTCACGCTTAGAGGGGAAATTGTCGCGGCACCTTAGCTTGTGCTTGCCACAGTGGAAGTTTTTTCTTTAGGTCGCTTGGCCACGCGGTTGAGACGTAAGACAGTGCTACTCTTCCAATACATCATGAAATTCACGGTTGCTTTTAGGCGGGTTTGCACGGCGCTAGCCGTCGGTGGGATGCTGCTGTCGGGGGCCACGTCATGCCGCCGGCGCCCGTCTAGCGCCACGCTGGATGAACCGGCGGTGCTGGCAGCCGAATTACACACCAATGCGGTGGCTGGGCTGCCGGGTACGATTTATCAAAGCCAGGCGAAGTCGCCGATTCACTGGCAGCCGTGGACTCTGAGCACCTTTGAGCGTGCCAAGGCGGCCAAGCGCTTGGTGTTATTGGTCATTGCCATGCCGCAGCAAAGCGCCTGCCACAAGATTCTCAACGAGATGGCGGCTGATACGGGTATGGTGGGCAAGATCAATGACAATTATGTACCGGTGCTCGTCGATGCCGATGCCACGCGTGAGCTGGGCTTGTTGGCGGTGGACCTGGCGAATGAAATCCATGTAGCGGTGCAGTTGCCGATGTTCGTGTGGCTCACGCCTGAAGCCAACCCGGTGGCATGGATTCCGGCGATGGCGACCGCGCCGGAATCGCTGCGGGATGCGTTTGACAAATCGAATACCTGGCTCATGCGCAGTTGGACGGACGACCCCGAGTATGTCAAAACCCACAGCGCCGCGGACAATCAAGCGCGGCGTGAGAGGTTTGCCAGTGTCCGCGACGACAACCAAGCCAGCAAGCAGCCGGCAGCCGATGTACTCAAGGCCATCCGGCAACTCACCACGCTCTACGATGCCGCGTCGCGCTCGTTTGATGAGGCAGGCGGGCAGTTTCCCTCCGGCACGCTGGATTTGCTGGCGAGTGTGGTGCTCACGCCTTACGTGCCCAAGGACCTGAGAGCCCGCAGTTTGTACATGCTGCAAGAGTTGCTGAAGGATGTATTGACCAGTCCGATGTTTGATCCGCTGGATGGCGGACTTTTTTCCGTGCGGCGCTCCAGCACCTGGGCCTTGCCGGTGTTCGATCGCGAATGCTGCAGCCAAGCCCGCGCCATCGTCGCCTTGTTGCGAGCCTATCAGGCGACCCGGAACCCGTTGGTGCTGGAGAGGGCGATGGGGGTGCTGGCCTATGCCGAAAAGTCCTTTGCCACCAGCGGCGGCGGCTTTGCGCTGGGCGATTTGCCTGGCGAGCGGCCGAAGTGCTGGCTGTGGACTATCGAAGACATCCGCAAGGTCTTGCCGGCGGAGGATGCCGCGTGGTGGATCGCGGCCAGCGGCATGCACGGCTTGGGCAATCTACCCTTCGAAGCCGACCCCACCCGCGAATTTTTCCGCTGCAACACCCTCAGCTGGGTCAAACCGATGGGTGAAATTGCCGCCGAACTGGGGATTACGCCGGACGTGTTCAAGCCGCGCTTTGAGACGGCCCGCAAAATCCTGCTGAAAGCCCGCGACGAGCGCCTCGGGGGAGCACTGCGGGATGAAACCGAGCATGCGGCAGCCACCTTGCGGATGGTATCAGCGTATGCGATGGCGTTTGGGGTAAGCGGCAATCCATTGTTGCGCGACAAGGCGTGCAGTTTGCTGGAGCACGCCCGCAAGACCTTTGCCGATGGCCCGCGACTCTGGATGTATGCCGCCAGAACCCCGCCGGCTATCTCCGCAGGGCGCGCGTTCCTCTACGGCCTGGCTATGCAAGCCACCCTCGACGTGGCCGATATCACCGGCGAGGCCCCTCCCCTCGCCTGGGCCGACGACCTAGCCAGCACCTGCGCTGAGCACTTCACTGCGGCGGACTTCCTCAAGGAATGTCCGGACAACGCCAATATCATCAATCTGCCCATCACCGACCTGACGATGCTCTTTGATGAGTCCACCGCAGGCCTCATGTCGATGGCTGAGTGCCGCCTAGCTGCACGCGGCAGACCTTTGGTCGAATCATTCAGCCGGGTGGCCATTGCGCTGCCGATGGTGGACTTGCAGAAGCCGGTGATGCACACGGACTTGATTGAAGCGACGCTGCTGCGCCATTACGCGCCGCTAGTCATTCAGGGCAAGCACCTCTCGCCAGCCATGCAAAATGCGCTCGCACTAATGCCGCTGCGCTTGGTCAAACGCCGCGTGGCGAGTGCCGCAGATGGGCTTGCCGACGGCACCGTAAAACTCATTCTGGCCGATCAAACCAGCCAGGTGCTGGCGACGCCAGAGGCATTGCAAGATGCCCTCTTGTCATCGCCGGCAAACCAGTGAATACTCCGCCACCTGCCCTCTCCCAAATTTCATGAAGTTCCCATCAACTATTAGCGCCGTGATGTTGTGCGGCTGCCTTGCGGCGGCCGATGTGGCCTGCGCCGCAGCTGTTGTTCTCAAGGACGGCACAGTCCTTAAAGGTGAATTCACCCTCAAGGACAAAACCGTCCTCAAGGGCGAGGTCATCCGCATCGACGGCAATTCCTACGTCATTGAGTACCAGCTCACGCCCGCCATCAAGGACCTAAAAACCGTGCCGAAGGCCAATATCGTGAAAATTGTCACCGACCAGCCCGACGCCAAGGCGTATGCGCTCATCGCCAAGTTGACGCCCACGCCGGACTTTCTGACGTCCGAGGAGTACCATCAGCGGCTGTCGGCGGTGCAAGCCTTTCTCGCCAAGTTTCCCAAAGGTTCGATGGTCAAGGAGGCCAATGAGATCCTCCAGACCCTCAGGGAAGAGAGCGCCGAGGTCGCCGACGGCGGCCGCAAAGTCGGTGGGCTGATGATCAAGGCCGCCGAGTACCGCGCCAACGCCTTCGATCTGGATGCCCGCATGGTGGAGGCAAAAATTCGCAACGCCGCCAAAAACACCCAATGGCTCGCGGCATTGCGGGCCTTCGTTGAATTGGACAAGGATTACCAAAATGCCGTGTGCTACCGCGAGGTGATGCCCGTGGTGGTGAGCGTGCTGCAAGCGATGCGCAGCCAAATCAACTCCAGTCTCAAAACGTTCGACGCCCGCATGGATCAACGCGCAGCGGACCTCGAAGCCATGTCCCCGGCCGATCGCGAGGCCACCCAACGCGCGCTTGACGGCGAGAGGGCCAAGCTGGACAAGCTCTATCAATTGGAGAAGAGCCGCGGCCAGTCCTGGGTAACGTTCCACCCGGACCACAAACAGTCGCTGGACGACGACCTCAGCTTGGCCGAGTCCGAACTTCAACGGCTGCATAGCGCCCTGCCCGCGGCTGCCGACAGCGGCAGGATCTTCCGCCAAGCTTGGAAAGTCATTCACAGCGAAGCGAAGGCCGAGGAGATTGAAACGGCCTTGGCCGCCGCCGAGGCTGCCGCACTGCCGGAGCGCTATCTCAAAGCCCTGCAAGCGGCAGCCAAGGCCAGCGCCAGCAAGCCGACCGAGGAAAAATAAACCGTCCGGATTCATGAACACCCCACGCACGTCCACCCGCTCCCGCCGCACCGCTGAGACCGCCATCGAACTTACGCTCGATCTGGACGGCACGGGGGTGGCGAATATCGCCACTGGCATCCCATTTTTCGATCACATGCTCACCTTGTTCGCCAAGCATGGTC
This sequence comes from Verrucomicrobiota bacterium, assembly GCA_008932935.1. Lineage (GTDB taxonomy): Bacteria > Verrucomicrobiota > Verrucomicrobiia > Verrucomicrobiales > Akkermansiaceae > Luteolibacter. The sequence continues at coordinate 4,789 of WBXD01000072.1, forward strand.
TGTTTGACCTGACGGTGCAAGCGGTCGGCGATCTAGCCGTAGACTTTCACCACACCGTGGAGGACACCGGCATTGTGCTGGGCGAGAGTTTGCGCGAGGCGCTGGGCGACAAACAGGGGATTGGCCGCTATGGCTGCGCCTATCTGCCGATGGACGAGACGCTGGCACGCGTCGTCGTTGATCTGAGCAATCGGCCGCACCTCGAGTTTCGAGCGCCAGATGGCACTGCCTCCGCGCCGAATTTTCCGTTCACTTTGGTCGAGGAATTCTGCCGTGCGCTCGCCTCAAACCTGCGGGCTAACATTCATGTGGAGCTGCTCTACGGCCGGGATGGCCACCACATTGCCGAGGCCATCTTCAAGGGACTGGCCCGCGCCCTGCGCGACGCCAGCCAGCGCGACCCACGGGTCAAAGGCATCCCCAGTACTAAGGACGCACTGTGAAGGTGTCGCTCATCGATTATGGTGCGGGCAATCTGCGCAGCGTTGCCAACGCGCTGGCGGCTCTCGGCGTCGAGCCGCACATCGTCGGAGCGGGCGCTGAGCTCAGCGATTCGACGCATCTGGTGCTGCCAGGCGTGGGTTCGTTTGGCGATTGCATGGGCCAACTGGCCAGCCGCGACTTAGTGGAGCCGATCCGCCGCTGGGTGCAGGCCGGCAAGCCCTATCTGGGCATCTGCCTTGGCTATCAGATTTTGCTGGATGCCAGCGAGGAAAGCCCCGGGGTGGCGGGGCTGGGCTTGGTGGCGGGCACTGTGCGCCGCTTCAAGGAACTGCCCGGGTTGAAGATTCCCCACATTGGGTGGAACTCGACCACGCCGCGCCGCGCGGATACGGGCAATTGGCAGGGCTTGGGGACCGACCCGTACTTCTACTTCGTCCACTCGTATTTTCCGGTGCCCGATGACGCCTCGATCATTGCCGCGCAGACCACCTACGGCGAGGACGTCTTTGCGGCGGCCATCGAATTACCCAACCTGCTCGCCAGCCAATTCCATCCGGAAAAAAGCCAGCAAGCAGGCCAGCGCCTGATCCGCAATTTTCTCGGGCTGGCGGCTACGGAGTGAGCCCATCTCTAGGCTAAACCTAGTAAGAAAAATGCACGGCAGATCAACGCAGACTGCGGTTCATTTTGCTCTTTAGGATAAAGCCAGCGCTCCGGTGCGGGTGCTCGGGCCACCAGATCCCGGGGTCTCCGTCGTTTGCCCGCGCTTCAGTCGAGCCGCTCGACCGTCACATCGTAGCGACCGCCATTGACGTTAATAATCAGGTGCTTGCCGGCACCAGCAGTGGTGGAGGCGGGCTGGCGAGGCTTGGCCGGGGAGGCGGCCACGGTGGCAGGAGTGGCGGCAGGTGCGCCGCCGCCTTTGATGAGCACCTCGACCTGCTGCGGGAACATTGCAAAGAGCACCACGGTTTCGTCGTCGGTGGGCAAGCCCTTGGCGGCGCACTGCTGGCGCAAGCCGTCCATGGCGGGGGCCAGCAGATTAGCTGGGCGCTCAGTGACCACTTGCTGGCCGCTGGCTTTTTCGACCTGGGCGAGCACGTCGGGATTGACCGGGCCGGGGGCTTTGCCGTACTTGCCAAGCGCGATGTCCTGGGCGGGTTGGCAGATCATTTTCCAGCGGCCGAACTTGACGTTCATCATCGCCTGAGTGCCGACAATTTGCGAGGTGGGAGTGACCAAGGGAATCCACCCGAGCGCCTCGCGCACCAGCGGAATTTCCCTGACCACTTCGTCAAACTTATCGGACATCCCCTGTTCGGCGAGCTGGTTTCGGAAGTTAGAAAGCATCCCGCCGGGCACCTGGAAGATGAGAATATCGGAGTCCACGCGTTCGTTAGCGGGGCTGGTGAATTTGCCGAGCTGCTTGTACACGTCGTCGAAATACACGCGCAATTGCTGCAGTTTGGCTGGATCAAACTCCGGGCAGCGCGGATGGCCCTTGAGCATGGCGAGCATGCGCACGGTGTCGGGCTGGCCGGTGCCATTGGCAAACGGCGCGATGGATGTTTCCACGGCATCCACCCCGGCATCGATAGCCGCCAGATAGGAGGCGGCACCGAGGCCGGCGGTGTCGTGGGTGTGCAGGGTGACGGGCAGACCGACGCGGCGTTTCAACTCCTTGACCAGATCATAGGCGACGCGCGGAGCAATGATGCCCGACATGTCCTTGATACCGATGGAGTGACACCCTAACTTTTGCAGGTCCACGCCCAATTGCACGAACGCCTCGATGGTGTGAACCGGGCTGATCGTGTAGCAAATCTCGCCGCGGGCGTGTTTGCCGCAGTCCAGCACAGTGGTGACGGCGGTGGCGAGGTTGCGCACGTCATTGAGGGCATCGAAAATCCGGAATATATCCTGGCCTGCAGCGGAGTTGGCACGCACGAACGCCGCTACCACGTCGTCGGGGAAACTCGTGTATTGCACGATGTTCTGGCCGCGCAACAGCATAATTTGCGGGGTATTTGGAGCTGCCTGCTTGAGAGCACGCAGCCGCTCGAAGGGGTTTTCGCCGAGGTAGCGCAGACAGGCGTCGATGGTCGCCCCACCCCAGGTTTCTAGGCCACTAAAGCCCATGCTATCGAGGATGGGAGCGGCCGGCAGCATTTGAGCAGTGCTCATGCGGGTGGCGGCGAGGGATTGGTGGCCGTCGCGCAAGACGGTGTTGTTGAAGGTGACTGGTTGCATGGTATGTGGGGAAGTGACTGGTTGAAAACCGGAGGCGTTGAACACCTCCCACCAAACCACAAATATGTGATGACCCGCCCGCAAGAATCAATACCAAACCACGCGCGGCCGGCGGCGAAATGCGCTGGATTACTGTAACCAGGCGCGTTGCATGACCGCTAGGAGTAAGATACGCGGTGATTTTAAGCAAATTTGCAAAGAACTCAGAATTGCTCTAGCCGCGACGAGATTTTCATGTATAATTTGCGCGCCTATGAACGGAACAGCGGAACTCATCATTGAAAACAAGCGTTTGGAACTCCCCATGATCGTCGGATCGGAGGGAGAAATCGGTATTGATATCGCAGCACTGCGCGATCAGACTAGTTGCATCACCCTCGATCCCGGCTACGGCAACACGGGTGCCTGCAAGAGTGCCATCACCTTCATCGATGGTGAAAAGGGCATCCTCCAATACCGCGGCTACGACATTGCCGAACTTGCCGCCAAGAGCACTTTCATCGAAACGTCCTATCTGCTCATCTACGGCGAACTGCCCACCACGGCCCAATTGGCGGAATTCTCCGGCGAACTCACCGACAACCAGATGCTCCACGAGGGCATGCGCTTTCTGTTTGAAGGATTCCCGACATCGGCCCATCCGATGGGTATCCTCTCGGCCATGATCAATGCCGCCTCGTCGTATTCCCCCAACCTGCTCAGCGACAAAGCTCGTCAGACAAGCTTCCCGCAGCATGCGGCCCGGCTCATTTCTCAGGTGCGCACCATCGCCGCATTTTCTTATCGAAAGGCGCACGGATTGCCCACCATCTATCCGAGGTCCGACCTCAAGTACACGGCCAACTTCCTCCACATGATGTTTTCCACGCCCAACGAGGATTGGGTTGTTCAACCCGAAATCGTCCGCGCGCTGGATCTCATCTTCCTGCTGCATGCCGACCACGAACAGAATTGCTCCACCTCCACGGTGCGCATGGTCGCCTCCAGCCGCGCCAATCTGTTTGCCTCGGCCTCCGCCGGCGTCTGCGCGCTGTGGGGTCCGCTACATGGCGGTGCCAACCAAGCAGTGCTGGAAATGCTCGAGGAAATCCACGCCGAAGGTGACGATGGCACCAAGTTCCTCAGCGAGGTGAAAAACAAAGTCGGCAACCGCCGCCTGATGGGCTTCGGCCACCGCGTGTACAAAAACTTCGACCCCCGTGCGGTCATTATCAAGGAACAATGCGACAAGGTGCTCGCCCAGTTGAACAAGTCCGATCCCTTGCTCAACATTGCCAAGAAGCTCGAGGAAATCGCCCTCAACGACGAGTATTTCATCTCCCGCAAACTCTATCCAAACGTGGATTTCTACAGCGGCATCATCATGCGCGCCATCGGTATCCCGCTGGACATGTTCACGGTGATGTTTGCCATCGGCCGTATGCCCGGTTGGATCGCCAACTTCAAGGAAGTCATGGAAGATCCAGACAGCCGCATCTCCCGGCCTCGCCAAATCTACACCGGCCACACGCTGCGCAATTACGTTGCGATGAGCGAACGGGCCTGAGCTGGCACTCTAACGGGCAGTGCATCAAGACAAGATGTACCGCCCTGCTGATCTCGTACTCGCCGGCGTCATGCCCCAACACGGCGAGTACACTCTGCTAGCCCAGCACTCCCTAACTAACATGAGACTACCGTTCACTACTGCAGTCGTCATCTTAGGCTCATGCGGCTCGTCCATGATGGCAAGCGCCGCCGAATTGCCGCTTTCCACGCTCGACCTATCGAGCATGGAAATTGGTTGGGACCAGCCCCAGGCAGGGAAATCCGTGAACGGCGAGGCGCTGAAAATTGGCGACAAGAGTTATAGAGATGGCATTGGCACCCACGCGGACAGCAGCTTCTCTCTGGTGCTTGATGGCAAGGCCGAGACGCTGCACGCCGAGGTCGGCGTCGATGCCGAAACCGGCAGCAAAGGCAGCGTCGAATTTATCGTGTGCTGCGACGGGCGCGAGGTATTTCGCAGTGGTGTACTCAAAGGTGGCGATGCCGCCCACCCGCTACAAGTCCCTCTCGCCGGTGTCCGCCGCCTCGACCTGCAAGTGTCGGATGCAGGCGACGGCAATGCCTTCGATCATGCCGACTGGGCTGATGCGCGCATCAGCTACAGCGGTGCCGCGCCCACGGTGATAGCGCCAGTGAAGTACGAGGCAGTCATTCTCACACCCAAGCCCGGACCACTGCCGCACCTCACTGGTCCGCGCGTCTTCGGTGCCCGCCCCGGCAATCCGTTTCTCCATCGCATCACCGCCACCGGCACCAAGCCCCTCACCTATCTTGCAGACGGGCTGCCGCCCGGCATCGTGCTGGATGCCAACACCGGCATGCTCACCGGCACATTGGCCACTAAGGGGGAATGGCTGGTGACGGTCGGCGCGAGCAACACCAGCGGCAAGACCAGCCGCACGCTCAAACTCATAGGCGGTGATTCCATCGGGCTCACCCCGCCACTGGGCTGGAACAGTTGGAACTGCTTCGCCGGTGCCGTAACCGACAAAAATATCCGCGATGCCGCCAGCGTCATGGCCCACAGCAGCCTCATCGACCACGGCTGGACATATATCAATATCGATGACTTCTGGCAGGTGAAACCCGCCAGCGACGACCCGACCTTGCAAGGGCCGGAGCGTGACGCCAACGGCAAAATTTTGCCCAACTCACGATTTCCGGACATGAAAGGTCTCACCGACTATGTGCATGCCTTGGGTTTAAAGGTCGGCATCTACTCTACGCCCGGTCCGCTCACCTGCGGCGGTTGCGCGGGCAGTTTCGGCCACGAAGACCAAGATGCCGCCACCTACGCGGCCTGGGGCTTTGACTATCTTAAACATGACTGGTGTTCCTATAAACCCGACATGGAAGGCAAGCGGGCCGCCGCCGCCCATCATGTCCCGGCGATTGATTCCATCACCGATGACAAACTACTCAAACTGATGCTGCCCTATGCAGTGATGCGCAACGCGCTGGACCAGCAGAAGCGCGACATTTACTACAGCCTCTGCCAATACGGCATGGGCAACGTCAGCGAGTGGGGCGCGCAGGTCGGCGGCAACAGTTGGCGCACCACCGGCGACATCACCGATACTTGGAGCAGCATGGCTGGCATCGGCTTCAAACAAAACGGCCTCGAAAAATCCACCAAGCCCGGCCACTGGAATGATCCGGATATGTTGGTGGTCGGTCACGTCGGCTGGGGCCCGGCACTCCATCCCACCAAGCTCACCCCTGACGAACAATACACACATATCTCCCTGTGGTGCCTGCTCGCCTCCCCGCTGCTCATCGGCTGCGACCTGACCCAACTCGACGACTTCACCCTCAATCTTCTAACCAACGATGAGGTGCTCGACGTCAATCAGGACGAACTCGGCAAGCAAGCCGGCCGCATGGCCAAAACTGGCGATGCCGAAGTCTGGGCTAAACCCATGGCCGATGGCTCATGGGCGGTGGGCCTGTTCAACCGCGGTATCACTCCGCTACCTGTAACCCTCGATCTAAGCAGCCTCGGTGTTGCCGGCCCGGCCCACGTCCGCGATCTGTGGAGCCAACAAGACCTCCCGCCCGTCACTGGCCAGCTCACCCGCAGCCTCCCGCGCCACGGTTGCGCCTTGCTGCGGGTCTGGAAAAACTAGCGGGGCTGCGCCTCCGACCCAAGACGCAAGACTTGAAGACCCAAGAGAAGCAAACTTGACCTAATGACAACAACTTTAGCTTTTCAAGGACTCTAGCGGGATGACCGGAGCAGCCAATGAAAAGCCCGGTAGTGGCGGCCAAAGAGCGCCAGCTTGGGTCGCGGGTCCGTAGCGCCGCATGAAGATTCTAGCGACCCTCTATCATAGGCGTCATAGTTTGCCAATCTATGGTCATCGTCCTAAATTCGTCCCGGCGTTTGCGTTGCCGGGCGATGAACGTCTGATAGCAGACACCGGGACTGCGGGCGAAAGCCATAGTGCTCAGGCCGCTGCGATCAAAGGCGTCCAACAGTTCCTGGCGTTGGGCCGGGGTGAAGCGCAGCCGACCCTCGCTGGCGCTGCGGATGAGGGAGTCAGTGGGGGCGGGTTCAGATGATGTAGATAATGTAGATTGCATACGCGACTATGGTTGCGACCTATGCCCCCGCCTTGCTAGTGGCCGTCTATTGAGCGCTTACGTGGTGATTTTTAGACCCCCACCCGCAAATCCCTAGCGCTCCACAGCAGTTCCTTCGCACCGCTGCCGCTGCCCCTCATCGCTCGAGCTCCATCCTTGCGCTTGGCGCTGAAGCGCTCCCGTGCCCGCGCAAACGCCTCGTTCACAAACTCCTTGCTGCCAATCACTGCCCCGTCCGTGAAATACCTCACCCGGCAATGCAACATCTTCGCGATTCGAAGATCTTTCAAAACCGTGCCGTTGTCTTTGCTTTCCAACATCTCGGCCGTGTTCAGCGTGTTTTGAGCCGCTCGATTCCCTGCTCCAGCCACGTCGGCCCGTCCCGGCTTGCGTCCCAGAGCCAGCCCCATCAGTCGGCGATATTGGCGCGAGACCTTCTGCCATTGCTCCGCCTCGAAACCCACTCCCTGATCGCAAAAATACGCCCGCATCAAGCCCTCTCGCGCTTTTTTCCCGTTCCCTTTCTTCCCGCCGCCCACCGCTTCCCCATAGCTGCTCCAGCGGTAATCTGCCGGATCTTTGACCATCCCGGCCCGCACCGGATTCAGGTCGATGTAGGCTGCTATCGTCCGCGCCGCTGTCCCGCTTTCCACGATCACGCTCTTGAACCGTTCTTCCCACAAGGTTCCTGACCGCGCATGCATCCGGTTGAACCACCGCGTGAACCGTATCAACAAGCCCTTCATGAATTCACTTAAATCATGCATCCGATAGGTGAACCGCGCGTGAATAGCCGCCGCGCGCGCTACACCCGCGCCTTCATTCTCGCCGATAGAACTCTTCCTCGCCTCCGCCAATTCCGCCGCCACTCCCGCCACCACCACCTCGGAATAGAGTCCGCCCAGACGCCGCAGCAGCTCCGCGTCACTCAACCCGCCATCCGCCATCCGCGGCACCTCCAACAGCAAATGAAAATGGTTAGACATCACGCAATACGCCAATACCCGGCAGCCCGAGAAATTCTCATACATCCGAAAAAACATCCGGAACGCCTCGCATTCACGCTCCCCAAACACAAACCTCCGATCCACCACTCGGCTTATGCAATGGTAAATCACCGGCTTCGTCGCCGAGCCCTTCCACCCCGCCAGCCAACGTGACCTGCGCATGTAACCACCA
>WBXD01000073.1 GCA_008932935.1 Verrucomicrobiota bacterium
CCGCAAAGCCGCAAAGCCGCAAAGGTCGCAAAGGGATGCGGAGTAAGACCGGATTTTTCTCGATATCCCATTCCCCTTTGCGCCCCTTTGCGCTCCTTCGCGACTCTGCGGTAAATCTTCAAGTGAGTCAGGTGCGCAACCTTCCGGATTTCATTTGTCGTCGCTGGATTCCGCCCTATGCTCGGCCAGCCATGCATTGCTTCCGCGCCCTCCTGTTGCCGCTAGCCCTCACCGGTTCTGGCCTCGCCGCAGACAATCCTCCGCTGCCGTCCGATGTGTACAAATCAGTCCTGCGCATCGAGGTGGCAACCCAAACTCCCGACTACCGCACACCGTGGAATGCCGGGCGATTCAGCGGTGCCATCGGCAGCGGCTTCATCATCGGCAATAACCGCATCCTCACCAACGCCCACGTCGTCTCCAACGCCAGCCGCGTCCTCATCAATATCTACGGCAGCCCGAAAAAATACCCCGCCAAGGTCGAATTCATCGCCCACGACTGCGATCTGGCACTGCTCTCGGTGGATAATTTTGCCGACTTCGCGGCATTTCCGGCGTTTGAGCTCGATGACGTACCCGCACTTGAAAGCCAGGTGCGGGTCATTGGCTATCCCATCGGTGGCGAGCGGCTGTCGGTCACCCGCGGGGTGGTGTCGCGCATCGACTTCCAAGCCTACGCCCACTCGCGGGCCGATTCGCACCTCATCGTGCAAATTGACGCCGCGATCAATCCGGGTAATTCCGGTGGCCCGTGCATCCAAAATGGCAAGGTCGTAGGGGTAGCCTTTCAAGGCTTGCGCCAAGCTGACAACACCGGGTACATCATCCCCACCCCGGTGGTGAAACACTTTCTCAAGGACATCGAGGACGGCTCCTACGATCACTACGCGGAACTCGGCTGCAGCGAGTTTCCACTGTTCAATCCCGCCATGCGCAAGGCCCTCGGCCGCCCCGACGATGACCAGGGCGTGCTTGTCACCAGCGTCATCCCCACCAGCTCCGCCGATGGCCGACTCCAGCCCGGGGACATCCTCATGTCCATCGAGGGCCTGCCCATCGACAGCGCCGGCATGGTGGTCATCGATGGCGAAAACGTCAATTTCCACGAAATCATCGAGCGCAAATTTGCCGGTGACACCATCAGCGTACGGCTCCTGCGCAAGGGCGAGTGGAAGGAGGTGCCCATCGAGCTCAAGCCCCTCAAGTGGTCGCGCATGTTTGCCATCGATTATGAAAGCCAGCCCCGCTACATCGTGTTTGCCGGTCTGGTCTTTCAACCCCTCGATACCAACCTGTTCGCCAGCCAAAAGCTCGATGACGTAAACGTCCGCCGCCTCTATTCCGACTACGTCCACAAGGGCATTTTCCAACAACGCGAGGACATTGTGGTGCTCACCCGCATTGAAAGCGATCCACTCACCAGCCAGCTCGACGGCTTCGCCGGCTGCGCGGTGGACACCATCAACGGCACCACCGTGCGCGATCTAGCCCAGGCCTACGACCTCCTCTATCCGCCAGACCCGCCCGAGTATTTTGTCATTCAGGTGTTCGGTTCCAGCCGGCCCTTGATCATCCCCTCAGCCAAGGTCAAGGACGCCAACGCCCGCGTCCAAAAGGCCGGCGGCATCGACCACCTCTTCAATCTCAAATCCTGACATGCCACGCGCCGGTATCGCTCTAGGCTCCAACCTCGGCCCACGCTTGGCCAGCCTGCAAGCCGCCCGCGAGCTGCTGCGGCGCCTCGCCCACCCCGCTGCCGAACTGCTGCAGGCTCCGGTCTACCAGACGGCTCCGCTCGCCTGCCCCGACGGTTCGCCGGACTTTTTCAACACCGTGGTGGAAATCGGCTACGACGGCAGCCCCGCGGAATTGCTCCGCCAAACCCAGGCCATCGAGCAATCCCTCGGCCGCACCCGCGGTGCCACCCGCCACGCCCCGCGCCTCATCGATATCGACCTGCTTTACTGCGGCGCAGCCACCCACGCCGGCGACGGCTTGGACATCCCCCACCCGCGCCTCACCCAGCGCCGCTTCGTCCTCCAGCCCTTGGCCGATATCCGGCCCGAGCTCATCCTGCCCGGCCATTATCTAACCATCGCCGCCCACCTCGCCGGGCTGCCCGACGGCGAACCCGCTCCCTTGCTGGTCCACAGCGACTGGTAGCATCGCCGTGCCTGAGCTCTCACCATACGAGTGCGGTGGCTCCTTAATCCGCCTCATGTGGTGGCTATATCTCTAATGCTTGAGCCGTCCCGTCCTCCTCTCAACCGCCAAGACCAGAAAGATCGGGCTTGATTGTCACTGCCCCAGCCTCTAGTTCCGTGTACGCGAATGCATATTTACAAACACATCCCCTTATTTACGGCCGGCCTGGTGCTGGCGCTGTGGCTTATTGGCTTGCACCTGCTGATGCTGGTCAAGCCGGCGCAGGTGCAGGGGTTTTTGCAAAAATTCCCGCGCCACCCCTGGCTCGGACAAGGGATTTTGGGCGTCGGCCTGGCCTGGTTCTGGCTGCTCATTGCGCCGCAGGGCCTCGGCACCCTCAGTGCGCTGGCCATGGACCTCGGCGAATTCAACGGCGCTAAACCGCTGCTGCAGTGGCTCGTCCCCCTGTCGCTCGTGCTGGTCACCCTCAGCGTGCGGGATTTTCTCGCGGTGCGGGCCCTGGGCTTGCTCGGCCTGATGGCCGCCTCACCGCTGCTAGAGGCGGCTTTCCTCAAGGAGCCCGCCTCACGTTTGTTAGTACCGGTGTTTGCCTACGCCATGCTCACCGCATCGATGTTCTGGGTGGGCATGCCCTATTTATTCCGCGATGCCGTCAGTTGGGTGAGCGCGAGTCCCCAGCGCTGGACGGCCATGGCTTTGGCTGGACTTGGCTATGGCATCGCCACACTGATTTGTGCGCTGACGTTTTGGCGTGGTTATTGACCCGCGTGGCACATCGCCAGCTAAATTTTGCGGCTTATACCATCGCTAAGAATTAGGCGTACGAGCTCGCACGGGGCGACGCCGCGTCCACGGCCTGCCACGGAACGCAGCAGCCACATCGCTAGCCACACACACACGGCTCAATAAACCGGAGCGCCGGAGGTATCTCCGCTGCTGTGGCCTTGGGTTTTGTTGGCAGATTTTTCCATGCCATCTCCCATCATCCGCAGATCTCGGCCAAAGCCGATGATGGTGTTGCATGAGCTGAACAGGGTTGCAACGGCAACGACAGCAATTAATAGGATTGATTTCATAGGCGCAGGCATCAATTACCACAGGCGTGGAAAAGCGCAATGATTAAGTTTTCCTGAAATTACGGCGAATCTCCACAATTTGGTCGCGGACTTGGAAGGCGTTGGCCAGCAGAGCTTTGCAAGCGCAGCGTTGGGCCGCATCGCTGGTGGCATCGTGCAGATCCTGACAGGCGCCCAAGGCCTCGTTGAGCCAATGGAGGCAGCGTTTAAGCAGCGCCAGCACAAAACCGTTTTCCGGGTGATAGCCGCTGCCGTGGTCGTTGAGAGCGCTGGCGAGTTTGCCACTGACTTGGAGGAGGTTGGTGATGAGCAGATACGAGGGGGAGCCGGGGCCGTCGGCGCTTGTCACCAAGTCCATCGCCTGACTGGCCAAGGCCTGGGCGCTGGCTTGCAGAGGGTGGGCGTGGCCGTCATCAAAGAGCACAACCGCAGTCTCGCTGGCCTCGCCGAAGGCACTATCCCAAGCCTCAGCCTCCTCGTCAAAGACACTGCCTGAGCTCAGATCGTCGTCATCGTCATCATCGTCGGCATCGACATCAAATACGCCGTGGCCGGCGGCGTCGTCGCGCTCGGCCAAGGCATCGAGCAAGCCATCCCAGCCCATGACGAAGGCCTCCTTGCGCTCGCTGTCCTCGTCATCTAAGTATTTTTCCAGCACCTCCTGATAGGCGTCGGTGAGCCGGTCATTATCCTTGAGGCGCGCTTCCCAGGCGAATTCGTCGAGTTCGCCGGCGGGTTCCGCGCCGGGCACCTCCGCATCGCGGCGTTGGATGACGAGCGTCATAAAATCGCGCATGGCATTCAAGTTAGCGAGTTTCTGGGCGGCTTCGGCATCCTCATCGAGTTCCCACTCATGGGCCGAGATGCGCAGCGTGAAAGTGGATGCTTCGATGACCACCCGGCCGTTGAATTCGCTAAACCATTCCAGATAGAGCGTGTTGCGCCACTCAAACGGGGTTTCCTGTGGCCCGCAGCATGACGCCGCCAAGCCCTCGGCACCGCCCAAACGGATCTTGGCCTTGCGCGACGCGGTCATGTCGCCGATCACCCCTGACTGGTCCACGGCCAAGCCGGCGGTTTCCGGGTCGTGGCGCGGCGCAGCGTTTTCAAAGTGCAGGCGGGTGCCAGCCAGATCACGCCAGCAGTCCCCGTCCAGCGATAACTGCAAGGGCACATCGCGGCCCACCAGCCAGATGCAGCCGCGGGTGTGCCCCTCGACGCTATTGTCGATTTCGCCCCAAACCACTGCCTGCTCGATCCGCCATGCCATGCGCGAGTTTCCACAATGGCAGGCCGGCGCGTCAAGCCCTCACGCAGATAGGTCCAAGCCCTGCTGCAACTGTTGGACTAGCAAAAAAACCAGGACCGGCGGCTCGCTGCGCGGTGCCAATAGCGGCGCGAAGCCAGAAAACCGCCGCCAACGGGTAAGTTTTTTGATTTGAGGTTTGCAGGGAAGGGCGGATTTCGTAAGCTTATGGCGTGCTACAGATTGTTTTCAATGAAATCAGCGCGGCAGAAATCTCGCAGCTCGATACTCTCGAACAACTCGACTTGCTCGATTCGTTCCGGGTGTCCGAGACAGATCTAGACAACCTCGACGGCGAACGCTTCGGTAAAATCAGCCGTGACGGCAAGGTGCTGTACCGGTTCCGGGCGAAGGATTACCGATTCTATTTCGAGGTCAGAGACGCCGCTGTAGTCGTCCACCGATTGCTGCACAAGGGGACGTTTTCAGATTTTAAATTTCGCTCCAAGATGCCACTCGCAGAAGACGAGGCGCTGGCCCAGTCCAAACACTTTTGGAAACTCATCGATGAGGGTCGCAACGCACGGCGCCTGTGAATGGCTGCGGATTTTGCTTTGCCACCGGCCTAAGCTGTCGCAAACTCTCCTTTCCCGATGAAATGGCTTCCCTATCTGATTCTAGCGGCCTTGGTGGCTGGCTGCTGGTTGTACTACCAGCACTCGGCTCTTGAACAAACACACATCAGCGAAGCAATCGCCCAGCTCCAGCTAGATGACTCTAACGATGACGCCCAGCGCGAGATCGTTAAATTGCGGGACGACGCCGAGAGCCAGGGTAACCAAAAGATTTTTGGCGGCATTGTGCTGACGTTGTTCGGGGCTGCCGTCGTGGGTATTTTGTTTGTGACGCTGGTGCTGCCGATGCTGGCCAACCGCGTCGCCGACCTGGTGTACGACAGCGGGGAAATGCTTGAGCCAGACGCCATGCACGACGCCCACTCACTGGTGGCGCAAGGGGAATATGACAAGGCGATCGAGGCGTTCAAGATGGCCGCCGCCAACGAGCCGCTCAACCGCCTGCCATGGGTGGAAATAGCCCGCATCCAACGCGGTCAGCTGGAAGATTCTCAAGCGGCGATCCAAACCCTGCGCCACGCCTTGGAAAGCCAGCAATGGCCGGTCAATGACGCCGCCTTTTTCCTGTTCCGGCTGGCCGAACTTTACGACGAAGACTGCCAGGATCGGCTCACCGCGGCGGCGATCATGCAGCAAGTGATCGACGAGTTTCCGGAAACCCGGCATTCCGCCAATGCCAGCCACAAACTCCACACTTGGGGCCAAGTTTGAACTATGCGTGCGGCGCTCACCGCTTTTTTCGCCCACCATCCGATGCTCGCTGCCGCTCTGGCAACGGCCGGTTGCATCGCGCTGGGCGACCGTTCGCTCGTCGCCGGCTGCCTGGCTGCGGGCGTGTTCGGAGGACTCGGTATCTGCTTCGGCAATTGGCGCCGCGGCTTGGCGTGGGCTCTCTGCTGCATCCTAGCGCTGGGCATTTTCGCTTGGCGCAACCATCGGCGTGACGCCGCGGCAACTGGATTATTAGATCAGGTTCGCGGGCTGGTGGAAGGTCGGGCGCTCGCCGATGGCAAGGGCGACAACGGCTCGTGGACGACCCCGGTGAGGCTGCGCGGCGGTGCCTATGACGGCACCAAGGTATGGTGGGAAGGCCGCGGTGAAAGCCCGGTGGCCGGTTCGCTGGTGCGCGCCAGAGGCAATTTCCGACCGCTGCCGGTGCTGCGCAATCCGGGGGAGTTCGATCAGGGGGCCTGGTTGCGCCGCATCGGAGTGGCGGCGGTGTTTCGCTCAGCCTGGAGTAACGGACAAGTGGAAACGAGTCGGCTGGCGGCGTTGGGAGCGCGGGTGCGCTTAGCGTTCCGCCACGCGGTGACGGCAGGCTTGGCAGACGACAGCCAGGCCGCCATCGTCATCCGCGCGGTGGTCATCGGCGATGTCCAGCCAGATGCCGACGAACTAATCGCCGACTTCCGCAACAGCGGCACCTTGCATATCTTTTCGGTCAGTGGCACCCATGTGGCAATGGTCGCGAGCATCCTGTGGGTGTTGCTGCGAGTGGCGGGCGTGCCGCGCCGCTGGGCGATCCTGGCCTTGCTGCCAGCGATTTTCGGTTACACCTGGCTTTCGGGCAACAGTCCACCGGCGCTGCGCTCGGCTTGGATGGCCTCGGTGTTTTTGGGGGCTTTTGTCTTCAGGCGGCGGCCCGATTTGCTCAATTCCCTCGGCTTGGTCTTGTTCGTCATGTTGTTGTGGGATGGCAACCTGTTGTTTCAGCCCGGCGTCCAATTATCCTACGGCGTGGTGGCCGCCATCGCGCTAGGCACCAACTGGGCGGAGCGCGCCTTCACGTGGTTTGCCCAGCCACCGCTCTATCTGCCCACCGCGCTGTTGTCCCGCAGCCAGGCCCTCTGGCTCAAGGGGCGCCGCTACCTGGCCCAATCCCTCACCGTCTCCCTCGCAGCTCTGGTCGGCTCCACTCCGTTGACCATCTATCACTTCGGCCTGATCACGCCCATCGCCCTGCTGGCTAATCTGATCCTCATGCCGCTGGTATTTGTACTGTTAGCTGCGGCCATGCTGGCGGCGGCTTTGTACCCCGTCGCACCCAAGACTGCCTGCTGGGTCAACCGCGCCAATGCCGTGGTCGCCAATGCCTGTGCCTCCAGCGCTCACGTGATGTCCGCCATCCCCTACGGCCATTTCAATCTCCACAGCTCTAACCAACCGTTCCTGCTGGTGTACTCCCTCGACCGCGGCGCCGCAGCGGCTTGCCTAGCCACTGCCAACGACGGCGCGGTTTTGTTGGATTGTGGCGATAGCTTCGGCTTCAAGCGGCGGCTGATGCCCTCATTGCGCCAACTCGGGGTGACCCCAGATTCCGTGATTTTGAGTCATCCCGACGGCCAGCACCTTGGCGGCGGCGCTCCAGTCTGGGCCGCCTTCCCTATCCGCCAGGTGTTGCTGCCCGTCGCCCGCGCCCGCAGCCCATCCTATCTGGCGTGGGTGAACAACGCCCCCAAGGCCGGCATCCACACCCTGCAGGCGGCGGCCACCACGGCGCTGCCCCTGCCCGACGGTGCCTGCCTCGAAATCCTTTACGCCCCCGACCCAGCCAGCACCCTCACCCGCGCCGATGATCGCGTCGCTATCTATCGCCTCCACTGGCATTCCTGGAAAATCCTCTTCACTAGTGACGCCGGCACGGGTGCTGCAACAAAATTGTTAGCCACAGGCCGCGACCTCGCGGCCGACGTGATCATCGCCGGCCGCCATCAAAGCGACGTCTCGCTAGGCGACGCGTTATTGGCAAAAGTGCATCCCGCAGCCATCATCGCCTCCAACGCCGAGTTTCCCGTCGAGGAGCGCTTGCCACCACAGCAAGCCGCCTTCTGGCGAGCCCGCGGCATCCGCGTGTTCGACCAAGAACAAACCGGCGCGGTCACCCTCAGCGTCGATGCCGCCGGCGATCTGCTGGTGAAAGGGTTTGTCGACCATTCCACGCTGCGCCTCCAGCACCGATAAGCCAACAGCTTGCCCTGGCAACCTTGACGCACTGCCAAATGCTTACCGCAAAGCCGGTAAGAAGACCCAAGACCCAAGACCCAAGACCGCTGCGCTCCAAGACGCAAGGCAAGAGAAGATAGCGCGGCGCTTCTACGTCTTCTCTGCTCTTGGGTCTTGTATCTTGCAGTCTTGAGTCTTCTGCTGTCTCCCATCTTCCTTTGCGGCCCTTCGCGTCCTTTGCGGCTCTGCGGTAAATCTTCTAGTTATTCAGCAGGCTTGCGGTAACGCAGCCGCCACATCGTCTTACCCTCTGCTTCCCACTGCCGCTGGAAATCCGTCTTGGGATAGAAAAACGCGTTTTCCGGCCACTCCAGCAGTTCAAACCCGCCGCTGGCAGCCACTTGCTCGCCGGCCCACGCGAAGTATTCCTCGTGATCAGTCATGAATAAAAACTCCCCTCCCGGCACCAACGCCCGCCTCACCGCCGCCACAAATTCCACCTGCACCAACCGCCGCCGATGGTGCCGCACTTTCGGCCATGGGTCCGGGCACAGCAGGTGCAAACGCGCCAGACTCGCCTCCGGCAACAGCCACTCAACCGTGTAGCGACTCTCCAGACGCAATACCCGGCCATTGGACAACTCATTGCGGGTGAGCTTCTTGCACACCTTTCGCACCCTTCCCAACAAGCGCTCCACCCCGAGAAAATCCCGCTCCGGAAACTGCCGCGCCATTGCCAGCAAAAAGGCACCGTCGCCGCAGCCCAGATCCACCTCCAGCGGCCGACCGTCGCCACACAACTCGGCGTGCTCCAGCCGCCGAAAATAATCCGCCGGGACTAACTCCCCCGCCATCGCCGGCCGGGGCAACACATTATAAGGCTGCGTGCTCACCACCCCATTCACAGCCCACCGCGCCACTTTCTCAATCACAAAAATAGCGGCAGACCCGGCGGGTGAGGCACCTGGCGTTACTCGGGCTAAGAAGCCAACTATTTATCTGTCACCATACACTGGTACGCACCCGGTCAAGTCCAGAATTCTGACTTTCTTTAGCTAACGTCAATATGCTGGCACCGGCGGATATTGAAAAAAATTCGTCATGCTGTTGAGATGCTTAACGCCGGTTGTCCAGCCATTTCTTGTTAGGCTCTTATGAGGCGAGCGAAACCACTTCACGTCTAATTTTGGCTCCCACGGCTCTTTCTGCCACTTCCAAGTCATGCTCAGATTGTAGCCCGATCCAAAATGCGGCAGAGGTGCTGAAGAATTTTGAGAGCCGCAATGCCGTCTCAGCGGACAACCTGCGCCTGCACTTCGTAATCTCGGTAAGACGCGAAGCTGGAATGCCGGTCGAGCGGGATACCAGCGCAAGGCTCAGTCCCATCGGCTTGATGAATTCCTCGAGTAGAATTTCACCTGGATGAATCAGTGGTAGGTATTTGGATGCGCTCATAATATTAATGGTAATCGATAATTTTCACTTCGTGCTTCGAGCCATCTTCCCATCGGAAAATAACCCTCCACTGCTGGTTGATGCGAAAGCTCCAGAACCCAGCCAGCGTCCCCTTCAACTGTTCAAGTCGATTGCCTGGGGGAATCTGCAGATCCTCAACGATTCGCGCCTGATTGATCATTCGCAGCTTGCGCCGGGCCCGCTCCTGGATATCCCCAGGTAAGCCTCGTACCCGCAAGCCTCGTACCCGCAAGCCGCGGTAGATGCTCTCCGTCGCTGAATCGCCGAAACTTTCGATCACCGGGCGAAAATACCACCGCCTCGTATTACGTCAAGCGAAATTATGCCGAACGTAATTATCTCCGCTCAACGCTGAGCCCAGCCACTGCCGCGGCAGGAGCGTTATTGGTTGGAAGTTGAGTGGCTGATGCCGGTCGGCTGCGGCGGTTTGTTGGCTGTCTTATTGTCGGGTTGATCCGTAGCCAGCATCCTGCCTGTCGTGTCGAACTGCCGTTATCCGAATAATGCCAGGGAGGATCCGGAACAGAAAATGGATCGGAAACCTCTTCAGATTGCTCCTGCGTCGACCCGTGCGGTCGAAATGATGCCTCTCCGGGCTATTCCGCGCGTACTCGATCGCCTCGATCAATTCCTGCCAAAATGAATCCCCAAGGTCCAACGAGATCGCGTCGTAATGGTCAAGGAATGCCCGGACCTCCGCTGGCACCTTCGGGTGATAAACAACCTCCCTCATCTAGTGCCGCGGCCAACTTGAGACAAAAATTCGGCGTGGCTGATGGGGATGACGGACCCGGACTCCATCTCCGCCTCCCGCCTCCCTACTTCCTCATTATCCGGGCCCGACGGCGAGTCTGACAATCCGTGAAGCAAATATGCCACCAGCCCCTTCCGGTCTTCCTCGGAGAGCTCCGTGGTCTGTTTCTGAATGTCCGCAAGCTGAACCAAGGCCGCATCCTAAATCGGAGAATCAACCGCAGCAAGTGCATTTTTGGCTCGACAGTGCAATATTGGTCCGTGTCTCGCTCTCCTGCTTTCCTCAGCCAACAATAAAGTCCTGCCGCCGGGTTACGGCAGGGCGTTTGAGTTGAGTTTTTTGGAGCGGTTGCCGGTCGGCAGCGACGCCTTGTTCACTCATTGGATCTAGCGGTAGACGTCCCGCCGGTGGCGAATCCGAACGACCAAAATGATTAACGTGGCATCATGAATATCTTAGACCACACGGTAGTCGCCAATCCTCACGCGGTAAGTATGATCAGAGCCCACGAGCTTCTTGCTGCCTGCCAGTCGGGGATCTGATTCCAGGGCCTCGATTGCCGTGACAATCCTCGGAATCCACTTCCGGTCGATCCCCCGAAGGTCTTTAGCGGCAGACCTAGCAAGCTCAACCCGGTAAGATGCCATCAACGGTCAATTGTTCCTTGAGTTCGTTGAGCGAGATCCGCTCGTCGTCTCTGCGCTCCGCAACTGCCGCAAGATCAGCAACATCCTCCATAAGTGACTCGTAGTCAGCAATTGGAATCACGACCGCGACCTTCTGGCCGCGATTATCGGTGAGGAATTGGGTTATCATGAGCGGAGAATACCATCGTCCTGCGGAGGTTGCAAGCGCACCATTGAGCCCGGTTCTTCGACCACGAACCAGCCTTTGCCTTCGAGGGTATGGGATTGTTCATTATGGCGTGTCTCATCCCTCTCCTTTTCCAGCGAACCCTAGGCTACCGATGACCGACATCTGATTTGTGGTTGGATTTAATCGTGGGGTCTAACGGGCATTCGGTACGCCGCCTTGTTCGCCGTGTGAGTTGATCTCGAAGGTGTAGGCTATTGCTTCACGAATCTGCTCCATTAACTTGCCATGGAATATGCCGATCGGGCCTTGAAGTTCATGGTGTTGAATTGCCTGAAGGCCCTGGATGTTGGCGTAACTGCGCTCACGCAGAAATGGTCGCGAAGGCAATTCTACCTCGTAAGCAGATCCTCTGTTAGCCGTCGTGATTGGGGCACAAATCGACAATGCCCTCGGTGCAGCAGCATCCTCGCGGGAAACGACCAGCATCATGCGGACCTTCCCTCCCATGCCTAGATCCACTCGGTAGACTTCTCCAGGTTTAGTCTTCATAAAGAGAATTGATGGCGTCCTGCCTTATTTGAGTCGAAAGCAGCAAGTCGCTGTCGTCAGGAATCCCCACAATGAACGGCAGCCCGCGCCTCAGCCTAACCTGGCTTAGGAACATTCGGATCGCCTCGGTTGTATTGATGCCCAAGGTGCCAAAGACCGCTTCCGCATCAGACTTCAACTTGGAATCTACCCTTGCTCGCACTATTGCCTCTTTCATGGCACTATTGTAGCCCAAATGGGCTACCTTGCAAGTGAGATTTCCAGATATTTTCTGCAGCGAACGTAGAAGAGCAAGCAACCCTATCAGCGGAGACGCGCGTCGATCACGGGGTTGAGGTTGAAACTAGGGATGAGCATGTAAACAGGTCGGCTGATAGGGGTTGCTGTGTCTCGTCTTGTTCGGGTTCTTCGATTCTACGCTAGGCGGTCATGCCTTGTATCACTTTGCCGTGCTTCACCAAGCGTGATTGAACACCGCCAATACCTCTCTAGTGCTTCTTGGCAATCTCCTCAATCGGCAACTTGGAATGGTATCGCGAAAGTAGCTGCTTGTCTTCCTCCGGTGTCCATGGCTTCCCGTGATTATCGGGGACGGACACCGGGACATCATTGACGAGTGGTGTGAGTGGTGCCGCAATCACAGATGCCTTCCAGTTCTTCTGTTGGGCGGCTGCGACTGAAAGAAGCTCACCTGCTATGGCTATGGCTTGGGTAGGGGTGATTGAGATGCAACGGATTTTTGGACCGTTTTTTGCTTATTTTAGGGAGTGGATTTCGGCCTCGAATTGGACCGGCGTTTGGTACTTGAGAGCGGAGTGTTTGCGGTGGGTGTTGTAGTAGGATTCGATGTAGGAGAAAATTTC
>WBXD01000074.1 GCA_008932935.1 Verrucomicrobiota bacterium
AGGGTTTTCTGCGCGGCGGGAATGCCGTTGAGGAAATCAATCAGGATGGTGGTATCGAAAAATCCGGTCATAGGAAGCAAGCCGGGTCAGTCCCACTCCGAGCGCAGCTTGTCCTGATAGATCAGACCGTCTGTTAGTCGGCCACTGATCGCCCCGAATCCCTCAAGAGGTTTGGGAGGATTGGCGGGGACGCGTTCCCGTTTCACCAGATATTCGGAAACGGCTTCGCGCAGCAACGATGCCCGCGAGGTTTGCCGCGTGCCGGCCAGCGCGTCCAGTTGCGCGAGGTCGTGCTCCTCAAGATCCACCAGTGTGCGTTTCATGTATCAACCCTGCTCCTGGTCCATCATGATGTCAATAGTTGATATTATGATCAAATCCTAGATTTCAGCTTCGGAGTTCGGGTTCAAGCTCTGGTCTTGCGTCTGGGTGTCTTGTGTCTTCTAATCCGTCCGCCCGCTGCTCATGCCCGAAACCTTTTACCAACAGACCACCGCCGCGCCGGCCACGCCTTTTGACGTGTCGCTGCGGCCGCCGGCGTTTTCCGAGTTTATTGGGCAGGAAAAGGTCAAGGAGCGCCTGTTGCTCATGCTCGCCGCCGCCAAACACCGCGGCGATGTGCTCGACCACGTCCTGCTCTCCGGCCCGCCGGGCCTCGGCAAAACCACCCTCGCCAACCTGCTGGCCCGTGCCGCCGGCAGCCAGCTTCACACCACGTCCGGTCCGCAAATCGAAAAGGCCGGCGACTTGGCCGGCATTCTCACCAACATCCAGCGCGGCGACGTTTTGTTCATCGACGAAATTCACCGCCTCCATCCCGCCATCGAGGAATACCTCTACCCGGCCATGGAGGACTTCCGCCTCGATATCATCATCGACTCCGGCCCCGCCGCCCGCTCGATCCAAATCAACCTCCCCCGCTTCACCCTCGTCGGCGCCACCACCCGCTCCGGCATGCTCACCGCCCCGCTGCGCTCGCGCTTCGGCCTGATCAACCGCCTCGATTATTACTCGCAAGACGAGCTCGCCCTCATCATCGAACGCTCCGCCGGCCTCCTCGACGTGGTCATCCAACGCGGCGGCGCCCTCGAAGTCGCCTGCCGGTCCCGCGGCACCCCGCGCGTCGCCAACGCCCTGTTGCGCTGGGTCCGCGACTTCGCCCAAGTCCGCGGCGCCGGCCATATCGACCAGCCAACCGCCGATGCCGCCCTCGCCATGATTGAGATCGATGCCCAGGGGCTCGACGAAATGGACAAGCGATTGTTAGAAGTATTGATCTACAAATTTGGCGGCGGTCCGGTGGGTCTCAACTCGCTGGCGGTGGCGGTGGGTGAGGATGCCGCCACCATTGAGGAGGTGCACGAACCGTTCCTCATCATGCAGGGCTTCCTGCAACGCACCCCGCGCGGCCGTATGGCCATGCCCTCCGCCTATCTCAAAATCGGCGCCCCGCCGCCTCCCCGCCAGGACGATCCGCAGCTCGGCCTAGGGTGATCCATAACGCGGGTTCATTCCCGGGCCGATCCCCTGCGGTTTTACGATATGGAATTTTTCCTCTGAGTGAGCTTACCAATCGGGAAAACAAAGTGCGACCAGCGGCGAATATTGGTGAGGTATCGGCTTGGATGTTAGGGAACAAATGCGCGATCGGCGAGACAGTGACCACGGCATAAAATAGCCATCCGCGCTGCAATTCCAGGGGGCTTATTTGAAAATTTCGCGTGCGCAATACCGCCACACCAGCCATCGCGCAGCCCCGCCGCATGACATGACCATCCGGCCGGCGCCCTCACAATTTGCAAAGAATCGCGATGGCTGCCTGATTGTTATATTTTTTAGCAATATCCAGGGCGGTGACGTTTTGCTTGGATTTGAGCGTGGGATCGACCTTGTGATCGAGCAAGAGTTGGACTATTTCGGCTCCTCCGCTGGCTGCGGCTTCGTGCAAGGGGGAGCCGCCGAGTTCGCTCAGCACCATCGGGTTGGCGCCGCCAGCCAGCAGTGCTTTGGCACTGGCGAGTTGGTTTTTGGCCGCTGCGTGATGCAATGGCGTCCAGCCATCCTTGTCGCGCGGGTCGGGTTTAGCCCCGGACTTGAGTAAGGCGGCGAGCATCGTCGGATTGTTGCGCTCCACGGCCAGATGCAGGATGCTGCGCTGCGAGCTGTCCAGCGAGTCGGGTTTGGCCCCCGCTTCCAACAACACCAACGCAATCTCGGTTTTATTGCGCTGCACCGCCTGGGCCAGCGGCGAGCGGGTCTTGTCGCGGCCTTCGTTAACGCTGGATGGGCTGGCGGCGAGGTGCAGACGCACGTCGGCCAGATCACCGTGGGCGATGGCGTCGTCGATGGTTTGATAGGTGGGAGCGGCCGACGCGGGTGTCAACGCCAGCAGCAGCACGAGAAGCAATGGGGGAAAGCGCATAGGTGCAGCGCGATACGCAGGAGAAGTTGGGGATATTTCGGGGCGGCGGGTTTTTTTCGGCGACGCCATGGCCTCACACCTCAAGGTGCCCATCAGCTTGGCCGCCTGCCAGATTGTGGCGCCAGCCAGCACGAAATGATGGCGCGCAGGGCGGAAAAAAAGCGTGACGCGCCATGCCAACTGGCTCACCGCAGCAAGGCTAAGCTTACGCCGCCGCCCACTGCTAGGATTCCGCCTAACAATGTGCGCGCGGTCATTTTATCGCCTTCGAGGAAATGCGCCAAGGGCATGACCACTAACGGTGTGGTGGCCACAATCGGCAGTACGATGCTCGTCGGTGCCCCCGAGAGCGCCCATTGGTAGCAGCTCACCCCAAACGCCGGACCACACAGGCTATTGGCAATGATCAGCGGCCAGGCGAGCCGCCAGTCGGCCGGACGCGCTGCGGCGCTGCGGCGGTTCCCGAATTTCAGGTAGAGCACGCACACCGCAGCCACCACCAACCCGCCGAGCAGACGCTGGTAGGCAGCATTGACCCCGCCGCCCATCCCGCCAATGTAAAACCCCTGCGCCGCCGCCACCGCATAGCCCTTGCGGCTGAGCACCGCGCCCCACGCCTGACACAAGGCGGCGAGCGTGCCGAACAACCCGCCAACCAGCAAACCATGGCTGCAACCTACCTCGGCCCGACCCGGCATCAGCGCAATCCCCACTCCTAGCAAAATTACCGCGCCCAATAACGCCTGTGCCGCGCTGGGCAGTGTGCCTAACCAAATCCATTCGGTCAGCGCGGCAATCGGCGCGGCCAGGCATTGGACCAGCACCATGGTGCGGCGCGTGCCGATGCGCGGATAGGCGTGAAACAATGCTAGGTCACCGAAGCCGAAGCCGATACACCCGCTCACAAACAACCAGCTGAAGGCCGGGCCGCTCACCCCGAAGCCGCACAGGTGGGCGTAGCTGCCCAGTATTGAGGCCGCCAAGATGAGGCGCAGCAAGTTCGCCTGCGCCCCGGAAAGGTGGTTGGCCAAGCGCCGGCCGCTCAGGCCGGACAGCGCAAACAGCAGCGTGGTGAAAATTGCGGCTAACATGCGGGCGGCCAGTGTGTGACCATGCGTCGTGCCGTGTCACGTCCCGATCCGCGGGCCGCCGGATAATGACTCGCGGGTCCGTTTTTCTATCAATCACAATTTTTACTTGCGCTTATTTAAGCTGATGATTAATTAACCCTCGTCATGCCCGCCGCGCACCACGCTTCCGAACAAGTTATCGCCATTTATAAGTGCCTGTGCGATGCGAACCGCTTGCGTATTCTCAACTTGCTGCGCACGGGTTCGCAATGTGTGTGCCACATCGAGCAAGTGCTGGGCATCGGTGCGGTGCGCACGTCCCAACAACTCGCCTACCTGCGCCGCCATGCGATGGTGGAGGTGGAAATTCGCGGTACTTGGCGGATGTATGCGTTGCCGGCCACGCCCAGTCCGCAGCTAAGCGCCCATCTCGCGTGCCTGCAGGACTGCATCTTCGAGAACTCCGGGTTTCGTGACGACCTGGCGCAACTTAAGAAAATCCGCCGTAGCCACTGCGGACCGCAACCCATCTAACACCAGTAACCCCACCGAACCATGTCCCATCCCAAGCTCCCCCTTGTACTGATTTTGTGCACCGGCAATTCGTGCCGCAGCCACCTGGCTGAAGGCATCCTGCGCCACGCCGCCGGCGACCTGCTCGACGTGCGCAGTGCCGGTTCGCGGCCTGCCGGCTACGTGCATCCGCTGGCCATCCGTGCCATGGCGGAGATTGGCATCGATATTTCCGCTCACCACAGCAAGCACTTGGACGAGTTTCTCCAACAAGACGTCGAAACCGTCATCACCGTGTGCGGCAATGTGGACCAAGCCTGCCCGCTCTTCCCCGGCCAATTGAACCGCCATCATTGGGGGTTCGATGATCCGGCCCACGCGCCGGGCGACGAAGATGCCCAACTCGCCGTATTCCGCCGCGTGCGCGACGAAATTATGCGGGTGTTCGAGGCCTACGCCGACGGCCGCCGCGACGCCGCCAAAGCCAATTCGAACTAACAAACATATCATGAATTTGCTGCAAGTCTATGATCCGCCGATGTGCTGCTCCACCGGTGTCTGTGGCACTCAGGTGGACCTCGAACTGGTTAGTTTCGCGGTCATGCTGGCGCAACTCCGCGGCCATGGCATTGCCGTCGAGCGTTATAACCTAGGCCAAGAACCGCTGGCGTTTGTTAACAATCCAGCGGTCAAAGCCCTGTTGGAAAAGTCTGGGACTGACGCCTTGCCAGTGATTTTCCAGGATGGGGTCGTGTTGCTGCAAGGCCGCTACCCGACGTCAGGCGAGCGCAAGGACTGGCTGCACGCCGCGCAAGCTCAGTCAACCGGGACGCCCTCATGAAGCTGCCGCCCTATCAGACCGAAGACATCGGCAGCACGCGTTATGTGTTTTTCACCGGCAAAGGCGGCGTCGGCAAGACTTCGCTGTCCTGCGCCACCGCCTTGCAACTCGCCGGGGCCGGTCGGCGGGTATTGTTAGTGAGCACCGATCCCGCCTCCAACCTCGATGAAGTACTGGGTACGGCCCTGTCGCGCGAGCCCACGGCCATCGCCGGGGTGGCGGGGCTTGAAGCGCTCAACATCAATCCGCTAGAGGCCGCCGCCGCTTACCGCGAACGGCTCATTGGTCCGTTGCGCGGCTTGCTGCCGGAGGCGGCGCTGCGCAGCATGGAGGAGCAACTGTCGGGAGCCTGCACGGTGGAAATCGCGGCCTTTGATGAATTTGCCGGGCTCATCGGCGACCCGCAGGCGGCGGCTAACTACGATCACGTGGTGTTTGACACCGCGCCCACCGGCCACACGCTGCGGCTGATGAGCCTAGCCAAGGCATGGGATCAATTTCTCACCCACAATACCAGCGGCACATCCTGCCTCGGCCCTCTCGCCGGTTTGGAAAAACAGCGCGCCATCTATGAGGCCACAGTAACGACCCTGGCCGATGCCGCGGCGACGATGATCATGTTAGTATGTCGTCCGCAAGCCGCCGCCTTGCGCGAGGCGCAGCGCACGTCCGACGAACTCCGGGCGCTCGGCGTGGTCAATCAGCGCCTCATCATCAACGGGGTCTTTGAAACATCCTGCACCGCGGATGCCACCGCCCTGGCCATGCAGGAGCGCGGCAAGGCAGCCTTAGTCGGCGCGCGTGACTTTATCGCCAGCCTGCCGAGTTGCACGGTGCCGCTGCGACCCATCAACATCCTCGGCCTCGATGGCCTGCGCTGCTTGCTGGATGGCGACCCGGTTAGCGCCGCGCCACAGCCCCCCGATGTGCGGACGCTGCCAGCGATGGACAGCCTCGCCCAAGTGGTGGCGGATCTGGAGCGCCGTGGCCACGGCGTGATCATGACCATGGGCAAAGGCGGCGTCGGCAAAACGACGGTGGCGGCAGCCATCGCGGTGATGCTAGCCAAGCGTGGCCATGCCGTGCATCTGAGCACGACCGATCCGGCCGCGCATCTGGTGCAGACATTGGCCGGGCATGTGGCCGGTCTCACGCTCAGCAGGATCGACCCAGCAGCGGAAACCGCGGCCTATCAGGCAGAAGTGATGCAGGCCCAGGACGGCGTGCTGGACGCGGCCGCCCGCTTATTGTTAGAAGAAGACCTGCGTTCGCCCTGCACCGAGGAAATCGCGGTTTTCCGTGCTTTTGCCCGCGTCGTCGGGCACGGCAGCCAGGGGTTTGTCGTGCTGGACACTGCGCCCACCGGCCACACCTTGCTGCTGCTGGATGCCAGCGAGGCCTATCAACGCGAGATGGAGCGCCAAGCGCGCAACAGCCAACCGGAGGAAGTGCTGCAACTGCTCGGGCGGCTGCGCGATCCGGCCTTCACCCGCATTTTACTCGTCACACTGGCGGAAGCGACGCC
This sequence comes from Verrucomicrobiota bacterium, assembly GCA_008932935.1. Classification (GTDB taxonomy): domain Bacteria; phylum Verrucomicrobiota; class Verrucomicrobiia; order Verrucomicrobiales; family Akkermansiaceae; genus Luteolibacter. Next base: position 6,372 of record WBXD01000074.1, read on the forward strand.
GGTGCATGAGGCCGCGGCGTTGCAGGACGACCTGCGCCGCGCCCACATCGAACCCTTTGCCTGGGTCATCAATCAGAGCCTGCTCCACTGCGACTCCTGCGACCCTTTGTTGCAACGCCGCGCCGAAGCCGAACTCCGCTACCTGCACGAGGTGGTGGAAATCCATGCCACACGCTGCGCCTGGCTGCCATGGCAAGCCGAGGAGCCCAGCGGTCCGGACGCCCTCGCGCGCCTCGCCCAATCCGTCATCCAACCCCCACCACCATGAATACTGCCCCTACAGCTGAGCCTCCCAAACGACTGAATTTTTTCGAGCGCTACCTATCCCTCTGGGTGTTCGTGTGCATGCTCGTCGGCGTGGCGCTGGGCAAGATGCTGCCTAACATTATCGACAGCCTCAGCCGGATGGAATTTGGCAACGGCTCGCACGTCAATATTCCCATCGCGGTGCTCATCTGGTTGATGATTTTCCCGATGATGCTCAAGATCGATTTTAGTTCGTTAGGTGGCATTGCCAAAAAGCCCAAGGGGCTGTTGATCACGTTGTTTGTCAACTGGTTAGTCAAACCCTTCAGCATGGCGTTGCTCGCCTGGATTTTCCTACAACACGTATTTTCCGCTTGGATCGAGCCGCAGATGGCCAAGAACTACACCGCCGGTCTGATCATCCTGGCTGCCGCCCCTTGCACTGCAATGGTGTTCGTGTGGAGTTATCTAACCGATGGCGACCCGGTGTACACGCTGGTTCAGGTGGCCGTCAACGACCTCATCATGTTGGTGGCCTTTGCGCCCATCGTGATGTTTTTGTGCGGGGTAGCCGATGTGATCGTGCCTAACCAGGTGCTCATCACCTCGGTGCTGGTGTTCATTGTCATTCCGTTGCTGGCCGGCTATCTCACCCGCAAGGCGCTGGTGAAGGCGCATGGGATCGAGTGGTTCGAGCAAGTTTTCCTGCCGCGCTTCCAGCCGCTGACGGTGGTGGCCTTGCTGGCAACGCTGGTGCTCATTTTTGCCTTCCAAGCGGACAATCTAACGACCAGATGGAATGCCGTCATTTTGTTGGCCATCCCGATCTTGGTGCAGGTCTATTGCAATTCCGGTTTGACCTATCTGTTGATGCGGCGCTGCAAGGTGCCTCACTCCATCGCCGCACCCGGGGCTCTCATCGGTGCGAGTAACTTTTTTGAGCTGGCAGTAGCGGTGGCCATCACGCTGTTTGGTCCGCATTCCGGCGCGGCGCTCGCCTGTGTGGTGGGGGTGCTCGTCGAAGTACCCGTCATGCTCTCGGTTTGCCGCGCCTGCAATGCCTCGCGGGCTTGGTATCAGCGCGGCGCGAACGCCTGACCTGGGCTAAGGAGCCACCCCATTCTAGTGGTGGTGGGGGACGCGCGGCCCAGGCATGAGCGCCGAAGGCTCGCTGCATGGCCGGGCCTTGCGCACGACGACAGTAACGTCGTCGCTCCCTACCGCATCGGAGCCAAGTACGCCCCCCAGCAGTCCTCAGTTGCCGAACAGCGGAAACGTGGTGCCCGGGCGCAACAGCGCCGGTGGTTTGGTTTCGAAGGAATGGACCGCTCCCATCTGATAGGACCCGTAGGCGATCGGGACCACCGTGAGCAAGAGTACCGCCTCGCCATCCAGTGTGAGTTTTTCCACATGCACCACCGCTGCGCAGTTAGGGTTCTTTTTCACCCCCAGCACATCCCCGCTCTTGAAATAGGCCGCCGCCGCCACGTCGGCCGTCGGAAATATATATTCAATGTGCACCGGATAGGGCGCTGCCGCCGCAAACTCATCGGGCTTGACCAGCGCCTGGGCGCGAATCACAAACCCAGGATTGAAAAAATCCGCCGCGCCGAGCACTCGCACTCGGGTTACTTGATAGTCCCCATCGATGTACGTTAGCAGGGCTGGGTGCTCGAAGTTGGTGAGATAATTGCGCAGCAACAAGCCGTTGCAACGCTCCTGATCCTTGGCCGACCAGCCGAAAAACTTGTGATACAGCTCCTTGGGTCCAAGCCCGTTGCCAACGGGTGCATCCGCGGCCGCGTAGGCTTGCAGGGTTGGCAGGCGGTGCAGCTTGCGCAACAGTTCGTAGTTTCTGGGGACCTCAATGTGTTTGAAAACGTCTAGGCATACAAACCAGCTGATGACCGCAAAACACAGGGCCACTGCGTTCACCAACAACCACCAGAAATAGGCGGGACGCCTCGGCTTGGGCTCTTCTAGGATGCGGGACATGATATTGCGGAGGGTCACAGCGGCACTCCGCAGCGCGGCTACCGCGGAACACATCAACGTGTAACCGCGCTGGCGCCACTTGGAAACCGCAAATCGAAAAATCCGCCGCCACCCCCCACTATCCCGCCCACCAACGTACATGCAGCTGAAGAAATTTTCAAAAAAAACTTGACGATTCATGGTTAGGCATTTTGATTACATTCGCTCACGGCGTGCCGGCGTTGCCCTATCATGGGTGGATTGTAGCCTGATTCCAGAGTTCAATGCCTTTTTATTCTTACTCCATGTTGACCACCATCGTTTCCGCAACCACCCTTTCCGATACTCCCGATAACGGGGACTCTCAAATCGACTCGCAGCTCGCAAGCATAGAGCAGGCAGGCATCTGCGCCGAACCCCCGCCGCCCGCAACCCGCGCTGCTACCGCCATGCCAGCGGCGCTTCTCCCACCCAAAAAACCTGCCGCCCTCGCTGTGAAAGGCTCGCTCAGGAGCGCTGCGTCCGCGCCAGCCAATTCCAAACCGCAACCCTCGCCGATTCCCGCGCCCCATAGCAAAGCTGCCAACGCCAAAACCCAGCCAAGCCCAGCGACCACGCCCAAGCGGCCCGCCGCACCCAAAAAGCCCGCCGCTGCGGCGACTGCCGCAGCAGTGACCAAAAAGCCCGCCGCTGCCGCGCCCGCCACAGCAGTGACCAAAAAGCCCGCCGCTGCCGCGCCCGCCACTGTCACGCCCCAAAAGCCCGCGACGCCTGCGAGGAGCCACAAGGCCGCGGTGCCCAATAAACCCGCGGTTGTTGCCGAGGCCAAGGACGCCAAAGTGCCTGCTAAGCCATCCGCCAAGCAGCCGCCCGCGCCAGCCAAACGGCGCATCGACACGCCGGAAATCCAGGAGAAAATCCGTGAACTCATCAAGCTCGCCAAGGAACAGGATTACCTGACCTACGACGACATTAACGAAATTCTTCCCAATGACCTGGTCGATCCGGAAGACGTCGAGGCCATCATGGACCGGCTGCGGCAGATGGAATTTGACGTCATCGACGCCTCCGAAGTGGACCGTTACAAGGATAAGAAACGCGATGAGAGCGACGGTGATGACGACGATTCCAAGAGCGACCAGAAACTCGACATTCTCGATGACCCGGTGCGGATGTACCTTAAGCAGATGGGCCAGGTGGCCCTGCTTACCCGCGAGCAGGAAGTGGAAATTTCCAAACGCATCGAGGACGCGGAAGCCGAGGTGTCGCGCCATCTGAATCTGTTTGGGTTTGTGGCCGATTCGTACATCGAGTTGGCCGACAAGCTCATTAAAGGCAAGGAACGCTTCGACCGAGTGATACTCGACAAGAAAATCGAGTCGCGCGAACGCTACATGAAGGGTCTGCCTAAACTGTGCGATCAACTCAAACAACTCCATCAGGAAAATGACGAGTACTTCCGCCAGCTTGCGTCCAAGAGTCCGCGCGGCAAGAAGAAGCTCGAGGAGGAGTTTGAGAAAAACAACCAGACCCTCAATCGGCACTACACCCGTTTCTACTACAAGCAAAAGGTCATCGAAGACTTCTGCGAGCAAGTGGATGACTACCAGCAGAAGTTCTGGAAATACAATCGGCGGGTTGAGGCGGATGCCAACGACAAGGAATTCGTCACCAAGTTGCGCGAACTCCAACAACGCTCGTGGCATACCACCGAATCCTTCAACGAGGCCTACAAACTGCTCCGCCACTGGCTCAAGGAAGCCCTCCGCGCCAAAACTGAAATGGTCGAGGCCAACCTCCGCCTGGTCATTTCCATCGCCAAAAAATATACCAACCGCGGCCTGTCGTTCCTCGACTTGATCCAGGAAGGCAACATGGGCCTGATGAAGGCCGTCGAAAAATTCGAGTATCGTCGCGGTTACAAGTTTTCGACTTACGCGACCTGGTGGATCCGCCAAGCGATCACCCGTTCGATTGCCGACCAAGCGCGCACCATCCGCATTCCGGTGCACATGATCGAGACGATCAACAAGCTGATGCGCGTGCAAAAGCAATTGGTGCAGGAATACGGCCGCGAACCCTCGCCCGAGGAAATCGCCGAGGAAATCCACCTGCCCGTCGAACGCGTCCGCGCCGTGCTCAAGATGGCCCAACAACCCATCTCGCTGCAGGCACCTGTCGGCGATTCCGACGACACCTCGTTCGGCGACTTCATCGAAGACAAGTCCGCCGACAACCCGATGGAGGAAGCCGGCTTCTCGATGCTCAAGGACAAAATCAAGGATGTGCTCGACACGCTCACCGAACGCGAACGCGAGGTGCTCGAACAACGCTTCGGCCTCAAGGACGGCTTCAGCCGCACCCTCGAGGAAGTCGGCCGCCAATTCCAAGTGACCCGCGAGCGCATCCGCCAGATCGAGGCCAAGGCATTGCGCAAGATGCGTCACCCCACGCGTATCCGCAAACTCGAAGGCTTCATCGAGCTGCCCGGCGCCTGAACGGAGTGGCGGCAGCCTGTGGCAGCCTTGTAGCGGCGGTCTGTGACTACTTTTCCCCTGCGGAAAAAGTCGCTGGCGAATGGCAAGCCTTGTAGCGGCGCTCTGTGACTACTTTTCCCCTGCGGAAAAAGTTGCTGCGCATGGCTAAGGAGCCACCACATTCTTGTGGTGATAGCGGAAGAGCAGCCCATGAGTACGTGCCGAGGGCACAGCTCATGAACGGTCCTTCCACACGACGACAGTAACGTCGTCGCTCCATACCATGCCCCATCCGAGCCAAGTTAGTTCAGAAGGTTGGCGCGGTAAAAGGGTACCCCATGCAAGCCACATCCGGCACGTGCATCGGGCTCTCGATCTACGGGGTGCATGCCGAAAATCCCTAACGGCGGCTACCAATCCCGGGAATCGTCGCAACTAACGCAAATCAGCCTTTCCACCCTGATGCCGAAGGGCTTAAATCCTCCGCGTTCACTAGATCGTGTGAAATCATCATGACCCCCTACCACGTAAAATTCCACGCCCATGAACTCAGCCGGGATGGCGGGGGGCGCGTGGATCGCTTGGAACGGGCGCACTTGACTGCCTAATTTCAAATATTCCCAATGGACCACGCCACCCACAACAAAATTGTCTCTTTCATCTGGTCCATCGCTGACGACTGCCTCCGCGATGTCTTTGTCCGTGGGAAATACCGTGATGTCATCCTGCCCATGTTCGTACTCCGGCGGATCGACTGCCTGCTGGAGGAAACCAAGGAAGCCGTGCTCGCCGAGGTGAAGTTCCAGAAAACCGAGGCGAAAATGGCCATCCTCGACCCCGATGGCCTCCGCGAAGCCTCCGGCCAGGTCTTCTACAACACCTCGAAATTCACCCTCAAGGGTCTGCTCGGCAATCCCTCCCAGCTCGAAGCCAACTTCAACCACTACCTCGACGGCTTCAGCGACAATGTCGCCGAAATCATCGCCAAGTTCGATCTCCGCAACCAGATCCGCAAGATGGGCGAGGCGGATGCCCTCCACGGCGTCATCGAGAAATTCGTCGCCCCGGACATCAACCTCTCCCACCACGACGCCATCGGCCCGGACGGCCGGAAGCTCCCCGGCCTGACCAATCTCGGCATGGGCTACGTCTTCGAGGAACTCATCCGCAAGTTCAACGAAGAGAACAACGAGGAGGCGGGCGAACATTTCACGCCCCGCGAGGTCATCCAACTCATGGTCCACCTGTTGTTCGAGCCGGTGAAGAAAAAGCTGCCGCCCGTCATCACCATCTACGATCCCGCGTGCGGCTCCGGCGGCATGCTCACCGAGGCCCAGGA
>WBXD01000075.1 GCA_008932935.1 Verrucomicrobiota bacterium
GCCCCTGCGGAAAACCTTGTCAAAACCACCCCAAAGAAGCAAAACCAACCCAAGCGCCGGGTGTCATGAATCCTGGCGCAACGACTTAACCCCTCCGGTGTCATTTATCATTGGCGCAATACGTATTGATGGAATTCAACGGTATCAAGCACCGGGTGGGTGGGCCGCCGCCGGATTGGTGGCGCATCGGGCTTGCCCTGGCGCTACAAGCCCGCTAGAACGGGCGCGTGGATACCGACCCGCCAATCATCCGCCGTGGCTCATCGTGGATGCGTACCGTGGTGCGCGGCCTGCTCATATGCGCGGGCAGCCTCGCAATTTTGCTGCCGGCATGGCTGCCGAACCGGCCGTCGGCCCCGTTGGGGCATGGCACGGTGGCGCTACTGCAAGCATTGCTGCTGGCCGCGGCGTCGGCGGTGTTTTTCGGGGCCACGGCGCATGCCGGGCGCAACCGGCCGGTATGTCGCATTTTGGGGCTGGGGCTGGCGGCAGCAGTGATGGGCAAGGTGGAGGATTTTGCATCGCTGATCATGGGGCGGCCATTTCCGGAGAATTGGGTGGTGGGAGCGTTGCTGCTGGTGGCACTGGGCACGGCGCTGCGGCACCGGCGGGTGGTGCTGCAGTTTGTGGGGACGCTGGGCCATCACGCGGGCAGCGGGCTGATCGCTGCGGCGCTATTGATTTTGTACGTGTTTGACAAGGTGATAGGCAGGCACCAGTTCTGGCAGGCGGCGCTGGGGGCGGCATTTACGCCGGAGGTGCCGCGGATTTGCCGGAGTTACTTGGATTTGCTAGCCTGCTATCTGCTGTTCATTGGTGCCATTGGTTTGGCGCTCACGCTGGCCCGTCGCGAAGAGCCGCTATGAAAATCATCCAGATCTTGCCGGAACTCAATGCCGGAGGCGTCGAGCGCGGCACGGTGGAACTGGCGGCTTTTCTGGTGGCCGCCGGCCATGAGGCCCTGGTTATTTCTAACGGCGGCCGCTTGGTCGCCGACTTGGAACGCTGCGGCGCGCGCCATATCGCTGTACCGGTCCACCGCAAGAGTGTCGCCTCGCTGTGGCAACTGCGCGGGTTGCAGCGGATTCTTACTGAAGAGCGGGCGGATATTTTGCACCTGCGCTCACGGGTGCCCGGCTGGCTGGCTTGGCTGGTCTGGCGCGGCATGGATCCGCGCACCCGACCGCGGCTGGTGAGCACGGTCCACGGGTTTTACTCGGTCAACGCCTACTCTGCGGTGATGACCCGCGGCGAACGGATCATCGCGGTGTCTGAAAGCGTCAGGCAATATGTGTTGGATAACTATCCCAAGGTGGCCAATGACATCATCCGGGTGATTCCGCGGGGGATTGAGCCGGCAAACTTCGGGGAGAAGTTTCGTCCCGCGGAGGCTTGGCTAAGGGCCTGGCAAGCCGAGCGACCGGGCGTGGCGGGCAAGCGGGTGCTGTTGTTGCCCGGGCGCATCACCCGGCTCAAGGGCCACGACGAGTTTTTCGAGCTCATTGCGGCGCTCAAGCGGCAGGGCGTGGCAGTGCATGGCTTGGTGGCCGGAGACACGCATCCGAAGAAGCGAGCTTATCTGGCAGAGTTGCACGCCACCGTACGGCGTCTGGGCATCGATGGCGAAGTTGAGTTTCTCGGGCACCGCCACGACTTGCGCGAGGTCATGGCGGTGAGCGACGTGGTGTGCGGGCTGTCGCGCCAGCCCGAGTCGTTCGGGCGTACCGTGTTAGAGGCGCTGGCGCTGGGCAAGCCGGTGCTCGGCTATGACTGCGGCGGGGTGGGCGAGCTGCTGAGCCAATTGTTTCCCATGGGGCGGGTGGCGCTAGGCGACCGAGCCGGGCTGCTGGAAACCGCCCGGGCCATCCTAGGCGGGCGAGAGCGGCCGCTGCCGGTGGGCGAGCCGTTCACCCTTGGAGCGATGTGCCGCGCCACCCTCGCGGTTTATCAGGAATTGCGGTGACTCCGCCCGGGTTTGGCGCGGTTCAGTGGCAGCACAGGGACGCGCCGCACCACAGCGGGTGAGGCCGCGCCAAGCGCAGGCGGGGGCAAGCCCCCGCACTCCAGGAGAGGCGGCTCCCGAGCGCCCGATGTTCAGAGTATCTGCCGTTCAGATTGTCTGTTCAGTTTGTCTGTCCCCATGTGGCCCTACGGCGGGAGTTTTTGCTAGCGTGCGGCAATGACCTCGACGGTAAGGCCTTTCAAGTAACTGGTTTCAGGGATGGAAATGAGGATCGGGTGGTCGGCGCGCTGGGCGTGCTCGGCGACGAGGCGGAGGGATTTTTTGGCATCGACGGAGGCGTCGACGAGGTTTTCTAGGAACAGCTGTCGCGAGGCATGATGGGAACAACAAAATGTGGAAAGCAGGCCGCCCTTGTCTAACAGCTTTAGCGAGCGCAGGTGGATTTCTTTGTATCCGCGCATGGCGTCCATGAGGGTTTTTTTGTTGCGGGTGAAACTGGGGGGATCGAGGATGACGAGGTCGTATTCCGGTTTGGCGTGTTTGAGGAAATCAAAGACGTTGTGTTCGAGCACCTCGATATCCAGGCCGTTGAGTTTGGCGTTGTGGCGCGCGGCATCACAGGCGCTAGCGGAGACGTCTACGGCGGTGACTTTGGTGGCCCCGGCCTTGGCGCAGGCGAGGGCGAAGCCGCCCTGGTTGGTAAAGCAATCGAGCACGCGCTTGCCTTTGGCGAAGCGGGCGACGTCGGCGTGGGATTGGAGTTGATCGAGGTAGAGGCCGGTTTTTTGGCCGTCGAAGAGGTCGATTTCGAAGTCGAGGTCGTTGGAGCGGACGACGAAGGGGCCGGGGTTTTCGCCGTAGAGCATTTCAATGCCGGGTTCCATACCCTCGGCCTTGCGGAACGGTGAATCATTGCGCAGGACGATGGAGGCGGGGGCGAGTAGGGCAACGAGGGCGTCGCGGATGAGTTCGCGGCGCAGGTCCATGGCGAGGGTGAGTGTTTGGACGGAGAGGTGGGGGCCGTAACGGTCGATGACCAGGCCGGGCATGCCGTCCGATTCGCTCCAGACGATGCGGCAGAGGGTTTCATCGATGCCGCGGCCGCGGCGGTGTTCGATGGCCTGGCGGATGCGGCGGGTGAAAAAGTCCAGATCCAGGTCTTGGCGGCGGCGGGAAAAGCGCCTGGCGACAATTTGGGACTGGGGGTTGTAGATGGCTGAGCCGAGCGGGCGGTCGCGGAAATCCTTGAGGGTAATCACGTCGCCGGGTTGAGGGTCGCCGAAGGTTTTCTTGATCTCGGTGGAGTAAATCCACTCGTGACCGTGGAAAATGCGTGCGCGGGGAGCTATGATGAGGCCTGCCATGGGGGGCAAAGTTGGGCAGGGCGGAGGGGGCTTGTCGAATGCGAAAGCATGCGGATGCAAACTCTTTTACGTTTTGCACTTGCCCGGCGGGAGATTTGCGAGTACCTCGGTGGCCACCAACCATGGGCCAACAATCGAATAAAATCATCAAACGCCGTCGTCGTGCGGATTATTTGAAGCGTAAGCACGAGCAGACGAAGCTTGGCGGGACTGTGAAACACAAGGCGGTTTCAAGCAAATCCACCGAAGTGAAAGCTGCCGCCGCTAAGAAGCCCGCCGCCAAGAAGGTGGCGAAAAAGGCACCAGCCAAGAAAGCCGCCAAGAAAGTGGCTGCAGTGGCGGTCGATACCGGCGTCGAGACGGCTGCTGTTGAGACTGCGGTTGTCGAGACAGCCGCTGTTGAGACTGCCTCTGAGGAGCTTGTCGCTGCAGAAACCGCAGAGGCTTGAAGCGGGCAGGTTGAGCCTGCCTACTGGACTTTTTTGATCGAATGACCCCAGGTTCTGGGGTCATTCGTGCAATCCGTGTAATCCCCTTCCTCCGTGGTTATCTTCGTCCAGCTTCGCCATTCGATCCTTATCGTTGCCTCCTTGCTGCTGCTGCCGTTTTGCACCAGCGCGATGGGCGTTAGCCAACCCGTGCTAGCCAACCCGGACGGTACTGGCGCTGCGCTGCGTCACGCGGCCTTTCCCGAACCATTGCAAGCCTACGCGCCGGTGGCCGGCGGGCTGTTGGAACTGCTCAAGGCGCGGGTGGTGGCGGCTCCATTCAATCTGGTGGCCAGCGGTATTTTTCTGCTGGCGATTTTGCACACATTTGCCTGTGGGTTTTTCAGTAGGCAGGCGCACAAGTTTGAGCAACGCCATCAGGCGAAGTTGCGGAGTCGCGCGCCGCAGGACGGGCGCTGGCCGGAGCGCATCGAGGAAGTGTCGTTTGGGGGCACGTTGTGGCATTTTCTAGGCGAGGTAGAGGTGGTGTTCGGGTTGTGGGTCATCGCATTGGCTGCCGCTGCCACCTATTTTTACAGCTGGCTCGATTTCAAAAACTACGTCAGTGAGGACTGCCGGTTCACCGAACCGTTGTTCGTGGTGGTCGTCATGGCGCTTGCCGCCAGCCGCCCGGTGCTGCGGGTGGCCGAGCAGGTGCTGGCGCTAGCCGCCGGGATCGGCCGGGGCAGCCCGGCCGCCTGGTGGTTGAGTGTGCTGATGCTTGCGCCGGTGCTCGGCTCGTTCATCACCGAGCCGGCGGCCATGACCATCGCGGCGCTGCTGTTAGCCAAGCGGTTTTTCCCGCTCAAGCCGTCGCCACGGCTGGCATACGCCACGCTCGGGCTATTGTTTGTTAACATATCAGTTGGCGGCACGCTGACGAGTTTCGCCGCGCCGCCGGTGCTGATGGTGGCGGGCGGATGGGGGTGGGACACCCGATTCATGTTGCTGCATTTCGGTTGGAAAGCGCTGTTGGGAGTGGGTTTGTCGGGCTTGTGTTATTACGGGTGCTTCCGCAAGGAATTGCGCCGGCTTGGGGCCGTGCCGCAGCTGCCGGCCGGCGCCGCCGCGCCCAGTGCGTCATGGGCGCAACGCGAAACACCGATTCCGGGCTGGGTCACTGCGGTGCATCTGGTGTTTCTCGCCTGGACGGTTTACGCCGCGCACTATCCGGTGTTGTGCGTTGGCGGATTTTTATTCTTCATCGCGTTCATGACGGCCACCCGCCATCATCAAAATACAGTCGCCTTGCGCGGCCCGATTTTGGTCGGCTTCTTTCTAGCCGGGTTGGTGATTCACGGTGGCTGCCAAGGGTGGTGGATCGAACCGATCATCATGAGCCTGCGCGATCAGGCGTTAATGTTAGGGGCGAGTGTGTTGACCGCCTTCAATGACAACGCGGCCATCACCTATCTGGCGGCGCAGGCCGGAGGGATTTCGGCCACTGCGAAGTATGCGGTGGTGGCCGGCGCGGTGGCGGGTGGCGGCTTGACGGTCATTGCCAATGCGCCCAATCCCGCGGGTCAAAGCCTGCTGGCACGGTTTTTCCAATATGGCATTTCCCCGCTCGGACTGTTGCTGGGTGCCCTGCCAGCCACCGTCATTGTCTATCTTTGCCTGATGCTGTTGCCTAGCGGGCAGACAGTGGAGCACGCGCCGGTGGCGGCAGAACGGCAACTGCCGCCTGCCCTGTTGCCGCCGCAGTCCGGGCTTGCGCCGACGGGCAAAGCAGTCGATACTAGCGACCATGTTTGCGCCGAAGTGGAAAAAGGAAGCTAGGTTGCTCGTCAAGGGCGCGCTGAAATTTGTGCATTACAAACGTGATTTGCTCAAGCCGGAGCGCGTGGAGGAGATCAGTTCGCGGCGGCGGGACGTGCAGGCGGCGATCCAGGCCGGTGACCGCAGCCAATTTGAGGAAGCATCCAAGCAATTGCGGGCCGTCTGTGAGAACTCACTGCCGCACGAAAAACCCCTCACCTGGCTCGAGGAAAACGTCGAGGTCATGTTTGTGGCCATCGTCATCGCCCTCGGCCTGCGCGCCTACTACCTCCAACCGTTCCGCATCCCCACCGGCTCGATGATGCCCACCCTCAACGGCATCATCGGCAAAAAAGCCCCCGAAGCCACGTGGCCCAGCCTGCCCGTTCGCCTCGAACAGCAACTCCTGCGCGGCCGCTCATACGTGAAAATTATCAATGACCGCGAACGCCAGATCCGCTTCATTAACAGCCGCAGGCCCGACCTGGCCGACTACCAATGGCTGCATTTTTTCAGCCGTTCACAACTCAGGTTCACCGATTCGGAGCCGCTGATGTTGCCGGCTCCGGTCACCCAGATGATGGAAATCGGCCTGGCCGAGGCACTCCAGGAGGCCCACGCCAATAACGATATCCTGAAAAAGGGCGTCGTCCTGTGCGAAGGCTACATTGATAGCGGTGACCTAGTGCTGGTGGACAAGTTTTCCTATCACTTCCGCCAACCCCGGCGCGGCGAGGTATTTGTCTTCGATACCATCGACATCCGCGGCATCCACCTAGCCGCCGGCGACCAAGCCGCCGGCTCGCATTACATCAAACGCCTGTGCGGGGTGCCCGGGGACCAGCTGGCCGTGGACTCACCCTATCTGTTGAACCATGGTAAAATCGTCCAGGAACCCGGCATCCAACGCGTGAGCCAACACCAAGGGCTCTACGCCATGAACCCCACGGGTTATGGCCTAGCCGATTCCCGTTATGGCCAAGACGATCCTCCCCCACGCCGTCGCTATCCCTATATCTCCAAGCCTGGTGACGTGTTGGAACTCGCCGACCACGCCCTCCCCGGGCAGCGCGAATACGCTGCGCTCGGCGACAACACCGGCAACTCGCTCGATTCCCGCTACTGGGGCAGGGTCAAGGAATTCAACCTGGTTGGTCCGGCGCTCATCTCGCTGTGGCCCTTCGTTACCGGCAGCAGTCTGAATCTCGGTGGTGCCGATTTCTTCGCCGGCCACTGGGGCTTGATCCACTGACGCCCCGTGTCTGCCGCCTCCGACATAACCCGGCGGGCGAAGTCAAATCTCGCCTTCGCCCTCAACATCCTGCCCAAGGCGCGGCGCGATGACATGGTCGTCTTCTATGCTTTCTGCCGTTCCATGGATGATCTGGCCGACGCGCCGGGGCTGCCGCTGGAACAACGCCAGGTGGCCTTGGATGCTTGGAAAACCGGCTTGCGCGACGGGTTTGCCGCGCCGGATGAGTTCCAACAGTCAGTGCTCGGCTTGCGCGAGCGCCACCAACTCCCGACCCCGCTGCTCCTCGCCATCATCGATGGCTGCCTGATGGATCTGCTACCCCAGCGCTTTCAAACATGGAACGACCTGACAAAATATATCTGGCAAGTCGCCGGGGCCGTCGGCCTGGTATCCATCCGCTTGTTCGGCTGCACCGAGCCAGCCTCTGAGCACTACGCCGTCACCCTCGGCCAAGCCTTGCAGCTAACCAACATTCTGCGCGATATCAACGAGGATCTAGCCAACGACTCGCGCCTCTATCTGCCGTGCGAGGATTTGGCCCGCTTCGACTATACCGAGGCTGACTTGCTAGGCCGTGTGTGCGACGAGCGTTTCCTAGCGCTGATGGCCTACGAGACTGAGCGGGCCGACGGGCTGTTTCGCGAGGCCGCCGCCTGTCTGCCCGCCGCCGACCGTACGGCATTGTTGCCGGCACGCATCATGGCCGAGATCTATCAAGCATTGCTGCACCAGATGCGCGACGGCGGGTTCCGCGTCTTTGACACGCGTTACCGGGTGTCCACGGCCCGCAAGCTGGCAATTTTTTCCAAGCATTTATTGGGCTGAGTTCTGGCTTGAATTCCCGCAGCGGGCGGCTTGAATGGCGGGCATGAACCGTTGGCCATTGCTTCTGCTGCTCCTCGTGCTCGGGGCCTGTGCCTCCACCAAGCAGCCCTTGGTGGTCAAGCAGTTCAGGATGCTCAATCAGCAAACCGACGCCGTGGAAGATCCCATGGTCCGCGGGGAAAAGCAGCGCCGCTTGTACGGGGCCGTCAGCATGGCCGAGCGTGCCACCCGGCTCGGTGCCTATTACACCATCCTGTGGGATATCCCCCCGGCAACCCCGGCTGGCGAGGTCGAGGTGCTCTTTGAATTCCAGCAAGGTGCCACTGCCAGTTTAGTCAAACGCCTCGTCAAGCGCTTCCCTGCCAGCCAGACGTCCGGCAAGGTCGACTGTGCCATCATCGGCAAGGACTACCTGAAAAACGGCCGGGTGCTGGCATGGCAAGCCACCCTCATGCGGGGCGGTCGAGTCGTCGCCCGCAAAAAATCCCTCCTCTGGCAGTGAGCCGGTCGGTCGCGGCCATGCAGAATGGCCGAGGCGCTCTGTGACCGTCTCTGCACGGTTTTCATCTGCAGCGATGCTCACCGAGCGCCGCCACAGCGCGGAGCGTGGCTGGCAAGGTCGCCATGGGCGCGGCAGGCGTGGATTTTGAGCAAGCAGCCCTTGCGGTGGGAGAAGTGTCTGGTAGGATAGCGGGCGTGGCGCAGCAGAGCGACGTACGAGAAGTTCTCCAGTACATTCCCCAATTTCGAGGGAAGGTATTTTTCGTGTTGATCGAGGCAGGGTTGTTGCCCGAGCCGGCAATCGCCGAAACCCTGCTCGACCTCGCAGTGCTGGAGGATCTGGGCGTCAAACTGGTGCTGGGAGTGTTGGGCGGCGATTTGAAGGACCTTTACGATTGGACCCTGGAGTGCGAAATCATGGCGGCACGCGTCTCACGCCCTATCACCGATCCCGGGGCGGTGCGCGAGGTGCTCGAAATCCTCGCTCGCGGCCAGTCCGCCATCATCGACGCCACCGCCACCGGGCCGCTAGACTTTCCGGTGGTCGATTTTGCCAAAGGCATCGGCGTGGCCAAAATCATCGCCTTGTTGGAAGAGTCGATCCTCATCGACGGCGAGCCAGTCCATGCCATCCGCGCGGCGGACGCCGAGGAGATGGCCAGCCGTGTGTCGGGCACCGGGGCGGCCTTACTGCGTGCAGCGGCCACCGCCTGCCAGCGCGGGGTGCCCCGGGTGCATGTGCTCAACGGTCGGCGCCAGGGGGTATTAGTGGATGAGTTGTTTTTCAACGAAGGGGTGGGCACCATGGTGCATGCCGACAGCTACCGGGTGATTCGCCAACTGCGTGAAGAGGATATTCCGGAGTTGTTAGGAATGATTGGTCGGGCAGTGCGCCGCACCAAACTATTGGAGCGCACCTACGAAGATATTCAATCGCGATTGGCCGATTTTCGGGTGCTGACTATTGACGATAACGTGGTCGGCTGCGTGGCCTTGCACCAGTACCCGGCCGAGGCTTGTGCCGAGGTGGCCTGCCTGCATGTGAAGCAATCGCACGCGGGGCGCGGCTACGGCATTGAGTTGGTGCAGTACGCCGAGGCGATAGCACGCGAGCGGGGGATTGCGCGGGTGTTTGCGCTGACCAGCCGGGCGGGGGATTTTTTCAGCCGGCGCCTTGGCTACTCACCGGCGACGGTGGAGGATTTGCCGGCGGCTCGGCGCCACCAGTTTGAGGCGAGCGGACGCGACTCACTGGTGTTCTCGCGGGTGCTGGCGGACCGATCCGTCTGAGGCTCACTCGCATGGCGGATTTTTGCACGGTGAACCGCTACGCGGCTTATCATTGCGACGGGATAGCGCATATTGCCCTTTTTTTTCGGGGAGCGCCGCCATCTTGGCGGCAGGATTTGGCATCTTGCCAAATCCTCTTCGGGGGCGGACGCCGATTTCAGAAACCACGCCATGCACTCAAAGAGTCTCCGGCAGGATGCCGGAGACAGCCGCCAAGATGGCGGCGCTCCCCTCCGGGCGCTTGTTGGCCGGTCTTTTCAATCATGCCAGCCGGACAGGCCCGGGATAATCTCCCCCAGAAATGCGCAGAGGTAATGCGGCAGATTGAGCAAGGTGTATTGCACCGCCTGGCCTTGGGTGGTGGAGACCGCCATGGCTTGCACGCTGGGTGGATTGCGGTCGAGGCGCAGCGCCAGCGGCAGGCGTTTGTCGTGCATGAATTGGTGAAGGCTTTTCATCGAACCGGCGGCACCGCTTTTCACCTCCACGGGCAGGATCGCGCCGTGGAGTTCCAGTAGGTAGTCGATTTCCCCAGTGCGACCGCCCTCGCGCCGCCAGTGAAACAATTGGCCGTCGCGGGTGAAGCTGCCGCTGAGCAGGTGCAATTGTTGGGCGGCCATTTGTTCGCCCAGGCCGCCACGGATGCCCGGAGCCAGGGATTCCCAGCGGGGAAAATGCCCGAGCGCGGGAGTGTTCCACAAGGCATGTGCCAGCCCCACATCCAGCAGGGCGGCCTTGCGCAGACGCTCATTTTGTTGCGCCGCGAGTGGCAGGCCATTGGCCGCCGTATGCGCGATGAGTTTGCCGAATGTCGTCTGAAGCCCGCGGGGTTTGAAACCGTTGGCCTGCCCATCCCTAACATCACTGCGTTCGTAGGCACCGACCTTGAGGTGTTCGGCGCGTTCGAGGATCAAGGCACAACCCGCAGTCATCGTTCAGGCGGCCAAAAAACTCCATCAACATCCGTCCGCAGAATATCCTGAAAGCCATCCAATACCGCTCACTGGATCGCAAACTGTTTTCCTGAATATCTCATTTCGATAGTTGGAGTTCCGTCGGGGTGCAGATCCTAACAGACATATTGCCGTAACGCTTGGTGTAGGCGGGATCGCCGGAGGGAGTGACCAGAAAATTGCGGCCATTCGGGTAGTATGTGCGGAAGAGTTTGAGTGCGGTGCTGTCAAACGCTCCCGGATTCCACTTGCACTCGATGGCGTCAACTTGGTCGCGGCGGTGGGCGAGTATGAAATCCACCTCATGTCCCGCCTTATCGCGCCAATAGCAGGGTGGAGTTTGCGGGAAATGGGCTTGGATTTGTTCCAAAACCAGGTGTTCCCAGAGTGTGCCGCAGTCATCCACACGCAGCGGATCCCAGCCGCGGGCGAAACTCACAAAGCCGGTGTCAAAGGCATAAACCTTGGGTTGCCTGACAATCTCGTTGTGTCCACCGCCGTGGAATGGACGGACCACTGTGACCGCATGAGTGATTTCCAATGCGCGAAGATGGCTTTCCACGGTCGGTCGGGTGATGCCCAGCGCCGAGGCCGTTTTGGTGACCTCAAATTGCCCACCGCTCTGGCGTAGCATGAATTCCAACATCGCGTTGAAACGATTCATGTCACGGAAGCCGAACAAGCGCTGAATGTCGCGGGCGAAAAACGAGTCTATCCACTCACGATAGAAGGAGGATTGCTTTGATTGCGCCAACAGCGCGGGCGGCAGGCCACCGTGAAACAGGCGTTGGGGTAGCGTCACCCCGAATGCGGGAAGTTCGCTCCACCCCACGGGTGTCAAATGCACCAGGCGTTTGCGTCCGGTCAGCGTGTCGCTGAATTTCCTGCTCGCCGCCAGCGTCGAGGAACCCGTGGCCAGAATCCTGAGCTTCGGAAACTCGTCCGCCCCGATTTTCAGCAGGCGGGCCGGATCCCGCAACTGGTGGATTTCATCGAATACCACCACCGGCTTTGCGCAGCCGCGGAAAAAAACCTGCGGATCGAAGATCATGTCCTCGACACTGGGTAGGTCGCAATTCACGTAAAGTACCCGCTCCTCGCCGAGGCTTTCCGCCAAGGTCGTCTTGCCGGACCGCCGTACACCCGCCAGCCAGACGATCGGGGCTTCGCGCCATGCCGCATCGAGGCGTTCCTGCCAAAAAGGTCGTGAAATCATGCCGCTGAAATATACGTTTAGCGCGACTGGATGTAAAGTACAGTTTTGCAGATGACCATCCTGAATGGGCCTCGCAAGCGGAAACCATTGCAAGGTGACAGATAAACAGTAGAGAATCCTACTCTAAAATTGGCAGGCGCTTCAGGCATCGGGCGGAGTGGAATGAAGGCGCGGGGCTAGGTGGAGTCCTCGCATGGTAGTTCTGCCATATAGCGGGCCATGCGCAGCGTCGGTCACCGGCCGCCGCTATAGTGCGATTCGTTTGCGCGGCCTAATACCCTTGAGAAGCCAAAGATGGTGCCTTTAGATCACATTTCTTATCTTGTGTCTTCAAGTCTTGCGTCTTGGGTCTGAGGCGCAGCCTCGCTAGGTCACTCGTCCTTGCCGTGGCACTGCTTGTATTTTTTACCGGAGCCGCAGGGGCAGGGAGCATTGCGGCCGGTGGTTTCGATGGCGAAACTGGGTTTGCGTTTGGGCGGATTGAGTTTGAGGGTGGACCCTTCGGGGGAGGGCATAGCCGAGGGGTGTGCCGAGGTGGCCTACATGCATGTGAAGCCATTGGATCGTGGCAATTTGGAAATGACCCGACTAAAATTCCACTTTTGCGCCAAATCTGGAATTTCAGCTTCCCAAATTCCAACTTCGCGGTTACTCTTCTCTTGTGATCCGACCCGTTACAGGCAAGTACACCAACGTTTCGACCGCTGGAGAAGCGTTCAAGGCGTTTGTTCCCAGCCCGCTGCCACCGGAACCACCCGTCGTTCTGGACGGCGCTCTGGAACA
>WBXD01000076.1 GCA_008932935.1 Verrucomicrobiota bacterium
CCGCAATGTGGCCCAGATCGATGACTTGCTCGGCGCCCTAAAGGCCGCAGAGCTCAGCGATGACCTGCTTGCCGCCATTGACCTGCTCGCCCCCCCAGCCGATAGGGAGCGTGACACCGACGCCTAACTTCCCCCCCATTGCCATGACCTGGAACGACTATTTTACCACCTTGTTTGACAGTTGCTGCGCTAGTTACCACAGCGGCACACGCGATTTTGAAAAATTCTATACCGGTGAGGATCGCGCGTTTCTTGCCACCATCGGCTATCAGGCCCGCGAGTTTTTTGATTTTGTCGAGGACTTTTGCGATGCTGGCACGCCCAGCGCCACCACCGCCCTGCTGGTGGCGGCGGTGCGCCGCGATTATTTCCTAAGCGTCCAGCACGGCATCACCAGCCAACAGGTTCTCACGTCTGCGGATCTGCCGAGCTTCGGCCACGAATTGGCGGGCCTGGTCTACCTGCCGCGCATTCTCGCTAAGGCCCGCGCCAAACTGCGCGGCGAACTCGATCCGGACATCATGTTCGGCTGTGGCGGCGACCGCAATTTCCTCCGCCAGCACGGCTGCATCCCGCTCGCGGATTTCCTCCATCACGTGTGGGCCGCCGGCGACAACGATGCCAAGCTCGCCGCCTGGGTCAAGGCTCAGAGTACCTGAGCCAGTCCTCCTGCCAGCCTGTTCAACGCCTCATGCCGTCGGGTAGGCTTGCAAGAGTGCCTCGGCCTTGTCGGCGGCGATGCCTTCATGGAAATCGTCGTTGACCATGCACACCGGGGCGCTGCCGCAGGACGCGAGGCACTCGGCGAACTCGACGGAGAAATTCCCGCAGGGCGACACCGTGACGGGGTGATGGTGGGCATCGGCGTGCGAGCGGTCGATGCCGGTGAGTTCGCACAAGCGCTCCATGAGTTCGTGACTGCCGCCCATGGCACAGGAGAGCGTGCGGCAAACGCGGATGTGATACTTGCCGGGAGCCGATTGCCGGAAGCCCGGATAGAAGCTAACCACTTCGAGCACCTTGATAGGTTCCAGTTCAAGGCTGGCGGCGACCCAGTCGATGGCAGCGGCGGAGATGAAGCCGTAGCGTTGCTGGACGAGGTGAAGCAGCGGCAGGGTGGCTGATCGTTTGTTAGAAGGATAGTGGGAGATGCGTTCTGCCGCCTGGGCCGTCAACTCCGGAGTCACGGCGAAGGGGGTGAAGTGCTGCGTGCCCGGCGTGGGGTGCGAGGCGATGGATTCGTCTAGAATGGAATGGGACATGAGTCTGAGATTTCAGAGTTTATCTATCGCACTCGCCCATCACGAAATCCAGCGAGCCGAGGATGGCGGGCACGTCGGAGACCATGTGGCCTGGCAGCAGGCGCGAGATGATGGATAGATTGCAGAACGAGGGGCTGCGGATTTTGAGACGATACGGGACGCCGCCACCTTTCGAATGGATATAGAAACCGAGTTCACCTTTGGGGTTTTCCGCGGCGAAGTACACTTCGCCCGGCGGCGCATCGATGCCCTGAGTAGCCACAATGAAATGATGGATCAATTCCTCCATGGACATGAGTACACGCTCTTTGTTAGGAAGCATGCTCTTCGGGTCGGCGAGGTTGACCGGGCCGGCTGGCATGGTGTCGAGCACTTGGCGGCAGATGGCGATGGACTGGCGCACCTCCTCCATGCGCACGAGGTAGCGGGCGTAGCAATCGCCCTCGTCGGCGACTGGCACGTCGAACTCGTACTTTTCGTAGCCGAGGTAGGGGCGGTCCTTGCGCAGGTCGCGCGGCACGCCGGAGGCGCGCAGGTTGGGGCCGGTCATGCCCCAAGCGATGGCCGACTCGCGACTGATCACCCCGATGTCCATCATCCGGTCGCGGAAAATCTTGTTCTTATCGAGCAGCTTGGACACCTCCTCCAGAGCGATGAGGCACTCATGGAGGAATTTTCTAACAGCCTCATCGAAGCCCGGCGGCATATCGCGGAGTTGGCCGCCGACGCGGGTGTAGGAGGTGGTGAAGCGAGCGCCGGTGAGTTGTTCGCAGAGGTTGTAGATTTTTTCCCGCTCGGTCATGGTGTAGAGAAACACCGTCATCGCGCCAACATCCATCGCACACACGCCAATGCCTAGCAAATGAGAGGAAATCCGCGCCAATTCGCAGCACAGCACCCGCAAGGCTTGGCCGCGTGGCGGCAGCGTCCAGTCCATGAGTTTTTCTACTGCGCAGGCATAGGCCACATTGTTGGCCAATGGCGCAAGGTAATCCAGGCGGTCCGTGTAGGGGACAAACTGGTTGTAGTGCATACTCTCGGCAATTTTTTCATCGCCGCGGTGGAGGAAGCCGACGTCTGGGGTGGCGGCGTGGATGATTTCGCCGTCGAGTTCCAGAATGAGTCGCAGCACGCCGTGGGTGGCGGGGTGGGATGGGCCCATGTTGAGGATCATGCGTTCGCCCACCATGTCCGGGGTGGCGGCATGGTAGAGTTCGACGGCCTTCGCTGCGCGGGCGAGGGGATCCGGGGCGTTAAGTTCGATGGGGGAAGTGCTCATGGTTTTCGCCGCACCACTAAGCCCTTAAAAGCGTCTGCGCGGCAAGGCGTTTGTGCAAATTGTTCGCGTCAGCCGTTTTCAGCTCGGGTCGTTTGCATCACGCCGCGGACCCGGCGCTAATTCGGCGGGTCGTCACGTTTTGCTTGCGTGTGGCATGCAATGGGCAATGCTCGCAGCGCCAGCGGGGTGAAGCCGTGGCGCGTCCGATGCCGCTATTGATGACCCAGTCTATTTTTCGTCCACTGCTGGCGCTGTCGCTGGTGGTTGCGGCGGGTCATGGGTTCGCCCAAGCTCCGGCGGTGGCGCAGGCCGGCGTACCGCAAGTGCTGGTGCCTACCGGGAGTCGGCCGGCCCCTCCCGTTGCGGTGCCGCGCGCAGTGCCTGCGGCGGCGGCGTACGGGTTGCCATATCCGTGGCGGCTGCATGTGACGATCACCACGTTTTGGATTGGCGAACTGCCATCGGCGCGCAATCCGGTGGCCAATCTAAAATCCTCCTGGGACCAGAACTGGGTGGTCAATTATGGTGGTTACGACGATCCCGAACCGGCCAAGCGCCTAGCCAATTTTACCAGCGGGGAATTTCGTCCCAAGGCGTTTTTGCCCAAGCTCAATCCGTTTTACGTGGCGTTGCCTTACAACGATGTGGTCAGCAGCCACCAGCACAAGGCGGAGGCGTCGCGGGTGATTCCGTGGTTTGGGCGCTTGCGCCCGCAGCCGGGTGAAACCGTGTGCAAAGATCGCTGGCTGCAGATTTACAATGGCAGCCGCAGTTGTTATGCCCAGTGGGAGGACTGTGGACCGTGGGTGACCGACGATTGGGAATACGTATTTGGCAGCAAGCCGCCCCAGACGACCCAAAATGGCTCCGCAGGACTGGATGTCTCCCCAGCCGTGCGCGATTACCTGGCTTTGCAATCCGGTAAAAAAGTCCACTGGCGCTTCGTCGAGGCGGCCCAGGTGCCCAATGGCCCATGGAAAAAGTATGGCGGTAGCAGCGGTAGCGGCACCCCGCAGCCGTTGCTGGCGGTAGGCCAAGGCCAGCTCGACCACGCCGATCTGGAAACGCAGCGGCGCTACATGGAGTACTTGCGAAAGCTGCGCGACGCGGACTATTTGAAGCAACCGCTGAGTGGAACGCCGCACTGAGCAGGCCGCCGTGCCGGGCTGCTGCCGGCCCCTGCCAAGCACAACTGAAAATTAGTGGCACTTTCCGGCGGCATTCTTCTTGACCTGATCCGCAGGCCGGGCTAAACCGCCGTCCCGCAAATTTATCTCCCACTCCCATGGCCAACGCACAAGTCATCCTCAAAGAAAAAATCGAAGGCCTCGGCCTGGAAGCCGATGTAGTCAAAGTCCGCGCCGGCTATGCCCGCAATTTCCTTATTCCGCAGGGCAAGGCGTATGAAGCGAGCCGTGCGAACCTGCGTCATGTGGAAGCCCTCAAGGTCTCCCGAGCCCGTCGCGAAGCCATTGAATTGACCGCCGCCGAGGAACTCGCCGCCCGCATCTCTAAGCTCAAGCCCAAGTTCACCCTGTCCACCGGTCAAGGCGGCAAGGCCTTCGGCTCAGTTACCAACATGGACATCCACAAGGAACTCGAAGCCGCCGGCATCAGCATCGACCGCCACGCCATCGAACTCGACAAACCGGTGAAAAAATCCGGCAAAACCGAAGTGATCGTGCGCGTCCACCCACAGGTGACCGCCACCCTTACCATCACGGTGGACGCTGGCGAAGAAGAGCCACAGTCGTAACTGCGGCCTCCCCATGGCAGCCGCGTCCACGCAGCTGCCACTGCTGGTTTTGTAGCGGCGCGTCTATGCCCGCCGCTGGCCATGAGCCAGTCAATGGACTGGCCTTGTAGCCGAGCGTCATCTCATGCACATCGGCGGCCACAGGCCGCCGATGCTGGTTTTGTAGTGGCACGTCTGGGATGCGAAGATAATGCCGGGCATTATGTTGTTGAGGATGCTAGAGCGACCGCCACCAAGGGGCCTATACTGGCAAGTTGCAAGGGCAGGGGATAAATGTCAGCGCGGCTCAAGGCACCCGCGGTGGTCATTGCATCGAAATGCGCGGTGGACTTCACTTGGGAGCATGATATGCTGCCAATTGAATCGTGCATTAAAGTCATGACCAAGCCATTGCTTATTGTTACCGTCCTAGTCGGCCCCTTTGGGCTCGGTGCCTGTGGCGGTATGGGGCAGGGGGCGGTTGCCAGTAAGCTCTCCGCACACTTGTTGGACCCTGGCCTGTGGCCCGCTCCAATTGCCATCGTCAAGGTGCGCGAGAAGGATTTGAGGGACTTGCCGCTCGGCCACGAACGGGCGCTCGCCTATGCCAGACAACAGCAATACGGGTTGTTGGCGCTGGGAGGCGCGGCGGATTTCGTGCCACCTAAACTGCCAGAGGCCGGCTCCGAAATGGACGGCAGTCTGCTCCCGCCAAAAGACCCGTGATACGATTCCTGCATTCCTGGCTTGATGCCTGTGCCAAGATGGGAATCATCCCCCGCATGCCACGCCCACTTTGCGCCCAGCTTGCCGCGCTTTGCTTCACTGCTGCGCTCGTCACCTCGTGTGGCGGCGCCCCCCCCCAGCGCCGTCAGTCCGCCGCCACTCCCGTCCCGGCTGCCCAGTCGTCAGGCAGTTCCGCGTCCGTGCCTCCCACCCCGCCCCCACCGGTCGCCGGCGAAAGCGTCATCGTGATCGACGCCCAAAGCGGCCGGGTGCTTTATGCCAAAAATGCGGATGTGCCCCGCCCGGTCGCCAGCACCCAGAAAATCATTACCGCCCTGTGCATTCTGGATGCCGGCGATATCGACTCCACGGTGACCATCGAGGCGTCGGATGGTGCATGCGAGCCCACCAAGCTCGAGCTCAAGCCTGGCGAACACTACAGCCGCCGCGCATTGCTCAAAGTGCTCGTCGTGAAAAGCGCCAACGATGTCGCCCGTGCCTTGGCCCGCGACGTGGGTGGCAGTCAGGAGGGTTTCGCCGCCCTGATGAACCGCAAGGCAGCCTCCCTCGGCATGCGCAATTCCAACTTCACCAATCCCAACGGCCTGCCCATGGCTGGTCAGCATTCGAGTGCCCGCGACATGGCCATCGCTGCCCGAGCCGCTTACCGCAGCCCGTTGTTTCGGTCGTACTCCGCCACCAAGGCGTTCACCTTTCAATTCAACAATGGCCGCACCCGCGAGATCGAAAATACCAATCACCTCCTCAAATCCCTGCCCTACTGCGATGGCATGAAAACCGGCACCACCAACCAGGCCGGTCGTTGCCTCGTGGCTTCCGGTTCGCTCAACGGCCGCTCGGCCATTACCGTCATACTTAAGGATAGTACCGCCAATATCTGGAAGGACTCCGAAAAACTCCTGCGCTGGGCGCTCGAACGCCCCGCCACCGCCTCTAATTGATTTTTTTGCCAGCCCAAATTGCATCATTGCCTTGCACCCCAAACAAAAGGTAATCAGTGGTTAAAAATGCCGCTGCCACCCATTCGACTTCCTTTTTGAAATTGACCACTCCCGCCGAAGTTCTGCGCCAACTCGCCGCCAGCGGACTCTTGCGCTCGCTCCGCCCGCTCGACTCCGCCGCCGGCACCCAGGTCGTTCGCGATGGCCGCAGCCTCGTCAATTTCGCGTCCAACGACTACCTCGGCCTCGCCCGCCATCCCGCCATCGAAGCCGCCTGCATCGAGGGCATCCAGCGCTTCGGAGTCGGTGCCACCGCCTCGCGCCTCGTCTGCGGCAGTCTGCCGCCGCATCAGGCGCTCGAGGATGCCCTGGCGGCGGCCAAGCAAACGGCCGCGGCGCTGACGTTTGCGTCCGGCTTTGCCACGGCCATCGGGGTGATCCCGGCGATTGTTGGCAAGGGCGATTGCGTCGTGCTCGACAAGCTCTGCCACGCCTGCCTCGTCGATGCCGCCCGCCTCTCCGGTGCCACCCTCCGCGTGTTTCCGCACAACGATCTCGACAAACTCGCCCGCTTGCTGCGCTCCCTCCGCGCCAAGTCTGCCACCGCCCGCATCTTGGTGGTTACCGAGTCGGTCTTCAGCATGGATGGCGACCTTTGCCCGCTGCGCGAAATCGTCGAACTCACCGAAGCTCATGATGCCTTGCTATTGTTGGACGAAGCGCATGCCATTGGCGTGTTGGGCGAACATGGCATGGGTTTGGCCGACGCCCTCGGCCTGCAAGCACGCATCACCTTCCAAATGGGTACTCTCAGTAAGGCCGTTGGACTGGCTGGCGGTTATCTCGCCGCCTCTCGTGAGTGGATCGACTTGTTGGTCAACCGCGCGCGCTCATTCATTTTTTCCACCGCGCCGCCGCCCGCCATCGCCCATGCCGCCCTCACCTCGCTGCAACTCATCGGCTCCCCCGAGGGCCACGCTTTCCGCGCCACGCTCCGCGGCCACCTCGCCACCTTCCAACGCGCCAGCGGCCTGCTGGCAGGCCACACCACGCCAATCCTGCCGGTTGTGTTAGGCAGCAGCGAAGCCGCCATGGCTGCAGCGGCGGTACTGGCAACCCATGGCCTGTTAGTGCCTGCGATTCGTTTTCCCACCGTCCCGCGCGGCACCGCCCGCCTGCGCATCAGCCTATCCGCCGCACACACTCCAGCCGCCATCAGCCGCCTAGCAGCGGAGGTGCAAGATTTGAAGACGCAAGACACAAGACTATGAGACAGAAGACAGAAGACTGGAATAAGAGCTGCCAAGCTCCGCCCAACGGCTCTACTCTTGTCTTGGAGCGCAGCGGTCTTGTGTCTTGGAGCGCAGCGGTCTTGCGTCTTCTTTCCTAATAACCTATAACTCTTTCTCCCCCCCATGGCAGGTTTTTTCAAATCACTGTTTAATAAAATAACCAATCGTGCCGAAATCGATTGGGATGAAATTGAGGCCGACCTCATTGCCTCCGATCTGGGCATCCAGCTCACCACCCGCATCATCGCCGAACTGCGCGAGCTGGGCCGCACGATTTCCGCCGCTGATGTGGTGGAAACAACCCGCCGCCACTTGCTGGAGCGCTTGCCGGCCGACACGCCACCGCCACAAGTGCGGCCCGACGCTCTGCCTTATGTCATTTTGGTCGTTGGCGTCAATGGCACCGGCAAGACCACCTCCTCGGCCAAGCTCGGGCTGTGGTTCAAGCAGCGCGGCCACTCGATTGTGCTGGCTGCGGCCGATACCTTCCGTGCCGCCGCCGTCGAGCAGCTCCAGCGCTGGGGTGAACGGTTGGACTTGCCGGTGGTCACTGGCAACCCGAATGCCGATCCATCGTCGGTGTGTTATCACGCCCATCAAAAAGCCATCGCCGGCCGCAGTGATTTCCTCATCTGCGATACCGCCGGGCGCATCCACACCCGCCACAACCTGATGGAAGAACTCGGCAAAATTCGCCGCACCCTCGCCAAACAGGATCCATCTGCACCCCACCTTACCTTGCTAGTCGTCGATGCCACCACTGGCACCAACGCACTCACCCAAGCCAAGGAATTTCACAAGGCTTGCCCGCTCGACGGGCTCATTGTCACCAAGCTCGACGGCTCTGGCAAGGGAGGCATCGCCGTGACCATCCACGACCAACTCGGCATTGCGCCGCGCTTTCTCGGCACCGGTGAAGAACCCCACGCCTTCGCCATTTTCCAAAAGCAGCCCTTCGTGCAGGAAATCCTCTAGTGAGACTGCGCATGGAGGCGCTGCGGGCTACGGGTTGTGCCCTATCCATTCGTAATAACACTGCACATCCGGCATTAGGCACTGCACTGGCAAGGCGGCGTCTAATAACGCTTGGGCGCATCCGGCGTTTGATATCAGTTACATGATCCGCCGAGTGCCTGCAGCAGGTTGTCCACCGCCATCTCAACCATGCGGTCCACGCTTTCCTCGGTGAAGCCACCGATGTGCGGCGTGGCGACAACCCGATCGTAGGCCACCAGAGGATCGCCGGTGGGCGGTTCTGAGCGGAATACATCCATCGCTGCTCCCGCGACTTTGCCGCTTTGCAACGCCGCGGCCAATGCCGCCGCATCCACCAACTCGGCGCGTGCCGTATTGATCAGAAACACGCCCTGCTTCATCGCGGCCAGCGCCGCCGCATCGATCATGGCCCGGCCGTCGCCGGGTGCCGGGCAGTGCAGGCTGATCACGTCGGATTGGCACAGCACGTCGGCCAGCGGCGCGAAGCGAAAATCCGGTGACGGAGCAAACGTTGTGTCCGGCCTCACAGTGTAGGCGAGCACTTTCATATCCATGCCAATGGCGAAGCGGGCGACCAAGCGGCCCACATGGCCACAGCCAACCAAGCCGAGCGTCTTGCCGCACACTTCCATGCCTTTGCGGCGTTGCCAGCCACCCGCTTTGAGAGCTTGGTCACTGAAAGGCACCCAGCGGGCTAGCGCGAGCAGGTGTGCCATGGTCAGCTCGGCCACGCCCCGGGCATTGGCCCCCGGCGTCGTGCATACGCTGATGCCCAGGCGCCGGGCGGCTGCCATGTCGATATTGTTAGTGCCAACGCCGTAGCGGCTGATCACCCGCAATGTCTGCGCGGTTTCCAGCAGCTGTGCGCCGACTTCTTCGACGCCCGCCAGATAACCGACGCAACCTGGCAGCACTTGCAGCAATTCGGCGCTTGTGGGTTGTTGGCCGGGAGTTGTGAAAACCAACTCGTAGCCGGCGTCTTGCAAGCGGGCGAGGGCAGGATGACCGGTGGCAGTGAGCGAGCGCGGAGAGATCAAGATGGTGGCACTCACTCGATGACTTCCTTTCCTTGGCTGATGATCATGTGGTGGGGGAATCATGGTGTTATTTCAAGTATCATCTGAGACGAGGAGTGCTGCGTTCAAGGCCGCGCTCCGCGTACTGTCGCGGTATTGTTTGGGCGTCATCCCTCGCAGCGCCTTGAACACGTGGGTTAGATAACTCTGATCGCAAAAACCACAGTCCGTGGCAATCTCCGCCAGCGACTTTGGCGTTTGCAACAGCAAGGCACACGCCGCCTGCACCCGCACCTCGCGCAATAACTCTACGAACGAGCGGCCAGTGCGCTCCTTGAGCAATTGCGTGAGATGGCCGGCGGAAATGCCAACGTGCCTGGCGAGTTCGCTGCGAGTGAGTTCGCGCGCCATGTGCTGGCGCAGAAAACGCAACGAGGAACTCACCAACACCGGTACGTCAAAGCTCTGCTGGCTTCCCATCGCGGTGAACAGGCGCTCCAGCGTCCCGCGCAGCCATGCCGCCAGCGCCTTGTCGTCGTCGATCTCAGCCAATTCCGACAGATGGGAAAATCGCATGCCTAGCAATTCCCTCGGGGACGCGCCGGCTTCCAGCGCAGCGCGCGACATCATCACTACCAACTCCAGCAGCAGGCCCTTGAGCAACTCATTGCATTGCTCGCCAGCGCTGTAGATATGCACTAACAAGTGATTGATAATCCGCCG
Source organism: Verrucomicrobiota bacterium (assembly GCA_008932935.1). Lineage (GTDB taxonomy): Bacteria > Verrucomicrobiota > Verrucomicrobiia > Verrucomicrobiales > Akkermansiaceae > Luteolibacter. The sequence goes on from WBXD01000076.1 coordinate 9,992, forward strand.
CGCCTCGCAGCGGTCGCCGCGCTTGATGGCCGCCAGCAGCACCAGTTCCTGATAGAGGTAGAACTCGCGAATCCGCTCAAACGGCCATCTGTCGTCCATGTCTATGGCCATGGCCGGAAAGGGATTTTTCACAGGATTGCCCCTGGGACGTAGGCGGCAGCGGCAGGATTGGCGGACTCAAGTTTTCTAACATTTCTGGAGAAAATGGCGATTTGCGCCTGTGCGGCACCCACCGCGTGATCGCCACCGGCGACGATGGCAGCGAGCGTCGTGCGGGACAAGCCGAGGCGTGGATCGGCGGCCAGTCGATCGATGAGATTGTTGTGGGTGGCGGTGCCATGGCGCAGGTCGCGCACGGTGGCGAGGGCGTGTTCCTTGATGGCATGGTGGGCGGTTTCGCGGCCTACGCCGGCCTTGACTGCCTCCATCATGATGGTGGTGGTCATCAGGAATGGGAGATAGTGCTGGGTTTCTGCGGCGATGAGCGCGGGCCATGCGTCCATTTGCTCGAGAACTGTTAGGAAGGTTTCCAGCAAGCCGTCGCTGGCGAAAAACGCGTCGGGCAACATGACGCGGCGCACCACCGAACAGGAGACGTCCCCTTCGTTCCACTGGTCGCCGGCGAGACCCGCGGCCATCGCCAGATAGCCTTTGAGGATCACGTGCAAGCCGTTGACCCGTTCGCAGGAACGCGAGTTCATTTTGTGGGGCATGGCGCTGGAGCCCGTCTGGCCCGGCGCAAACCCTTCGCTGGCCGTCTCATGGCCGGCCATCAGCCGCAGCGTTTTACAAAACGACGCGGGTGCGGACGCCAACTCGGTGAGGGCCGCCACCACCCGTAAATCCAGCGAGCGCGGATAGACCTGGCCGACGTTGGTCCACACCGCGGGCATGCCGAGATGGGCCACTACGCGCTGTTCCAGGGCGGCGACTTTTTGGGCGTCGCCGTCAAACAATGACAACTGATCCATCTGGGTGCCCACCGCGCCTTTCAAGCCGCGCACCGCATAGCCCGCGATGACGACGTCGAGCGCGGCCAGTGAGACTAGCAATTCTTCGCCGAACATGGCCACCCGCTTGCCCAGCGTGGTGGGTTGCGCCGCGACGTTGTGGGTGCGGGCGGTGATGACCCAGTCGGCCCAAGTTTCGGCGCGCTCGCGCATCCGGCGCAGGGCGGCGAGCGTCTTGTCGCGGACCACCTGCAACGAGCGATAGACCTGCAGTTGCTCGACGTTTTCGGTGAGATCGCGCGAAGTAAGCCCCTTGTGGACTTGTTCGTGGCCAGCGAGCTCATTAAATTCCTCGATGCGCGCCTTGACATCGTGGCGGGTGATTTTTTCCCGCGCCATGATCGAGGCCGTGTCCACCTGATGTTTGACCCGCTCGTAGTCGGCAATCGCCGCAGTCGGCACGTCCAGGCCCAGATCGCGTTGGGCCTTCATCACGGCAATCCAGAACTCGCGTTCGAGCACGATGCGGCCCTCCGCGGACCAAATGGCTTGAATGGCAGGCGAGGCATAGCGTTCGGCGAGGACGTTGGGAATCACGCCAGTGACCCTAGGCTGCCAGTCTTGAAGTGACAAGCCAAAGTCCCGCGGATCACACCGCCTCTCAAAACAAGCCCTCTGCTACGGCAAATACGTCAGCCCCAGACGCCTAGCCGACATCTAGGCGTGGAAACCACAGCGATGCGGGGAGCGCCGGCATCCTGCTGGCAGGGTTTGGCATCCTGCCGAACCCTCTTCCGAAGAACTAAGTGACAGATAAATAGTATAACGGTGGATGGGGAGCGCCGGCATCCTGCCGGCAGGGTTTGGCATCCTGCCGAACCCTCTTGGGAGCGTCGGCTGAAAGTGTGAGATAGCGGCGCTCTGCCCGTGGATCAAATGAAGATGCCCGCTGGCGGGCATCTTCATTTGATAGCTTCGAAATGCTGAGTCGACGGCGGCCGCAGAGATAGACGCTGAGTGAAATCCTGAGGGGTCCACTTTCCAGCAGGGCTGCCATTCCAATTATTCTCAGCCTCAATCTGCCTCTCTGCGGCCTCCGCCCCTCAGCGTTTCGCTTGCTCTCCGCCTTAACCCGCCACGCGCCAGCAAGCTGGCAGGGCCAGGCGGTGGCGAGCCACCGCACTCAAGGAGCGGCGGTTGCCAACCGCCATGGCCCATGGATAGAGTAAGGGC